>CANGFA010000021.1 GCA_947453145.1 Bacteroidota bacterium
CATCTAAATCCAAAGCATCAGGAATTCCATCACCATCGGTATCGGTACATAATTCTTTCGTTTTATCTAAAGCGTATGTTGCATAAGTAGATGTATAATTTCCAGTTCCATTTTCTAAACTTGTTTCCAAACTATTTGCAAAACCATTTGTCCCATAAGGTCCAGCTGCTATTGAGTTTGCAAATCCAACAGTAGTTGAAGTGGCAGTTCCTGCACCTGCATTATTGTTTACTAAATTTACAACCGTGCCGCTTGTTAAAGTCCCAGTTACTCTTGCTTCTTTGGCATCTGGACAACCATCACCATCTGAATCGAGGTCTAAACTGTTAATAATTCCATCACCGTCGGTGTCACAATTTGCAAAATTGAATAAAAAATCATCGATATCAATACTTGTTGCACCATAAAAATAAAATCTAACTTTATAAGTGGTCCCTTTTGTTAAATATTGTGGGGAAATTGAAATGATTCTTGGTCCATTGATAGCACTCATTACATAATCTTGTAAAATATCTTTTTTTGTAATAAAATTATCACTAGAGATTACTACAGTGATATTATAAGCGCCGTTAGATATTGAATATCTTCCAAAACCAAGAGAGGATAATGTTGTATTAGTTGCTGTATTGCTAATAGTGAAAGGAAATTCTAAAAATTCATTATTAGTTACTGAACTTGAATATGTTGTTGCATTTACATTAGACAATGTTGTGGTGGTATTAGAAAATATCTGTGTTAATCCTGCACCAGCTAATTGATTGCCACTTGAGGAAATACTAGAATTATCGTCTAAATTAGAAACAGCACTATTAGCAGCATAAAGCCATGAGACACCTTGAATTGGAGTGCCACAATCTTCTGTATCTAAGACTCCATCATTATCATCATCTAAATCTATCACATCTGCAATCCCATCTCCATCAGAATCTGTCAAATTACAAATATTTTTTGTAGCATCTGTTGCATAGGTATTGTAATAAGACTGATAATTAATGATACCGTTATCAGTGATTTTTTCTAAAAGATTGGCTAAACCGTTCGTTCCAAAATTAGCACTAGTGATCTGTGCATTTTGTAACGTTGTATTTGAGTTAACGCCCGCAGAAATACTTGAACTGAATGTCAATCCACTATTTAAACTAAAGCTTCCTCCTTCTTTGGAATCCGAACAACCATCTCCATCGCTATCTAAATCAATTCTGTTTGGAGTGCCATCACCATCTGTATCTTTATCTACACATGTTCTTTCTTCAAAATATACTTCATTCATCCAATTTCCAACCCCAGCAACTGATATACCAAACATTCTATACTTCCCAAATGGTGTAATATTGTTTGGCATATCCAATTTATAGGAATTATTACTTGCATATTTTGCTGTAGTATTCGCTATTACTTGAGAACCGACAATATCAATCCAATTAGCCCCATCAAATCCTTGTAACTTATATGTACCCCCTGCAGTAAAAGGTGATTGATTAGGATAGTTTCCTAGTTCAATTAATGTTAGTACTTTAGGAAATGGTAAATCAAATTGCAAAATGGTTTGATCATTTAATGCACCTGCTGTTGTTGGGGGATACACTGCATTTACAGACCCATCAATACCATCCACTAAATTTGATAACCTATTAGCACCATTATAATTCCAGGTTACAGATGAAGAAACAATGATACCTGACTTATTTGCATTATTTGCATTTGTACAGGTCATTTCAGTATCATCTGGAATACCATCGTTATCATCATCTAAGTCATACACATCTGGAATACCATCAACATCCGAATCTAAACACGCATTAATTGAATTTGAAACTGCATATTTTGTATAATAACTTGTGTAATTTATAATACCATTTTCAGTTGAGGTTTCAAGATTATCAGCTAAACCATTAACTCCATATGGCCCAGCAGCACGAGCACTTGCAACATTATAAGTTGTAGTTGGATTTAGAACTGTTCCATTTTTTAAAGTACCTGTGATTAAAGTACCTGATACGTTTGATTCTTTTGAATCTGGACATCCATCACCATCAGAATCTAAATCTAACCGATTAGGAATTCCATCACTATCAGTATCTACATCCTGTGTATTACATAAAACCCTAAACTCACTCAAGGTCATGTTGTAAGCAGCATTCACGGTTTGTCCTAATGTAGTTACTTGTCCTGTGCTATTATTATTGATATCATACCAACCCGCAGAAATATTTAATCTAATTTTTGTAATATCTTTTAAACCCTTAGTAAAGTTAAAAACTTGACCACCGGTTAATGCACCACTTGCATTTGGTTGAGCTGTAGCATAAGAGGTAGTTGTATAAGTTAATCCGCCCCCGTAAGTTACTACTACTGTAAAATCTTTTACAGGTCCATCACCTCCCCCATAATTATTTGCATCTGGCGCCCATAATACAACACCTGTAGCGTTAGTATTTGAAGGCATGGCATACTCAATAAATCCTGTGGTACTTGGTTCTGCCATGTACCATGCATCAGATATCAAAGCTGGCGCACTTACAACAGCAGTTAATCCCGTTCCTGTAAAACCTGAACCATCAATCGTTTTTGTTGCAGTAGAAGAACCATAAACCGGACTAGAAATGGCAGAAATAGGAGTAATTATTTGAGCATCACAATTTACCATTTCATCAACATCAATTATTCCATCATTATCATCATCAATATCATTTTCATCTAAAATACCATCCCCATCTGCGTCTAATCCAGTACAATCTGCAGCAACTCTAACTCTTGCTGATAAGTCAGAAACTACAGAACATGCTTCATTGGATGCAGTCATATAATAATAAAAATCACCAGCCATAGCGGTTGAAGGCCTTAGAGAAGTAGAAGTGCCATTAGGGGAAACGATTGTTCCATTACCATCGTTGGAATTAGCTATATAATTTGAAGTTGCTCCTGTTAAAGCAAAATTGACAGCAGTTCCGTTATTTGCATTTTTAACATCTGTTACGGTTGTGCTATTTGTACCAGATGCAACTGTATTATTAAATTTAAAATAAGAAACTAAACCGGTTTCATTTCCAGTTAATTCATTTAAAAAGTTATTCTTAATTTCAGATTCAGAACGAGGTAAATTCCAAATTCTCACTTCATCCATTAATCCAACAAATTGTCTTCCAGTAATCCCCGCATTCTCTCCAATAAAAACTAAATTACTTGAATTAAAAATATTTCCAGTAGTAGTTGTACTTCCTTCCATTTTGCCATCTACAAATATTTTAATATTTGTACCATCAAAAGTGCCAGCCACATGGTGCCATTTACCATCATTTAAATTACTTGCGCTATTTACAGTAAAAACAGTTGAACTTGTATTATTAATTGCAAATGTGATATTATTTGATACATTATTTCTTGCAAGTCTCCATGAATTATCTCCCTTAGATATAATTGTTTGATAGGCTTTTGTAAATGCTGAAACATTTACCCATGCTTCTACTGTCATTTGATTTGTAAAATCAAAATTTGATTCATTTGGTAAACTTATATAATCATTTGTACCATCAAAATTCAAAGCATTTCCAAAAGGATTTGCTGAATTTGTTGAATACCATTGGTAAGATGTTGCATTTGAAGCAGCTGCATTTAGTAATCCAGAACTTGCATTTAAGCAATATCCTTGATTGGTTAAAGATGGTTGTAACGTGATTACAGGTTGTTCAACTACTGTAATCTGTTTACTAGCTACAGCCGTTCCACCACATCCACCTGTGATGGTATAAGTAATTGTAGCAGTTCCAGCTGTTAAGCCAATAATAACACCCGAAGTAGCATTCACACTAGCAACAGCTGTATTAGAACTTGCCCAAGTTCCAGTTGCACCAGTTGTCAAAATTGAACCAGTCGAAGAATAAGTTGTAGCAGTTGTTTTACAAATGACAGATGTCCCAGTAATTGTACCAGCATTATTCCCTTGAGAAACGGTTACAACCACAGGTTTTCTAACTGGCGTTACGCATGCACCTACACCTTGTGCTTCATAAGAAATGGTAATAAAACCATCCCCTGATCCAACTTTAGTAAAAGTTAAACCATATAATTGGTCTTGACCATCACTACCACCTGAACCTCCCACATCACCACCTGTTGGAGAACCTGGTCCACCAATACCTCCTTTCTTTCCACCACCACCTCCACCACCTCCACCACCATCACCAGGCGTTTTTAAACCAACTGCACCTGCAGAAGCACCATCAGCTCTATAAGTTTCGGTAACTGGATTCGCTCCCACACCAAATTGACCTCCACCACCTCCACCTCCGGATCCAGCTAATATATATTCTCTATCAAGTGAACCATTGGAATTAAATATTTTTAAAACGGAAGCGCCTCCACCAGCACCTCCAGCACCAGACCATCCACCAGGTCCTCCTGCTCCTCCATCACCTCCATTATAACCATACGCATTTTTACCACCTATCCCTCCGCAACAATTGGTAGCATTAGATCCACCATTACCTCCTCTAAAACCAGGTGCTATTTGTAAAGTTTGTCCTGGTGTAACTATAATTGAAGAATTGATATATTTCGATTGATTTCCAGCAGCACCGCAATAAGTATCACAACCTCCTGTTCCACCACCCCCACTTTTCATTTGAACAGAAAGTGCTGTCACGCCATTAGGAACAACCCATGTATAATAATTTAAACTAGGTAAATAATTGGTTGTAGCTTGTATTGCAGCTTCTGCATAATAAGTGTATGTACCTGGAGCGCTTGGAGTAACAACATAATTCACACCACTTAAAACAGAACTTAATTGATTACCAGAAGCATCATACCAATTTATAATATTACCTGATGAGGTTGCATTTAAATTAACTGATTGCCCAGTGCAAATTGAAGTATTTGCAGTTATTGCACTAATTCCAACATTTTGTACTGTATAAGGAGTGGTTGCTGTACAGCCATAAATATCTTTAAAAGTAATATTTGTAGTACCGCCAGCAACTTGAGTAATGGTTGCTAACGAACTTGTACTAGTGCTTGAAGTGCCTGCAATAGTGGCAATACTTGTAGCACTTGACATCCATGGACTAGTTGCAAAAGGAGCCGCATTAGCTGTTATAGTAAAAGTTGATGCAGGAGTTGTACTAACACCACATAAATAGGCACTTCCAGAAGCAGTAGTTAATACTGGATTAGCTCTCGATATAAATGTTTGATCTACAATACATCCATTTGTATTTTTATAACTAATGGTAACTGTTCCAGCACTAATTGCGGTAACCAAACCTGTATTGCTTACAGATGCAATTGCAGCATTGGAAGAAACCCAAGGACTTGAAATATTTGCAGATGCAGATCCTGTTAATTGGGATGTACTTCCTACACATGCAAATAAAGTACCTGTAATTGTTGGAACAGCATTTGTAGTTAAAGTAGCCGGATTTGAGGTATAAGAAATAGTTCCAGATGACGCACTTGTACTAACAACACAAGTGTAAGAAGCAGCCTCAGTGTTTGTAATTCCAGTTAAATTTAAAGTGGCCGTTGTTGCACCAGAAAAAACCCCACCATTTGTAATAGCTGTACCATTTTTATACCATTGATAATTGTAAGAATTTGGAGTAGCATTATTTACAGAACCAGTAGGAGTAACTGAGAAGGTAGTATTACTGTTTGCACATAAAACTTGACTAATAGGCTGTGTTCCAAAACCAATATAATCATCATTTGTGCCTAATTTATAAAAACTTAAACCATAATCGTTACTACCAGCACTATGAAAAAATGTTAATGTTGAAGTACTTCCTGCTGATGTAGGCCTACCAGAAAATGGAATTTTCAAAACAACCCTTCCTGCTTTAGCCATTGCAGCAGTTCCAGTAGGTATAGGTGCGTTAACAATTGAACCACCATTATATGCTACAATGGTATAGTTGCCGTTTGAAATTTGACTAATTCTAAAATATTCATTCGAAGTAGTATTGCCATTAAAAAATATACTCACATAGTCCGTTGCACTTCCCGCATTATTACTCAGCTTACCCATCCATAAATCAAAATCTAATAAAATATACCCACTCCCCATTGAAGTGTTCATATTGAAATTAATAGAAGATGAAACATTTTCACCAATAGCCAAATTGTAGAAATTACTTGGCATTATAGCAGCACAAGGAGACAATACAGCATTTTTTATAACACCCCAACCAGTACAACTAGTATTACTTCCGGCTCCAGTAATAGAAACTACCTGAGCTTTTGCATTATTTGTCAATATGCTTAACCCAAAAAAGAAAAATATAACTAAACTATAAAACCTTGAAAATCTTTGAATTGACATTATTGCATGGATTTGGGACGTACAAAAATCCAAAATATTGCTCCAAATAAATTAGAATAAATTCTATGAATGGGATATAATCATATCAAATTTTCAACATAAAATGAATTTATTCTATTAAAATTAAATATAATAGAATAATTGTAGAGATAATTATATAGTTAATAGTTTTTAAATATAATTGAAACAGAAGTTCCCTTTTTCTCTTGACTCTCAATTTCAATTGTTGCATTCATTAATATAACTATATTCCTAATAATTTGAAATCCGACCCCATTGCCTTTTTTATATTTGGGTATCTGTTCTATTTCGTCCTTATTTTTTCCTTTCAATAAATATTGAATCATGGAATCATTCATTCCAATTCCCGTGTCAGTAACTGAAATTTTATAACCGTTGGACAAACCAGAATAAGATATTTTGATTGTTCCAGTTTGGGTATTATTAATCGCATTAACTATTAAGTTATATAAAAGTACCCTTAATGAATCGGCCCAATTTTGAATAATTAACCCATCAGGTATCTCATTGATTATTTGCACTTGTTCATTTTGCTTGAAGGGCTTCACAAATTCAACCAAATCATTGGTCAAGGAATACAAGTCCACCGTTTGTCTATTTGGCAAGGTTTCGATATTATCAAACTTCACCCAATTAAGCATATTAGAAGTCAGATATTCTAAATCCTTTGAAGTTTTTGCAATTTGATTAATCGATTTTTTTATTTTCTCTTCATTGGATGTTTCTGCAATATTTTTAGCCGTGATATGTAAATACTTTAAGGGCGTTAAAATGTCATGATTCATAATGGCAATAACATGATCTTTGGCCTGATTTCGTTTTAATAAATTTTCATTTAATTTATTTAAAGTTTGCGTTTTAGCATCCACTTCTTTTTCTAATATCTTTTGTCTTCTTTGGTATATTATCGTTTTAAATCGGATATATAAAAGAACCATCCCAATAGACATAAAGAAATAAATAATAAAAACATAAGGATTCAAATACCAAGGATAATTTATTGAAAATCCATATGTAATTGTTTCCCACTTATCATTTATGGTATTTCTAATCCGAATGGTAACCTTATGAGCACCATAGCCTGGGTTAGAAAATTTTAAATTTGGGGATTTTACATTTACCCTCACCCATGGTTCCTCATCATACTTATACTCCAACATGATATTCTCTTGAGATAACATACCAGAGATACCTAATTGTAATTCAATATTTTTGACACGAGAAGCAAAATCATTATTTAACATTTTTATATCAACTATCTTATTGTCAATAATGAGCTTATCTAAATATACCTTAGGTTGAATATCAAAAGCAGGTATACTATCTGGATTAAAATGAATTAAACCATCAATTCCGGGAAAAGAAAAATTGCCATTGCTTAATTTTATTGCACAAGGAGAACATCCCCCATTCATTTCTAATTCATCAATCCCTTCCGACTTTCCAAAATAGCTAAATTTAATGTTTCCAGGTCCTTTATTCCAAAAATCAATTAAAGACTGGCCAGGTGACATAAACAATCCTTTATTGGTGCTTGCCCAAATATTCCCCTTTTTATCCTCTAGGAAACAATGTGTATAGTTCAAATATTTATTCTGATCTAATGGCACTTTCTTAATACTGTCTTTATTAAACATATAAACACCACCTCCATAAGTACCAATTAAGTAATAACCGTTTAAATTATATATCGTTCTAAAATTAGCGTTGTCTTTGTCTTTATAAAATAGAGTAAATGTATTCTTCTTTAAATTATACTTATACAACCCGTCCGTAGTAGCAGCAAGTATTTCATTTTCATTTACTTGCTGCAAGCCATAAACGATAAAATTAAATGGCATTTGAGAAAACTTTAATAGGTAGTCCCATTTAACATTTTTTATTGCTATACCGTCAACATTAAAGGAGTATAATTTATTATTTATTTCTATAAATGCATTTCTAGTTGGGGAAATATCGATTGATTTTTCGACAATTTTGTCATTTACTAAATCATACTTAATGACCCCATCTGCATTCGTAAAATAAAGAAAACTATCTTTTGTGATATATGTAGTAGTTTCAGACGGCTTATTGAAAACATTTTGATTTGATCTTGAATTGAACTTTGAATTAGCTTTATAAATTTGACCTGTATTTATTTGTATGTCTCCATTTTTTAATACTAATTGTGCATAGGCCGAAGAGCTAACTCCATCAATTGCATTGTTAGGCAAAATCCTATTAAAATATTTAGGCCTACCTACTATCAAACCTCTATTATCAGTGCCAATATAAATTGCATGCGTTTTGTCATCTATTTGAATATACTTTACAAACTCATTTTTAGGAAACTGATCCGTAATTAAGTCTATTTGTATTATATGATTGGCAAATTCAATTTTATACAATTTATTGCTTGCCAATAAAAAAGCTGGCTCCTTGTGACTGTTCTGAAAAACTTTAATTTGTGTAAACGTATTTTTAGCATCGTAAGCTAATGCTTTTCCAAAGTCTGCAATTTTATTTAAATTTAATTCGCCATTTTTTTCAATTGTCTCAAAAATTACCCCATCCTTCCTTAATAAAAATAATTGATCATTAATAACAAAACCTGTCTCATCGTTCGGAATTGCAATTCTAAATTGTAATTTCTCGGGAGTATATTGATATAGCTTGTAATCAATCTTTATATAAATACTATTATTTACGAAATAATCTCTGGTTTCAATACCCATACTAAACTTATCTCGTTCAATTCCACTAAGACTGTATTTGTAGCTCAAAAAGTCTGCTTCCGTACTTAGCTTCTTTGAATGATCTTCAATTACTGCCCTATTTTCTTTTATTGTAAAAACACGCTCATCCATTAGCTTGCCAAACAACTTGCCATCTTTAGCCTTACCAAATAATACAATACGCCCATTTAACAAGGCGGTATTTTCATTGTCTCCAAAGCTTTGAAATCCATGACCGTTATACCTTACAATGCCCGACTCGGTGGCCACCCATAAAAATCTTGTTTTTTCGTCAAACTGTAACCCCTTTATCGCATTCGTAGGCAACCCATTTTCGGTATTGATTCTTTCAAAATTATATTGTAATTGTGTAAAGGAATGAAGGGAACAAAAAAGAAAGAGGGCAATTAATAATGCGCGAAATGATGCGCTAAACAATTTATTAGTAACTAATTTGATGTACATGTGCCAATTGTAATAAGTGCGTAAATGAGTCCGCTTTTACTTTGTCAAATATATTTGATTTAATAGTAGAAACCGTATTCATTTTTAGGCCCAATAAATTGGCAATTTCCTTGGTTCTGTAGCCATTTAATAAATAATGTAGGATTTCTAATTCCCTTATGGCTAGCGTTGAAAAAGGGTTCCCCTCCTCCTCCACTTTCTTCTTTAAAACCAGGGGTTGATTCCTAATGAAAAGCTCTAAATGATAATTAATTTCGGATTCAGATGCCCCTTTATGTAAGTAAGAATGGATTTTAAACTTATTGGATATTTTGCCATACACTTCCACTGGCTGCATGGAATGAACAAGGATAGATAAATGAGGATACTTTTCAGTGATGGTTTCAATGTATTCAAGTGTATTCCCGTCTGGTAATATGATATCCAATATTAAATGGGTGTAATCATTAGTGCCCAATTCTATCACTAAGTCAGCACAGGTACTCACATCAGCCACTTTTTGAACATTTAATTTATTCAAAATGGCAGTCAAGCCCATCTTCACAATACTATGATCCTCAACAACTAATACTTTTACTTCCATTATAGATAATTTAGAATGAATACAATTGGATCTTTAGTTTGTTAGAAAACAATCGCATGCAGACAAATTTAGGGAGACTTCATGGCAAATTGATTGATTTTCAAACTAATAGAATTAATTCTAGTATTAACAAACTAGCTTAAAAAACAGATAAGCTCATATCCAAATCTTTCAATTTTCCTGATACCAATGCATCTAATTCATCCAAAATGGCCAATTCAGTTTCATTTACGGGTGTTCGGGCAATGGAGATCTGTTTAATTATATTTGATTTTAAAATCTCGTCTTTAGTAGACATATAAGTAAGTATTTGTGAACTTATGGACGTTAGATTATCGGCATGTATTTGGATACTGGACAGACAGCCAGATTTAGCAACGCTTACTGATAGCTGTTTCCAGGTTCCCAAACTTTGTTCAATCTTAGTCCTGTTTTCCTGATTGGGGTTTTGAAGATATTGTTTTACTTGTTTTCTGAATACCCATTTACCTGCAGCATCAATAGGAATAATATCACTTAATTGTCTAAATGAACTGGGTTGTATAGCAGTGGGTTTTGTCATCAATCCCATTATTTTTTTATACCCTTTTATTGGAGTAATTAAACTTAACAACTCTTTCCCACCTTCATTTAATTGTGAATTTGTAAATTGATCCACATGTTTTTCTACGCTGGAAATTTGTTGCAATCCATCCCAAGAAAGTTTATGATTAATTATATTTAGTCTTTCATACATATTATCAACATCAAGCAATTTATTAGAAGACCAAAATCTTTCAGCAATTACTGCAGCCCTTGGCCACACCCTAGATTCAAAATTACTTTCATCTACTAATTCAGACCAGATAGCTGCTTCCCCACCTAACAATTTATTATCTGACTTTTCTTTAATAAAATCTGCATTTAAAAAATGATAATAGGCGGGCATAAAAACATCCAAATAAAATCCTCTAGAAATAATGGAACTATTTCCATTTGCTGCTATCGTGTCAATAGACATAGTAGGCCCCATAAAACCAGGTTTCCATACTTGGACAAGAATATTTTTATTTAGCCCGTTGTGAAAAGCTTCTTCCCATGCAATGGGGGTTAACCCATTTTTTTCGATGATTTTTGAAAATTTTTCTGAAAAATAATTTTGTAATTCATGTGGCGTTTTTATTCCCTTGGTTTGCATAAAGGAAACGATTTTAGGGTTTTTCAACCACGCCACACCATTATTTTCATCAAGTCCCATATGCATATAAGCCTTGCTAAATATGGGTTTCATCTCCTTTGTTAAATTATCTAAAAAAGTATAAGTTGCCTCTGCACTCACATCCAACGAAGGCGTAGATGTAGTATTCATCATTTGCATTAAACTCGTTAGGTTCACAGGTTTATCTCCATCAATTTTAAATCTTGGCCCAGGTGTATATATCTTTTTTTCTGCAGCCAATTCAGGATAACCTGCAAACCATGATTGACTATGCCCTGGTAAATCAAATTCGGCATACACCTCAATTCCTCTTTCTTTACAATACTTTACAAAATTGATCATTTCATTTTGCGTATAGTATTTGCCATTAGATCCTTGCTCCTGTAACTTTGGATATTTTTTGGATTCAATTCTAAAACCTTCATCATCTGATATATGAATATGTAAAGTATTTAATTTTACTGCAGCCATTGCATCTACATTTCTTTTCATCATTTCCATTGGAATAAAATGTCTTGCTAAGTCCACCATCATTCCTCTCCAAGCATAAGTAGGCCAATCCTGTATAGTTAGTTTTTTAAAATGAACCCCCTCATTATTGGAAACCATCAATTGATTAAGTGTTTCTAATGCATATAAAATACCTATTTCTGATGCTGCTTGAATTTGAATTGTACTATCAATTTGAATTTGATAAGCTTCCAAATTAGGGATGCCTAAATGTGGTAGACTATTTAATTGAATCGTAATATCTGAGTGCTCATTAGATCCAACAATTTGTATTGGTCTAAGACTTGCATTTTTATACTTTGTCATAAACCTTACAATAGCTCCACTCACCATTGCACTTTGGGCTCCTTCATATTTAATGGTTGTTAGTTTATTAAGCATTAATTCACCTTCAATCATCTCCACTTTTTGTGGGTAGGGCATTACATTTAAAGCTTCCTGTGCATTTACCTTGATAAGTATAAAAGCAAGCAGACTTGTAATTAAAAATTTGATTTTCATATATTTATACACTTTTGGTGATTTATGAATCATGAATTTAATATTAATTATATATAAAAAGATGGTTAATAGATATAAATCTAATAGGATTACTGCTAATATTCCCTACTTTTAAGAAGTCTAATTGATTAGACCCCCTAAACAATTATTTATGATCACATTAACTGAAATAGTTAAGGACGGCATTTTAGAAGTCCGCTTTTCAATGGAGGATTGTGAAAGTAAAATTTATACCATCACCAATGCTCAAGGTGTTGACATTATGCAAGGCAAAATTACGGGCAAAACACAAAGAACCTGCCTTTATGTTGGGGACTGTAAAAAAGGCAAATACACTTTCTCCATAGACGAAACTAATACTCAGGAATTTACTATACAGTAGGTTTAATAAGCTAAAAATCACTTAAATATTCTGTAAATAAGCACTCAAATTTATATTTAGTAATTTTGATGAAATTTATATTCATTGAAACTTTCTATATTTTCTGTTGGTAAAACAAACGATTCCTACATTAAGGATGGCGTGGATCAATTTACCAAACGTATCAGTCATTACTACCCTATTAATTGGCAACTCATCACTCCAAGTAAACTCACCGAACCTGCACAAATTAAAAAAGCAGAAGCAACTAGTATCCTTAAAAATTTAGCAGTAACTGACGTTTTAATTTTGTTAGATGAAAAAGGTAAAATGTTAAGCTCCCCAGGAGTAGCCAAATTTATACAACAAAAAGCAAATCAAAGTGCACAACGCATTGTATTCTTAATTGGTGGTGCCTATGGCGTTGATGAGGAAATAAAAAAGCGGGCTAATTTCACATGGAGCCTTTCTGAACTGGTCTTCCCTCATATGTTAGTACGTTTAATATTAGCCGAGCAGGTTTACCGTGCATGTAGTATCTTGGCCAATGAAAAGTACCATCACGAATAAACAAACACGAATAAATAATTACGAATGAGTTTAACCCTAATTATAACTATTGCTACTGTTGGCATATCCTTATTGGCTATGAATAACGAAACCTTAATGGATAAATGTATTTTTCACCCTTATTCTATTGCCAAAGATCCAAGTCAATGGTACCGGGCTGTTACCTGTGGTTTTATTCATGCCGATATTCCACATTTAGCTTTTAATATGTTTTCCTTTTACATGTTTGGGGATTTAGTAGAACAGTACTTTACACTCTTATTTGGAGAAGCTGGACGTATACTTTATTTTTTATTTTATGTTTCCGCCCTAGTTGCTTGTATTATCCCTACTTATTTTCAGTATCAAAAAAAGTATAATTATTTTAGTTTAGGTGCATCTGGTGCGGTATCTGCCATTGTCTTTGCTGGTATCTTTTTACAACCCACTATGAAAATTGGTTTTTTTGTAGTACCTCCTATTATTCCTGGATTTTTGTTTGGACCTATTTATTTAGGGTTAACAATTTACTTGTCTAAAAAAGGAAGTGGCAATATTAATCATAGTGCTCACTTATGGGGATCACTTTATGGTATTGCATTTTTAATAGTGGCTTCTAAATTTTTTGGTATTCCAGGACAGTCCAATGTATTAGACAATTTCTTATATCAGGTGCGAAATTATTTGGGTAGATAATTTTATTATCGCAATAAAATAAAGGAACCTGTTTTGTGCATGGGAATATCCTTATACGTCACATAGTCTATCAAATAACTATAAGCGTCCATCTCCTGATCATATCCGTTGTATCTTCCATCCCAACCACTGGTTATATCGTTGGTTTGAAATACCATTTTCCCAAAGCGATTAAAGATGATAAATGATTTTAACATTTTTACGCCAGCACCCGCTTCAATTTTTAGGATATCATTCAAATTATCATGATTAGGGGTAAAAGCTTTAGGCACTGATACCACCACATCGCTTGAAACATCTAATTTATAAACATCCAATATTTTACATCCTGTAAACGGGTCCTCTATTTGTAAAGTATAATTTATATTATGTGCTCCATTAAATATAGGATTGGGAATATTGGGATTGTTTAAATTAAAGGCAGGAATCCAAGTGTATAAAGTATAACTGGGATCCATTCTTTTTGGACTTAAAATGGTATCTTGGTCTGCTAAAACAAATAAAGTAAAATCTTTGGGTGTGATGGGATCTATAATTTGTATGGTATCACCCACTAATGCATATTCATATTTGGGGCAATAGTCATTGGTTACATTTAACTTTACCACATACTTTCCAACTTTATTATAACTGTGTGAAATAGGATTGGGTTTATAAAAATAGCTGCTGTCGCCAAAATTCCAAGCATAATGAATTTTATATTTTTCAGTGGCATTGGTTTGAATAAAAACATCCCCATTGGTGCAAGACAAAATATTATATTTAATATTTATGGTTGGAATGGTAAATTCTATAATAGGAAAAGCAGCCGTTGGCAGAGAATTACACTTTCCATCATTTACTACCAAACTATATTTACCAGCATTGCCAATGCGAAGAGAATCGGTATTAGATATAGTAAATAAATTAGCATTTTGATACCATTTAAAAATAGAAGCCCCCTGACCTTTTAAAGTAACAGAATCTCCATTACATATAACTGTATCTTTAATGATTAAAGAGGCAATGGGAAGTTCCGCATTTGCTATGTTTAATAAATTAGAATAACTATACAAACAGTTTTTAGCATCTGTAACTTTTATACCTAAATTCATATTTCCTTTTATTATTCCATAAATATAATCGCCCCGTACACTAGAATTTGCATTATCTGTATTTAAGGTATAATTAAAAGGAGGGACACCCCCATTGATTGTAGTGCGAATTAACATGGAATCCAATAAACAAACATAATCCTTATCAGCCTGCAGGAATACATTGGTTGGTGGTTTTACAATTGTAATACTAGCTATAGAATCATCATAACAGGTTCCTCCCGAATAAGCTTGCACTTTTATTGCATAATTAAAATTATTATTGCTTACTGCAGTCCCATAAAAATGCTTGTATAAGTTCCCGATTTTACTATCCGAAATTGTAGTATCCTTGCCGTCACCCCAAATAATATGCAATACGCCTACTTTCCCAGGATACACCCAGGAGCTATCTTTAATAACCACATCCTCATTACTACATAATGCCATTTCTTTTACTATTTTAAAATTAGCATTGGGGTTGGAACCATTAATGACAAATGCTTGTGTTAAAGAATCCACGCAACCAAAATTGGTGGCCACTTTTAATTGAACCAAATAATTCCCTCCCGCATTATATAACACCGAAGGTTTTGCCTTTGATAGCTCGCTTAATGTATAGCTAGGTCCAGGTACAATGGGCGTTGCACCCGCATTAAAATTCCAATTGTAGGTGAAACTTGTGCCCGGTTCGAAACTAGTACTAGTATCTTTAAATGAAGCCAAACCCCCATCCAAACATACATTGGGTAAGGTAAATCCCACAATAGGCAACGACTTTACTTCAATTATCTTAACAAGGGTATCACTATTACATCCCAAACTTGACACTACGGATAATTTTACTGTATACTTACCCCAATTATTATATTGCTGATTAAACGGATCCCCATTTAATAAATTTAGTTTTGTTCCATTGCCCATATCCCAATTCCATTTTACAACCTGGTCTAAATTGGCAGTGGATTGATTAGTAAATACGATATCATTTTTTTCACAGTGCACTCCAGAATAAACAAAATTAGCAATGGGGAGCTGATTTACTTTAATGGTATCAGACACCTGGTTGGCTATATCCAACGAACAGGCATTGGAGTCAATTAAATTTTTAATTTTATAAATAGTGAAACGAGTTGGGCTCACCAAAAAACTGGAACTTGAACTGGTTATATTTTTTAAGGTATCGGAACTAACCCCATTACTATATACTACATTCCATGGGGCGGTCCCCGTAAGATTATATAGAATAGATTTAGCATTCCCCAAGCAAAGGGTATCCATGGATTTAACCAATTGAATGGTGGGCAATGGATTTACCGTTATATGTATACTATCCAAGGAAGTTCCACAACCTGGAACGGTTGCTTGCACATAATAGAACCCCGAGTCCTTTAAAGTGGATTTAGCAATAATAGGATTGTAAATAGTACTTGTAAAATTATTGGGCCCACTCCAACTATATGTAACATTATTTAATTGTTTAGCAGCTAATTGTATATCACTACCTAAACAAGAACTTGAAATTATATTTGGGGCCATAGCTACTTTGCTATAATTGGAGAAATATCCCAACCTTGCCCCAGAAGAGGAACTTCCATTTAAAAACCCAAGATGAAATAAACCAGAACTATTACTTATAGAAGTGGCCACCCCATTGGGGATGAGTGTATTTAAATTAGGTAAATTAACTGTACTAATTCTGGCTGCTTTCCACCCTGTTGCACCAGGCACATCAAAAAATAAATTAGCACTGAGGATGCCTGTTACCCCATTTAAACTAAAATTTTCTACATCCTCAGCTTTACAAATAAGATTCAAATAAAATAACTCATTGGTAGAACGAACAAAACTAACCACATTGGATCCAGTACATTTAATACTTGGTAGAGAGGTCTCAGTGACCTCAGTGCCCACGCCTGTAAATTGTAATACATACACAGGTTTGGAACTAGTCACATACACACTATTCCCCGATAAGAATCCTTTATAAACACCTCCTTTATTAATGGAAGCGGAGGCAATATTAGATCCATTTTCATAAATAGCTGTGCCATCCTCGGTTGCATAGACATAAAAAAAATCGGTATTGGTATAGGATGGAGCACTCAATGCCCCTCTTACAATAATAAACTCAGAACCCGTATTTAATATAGGCACAATTTGATCGCCTGCTAAATCCAAACTAATACCAACATAAATGGAGTCATCAAAAATACTTATGCAAATTGGTTTATTAGATATAACTTCTGAACCACCTAAATGCGCAATTGCTAAAGTACCATTTCCAATTACTGCATAGGTTTGTCCTTTATTTAAAATGATACTAAAAGTACCTGCAACATGGCCATTGCCGTCCGATTTAGTTAAAGTGATGTCTATCTTTGTATTATCTTCAGTAGCTACAATCACAAATCCATTTGTGGCTGGTGGTGTAATTGTATTTCTATTGTCAAATTGATTCTGAGATGGAATGATAAAACTAGTTCCTTTTGCGGTATTGCCTTTTAATGTAAATATCTCTGGATTATATAAGTTCCCTACCTCATAGTAAGCCGAAATATTGGCAGTAGAAGTAATCTTTATCCCCGTATTTAAAACCGAACCAGTTGGCTTAGATTCAATGGTTGTCAAATAACTTGTAAGGTCTTTTGTAATTGTAGAATTACTATTTAAATTAATTACAATAGGAATAAATGCGGCATTAGCAGGCTGCGTAATTGTAATAATAGCCGGCTTTTCATAACTTGTCATTCTTAAAACAATAGGTTTGTTTTCATGACCTGGTGTAATGGCCGGGGCAGCAAACCAAAACTCGGTATCGGTTTGAGAAAATAACTGGATTGAAATGAACAATCCAATCATAATATAAAATAATTTCCTATTCAATTTAGTTGAATATACTTTTCAAATTTTTTGAAATGTTCCTTCCTAAATAAGTAGAAAGCGTAAACTCAAGGGTTTGTGGATGCAAATTAGATTGCGTCATTTTGTTATTATAGATATCATAAGTTATTCCTATTTTATATTTATTGTATAATAAACCAACATAAGGAACCAAAGCATCTTTAGATCGATAAAAACAACCTACATACATTCTATTATTGTTGTCGTTGTATGTTTGAATTGGAAGCCCAAGTGCCCCTCCCACATAAACAAACTCGGCCTCTAAGCGGTTCTGATAATTGGCATGCACAAAAAAAGTATTGTTATCTAATATTTTACGTTCCAAATTTATAGTTGAAATAAACTGAAAACTCTGATTTACATTGCCATAAGTTTGTGTGCTTGAACTTCTATTAATATAATAGGTACTGCCTCCTGCTTGAATAAACATATCGGGCGAGGTATAAGAATACAACAAGCCTCCATTTGTAGAAAATTTTGCAGGAAAATCTCCAATAGTTTCCAAACTTGTTGAATTAAATAAACGACCCGAATTATACTGATCTCCAAATGTTAAAGCACTCCTATCAATATTGCGCGTAATTAAAGTAGAGCTAATACCCAAGGAAAGAAAACTAGTTTTTTCCTGATTTAAAAATACTCTATTCGCAAGGCTTAAAGTAATTTCATTGGTTTGTAAAATACCATTGAGTACTTGTTCCGAAACACCCTGCAATCCCAATCCAAAATTATTATAATACTCATTTTCCTCATTCTTGAAAAGAGCAAAATCTACCCCCACTCCAATAGTTCGAAAGGGGTCCCCTACTCCAGAAAATTGATTGCGATAAAATGTTTGAAATTGATTATTGTCTCCAAATCCTACAGCGGCTGGATTAAAAAAATTAGTAGCTGAAAAACTTTGAGACATATACGGTGTCTGCTCAAAACTTACCTGACTTATGAATAAGGATAGCAGAAAGCCCAAGATTTTTATATGTAGTTTATCCTTTATCATCTTAGTAAAATAACGGAGCCCGTCTTAGTAATATGCTCATTTTTATACGTAATATAATCAATTAAGTAGCTGTACGCATCTGTATCTTGATCTCTTCCATTTACTTTTCCGTCCCAACTTGCGTTTACATTATTAGTTTCATAAACCAATCTACCCCATCTATTAAATATTTTTAAATAATTAAACTGACTCAGTCCTGCCCCATATTCAATTTTTAAAACATCATTCAGTCCATCATTATTGGGCGTAAAAGCTTTGGGTATCACCACCACAACATCTCCTGAAACAATAATGTGGTAATTGTCTGCAATTTGACAATGGCTGGAAGTATCTGTTCTTGTTAAAAGATAGTCTGTAGTGCGAACTGCACTAAATAATGGACTTTTAATTTGGGGGTTGGATAAATAAATGCCAGGCGACCATGCATACTGTGTATAACCGGAATCAGTTTTAATATTAACAAGTGTAGTATCTGTACCTGCTAAAACAAACATGGTATAGTCAGACCCCAATAGTGGATCTACTACTTTAATAATATTGCCCGATACTGAATCGTTGTATTTAGGACAAAAATCATTGGTATAGGCTAACTTTATTTGATAGCTTCCCTTTTTAATATAATTATGGAGTCCAGGATTAGCAGAATTGGAACTTGTACTATCTCCGAAATTCCAATTAAAATGGGTGCCTTTTGCATCTTGGGTATTACCTGAAATTTTAACAGGCGTATTAATACATATATAATTAGTACTTGTAAAATTGTATTTAGGAATAATATATTGGTAGATGAGTACAGAATCTGATAACAAAGAATTACAAAATCCATCATACACTTGCACTTTATAATAGCCTGGTAAGCTAGTTGAAAGCGTGTCCACTGTTGAAGCTGCAAATACAGATTTGTTTAAATACCATTTAAATTGATTACTACCAGCACCTTTTAATACAATAGGATCTTGATTGCAAATATTGGAATCTAATGCTTGTATGGTTGCAATTGGAATGTCTCTTATTTCAATGGTTTTTAATTTGTCATAGGGATACACACATTTTAAGCTATCTGTTACTTTTACATTAATATCCACTGTGCCTTTGGTAATGCCATTTAATATGTTTTTATTAAAATTAGCTGCTGCATTACTCACTATCCATTCATAGCTAAAAGAAGGAACCCCTCCGCTTATAACTGGTGAAAATGAAATAGAATCCGCAATACATAAATAATCCTTACTTGAAGTAATAGTAAAAGTTTGTGGAGGAGGAACTATTGAAATGGTGGACGATTTTTGATCAAAACAATTTTCACCTGAATAAGAGACCAGCTTAATATCATACTTCATTTTATCTGGATAATGAAAATTAGAAAAGTTGTGCTGATAAATTTTATTGATGGCTGGATTTTCATCAATAGTGGTGTCTAATGGATTTTTTGCATAGTCCCAATAAATAACCAGTTTACCCACTTTACCAATATCAACATAAGAAGTATTATTTAATTGAACTGGCAAATTGGAACACAGTGCATTAGAATCGATAATATTAAAACTTGAAATAGGCACAGATCCATTCACTGTAAATGGCAAAGTTGTATCCGCGAAACAACCATTTACACTTGTCACTTTTTCATTTACTTGGTAGGTACCAGGAATCAAATAACGGTGTTTGGGATTGGCAATGGTACTCGTGTTTGAAGCTTGTGTGTTGGAAGGTTCCCCAAAATCCCATAAATATTTAAAATTATTGGAGGCATCTTCAATTTTGGTAGTATCCGTGAATTGAGCATAAGGGTCCTTTAAACAAATTTCAGGCATGATAAACCCAATTATAGGATTGGGGTTTATTTTAATTGCTTTTACTTTATCTACCACACAACCATTGGATGTTTGTAATGTTAAATGAACATTATAATTAAGCGCAGAATCATAGGTGTGATGTACGGAACTATTATCATTTAAACTATCTACAATATGATCACCATAATCCCAAATCCATTTAACGATGGTGGTACCCCCCTTTGCAAAAGAACTGTCTTGATAAAGCATATCCTTTCCAATGCATTTTAAATTTTGTAGTATAAAGTTATCTAATGGTATACTGTCAATTTTAACTTCTGTTGATAAAGTATCACTTAAACAACCGATATCGGTTATGACAAAATACTTAATGGGTATATTTCCGGCAACATTTGATTTAGGTGTATAATTTTTAGCATTCACAAATGGTGCATCACCCACTTTCCAATTATACGAAATTAGTTTTCTATCATCTGGTCCTAAAGTTGAATTATCATTCAAAAATAAACTATCACCTAAACAATGTGCACTACTAATTGTAAAATTTGCCGTTGGCGGATTATACACAATTAAATCAAAATCTATAATTTGCTCACCACTACAACCATCTGCAGTGGGATTATTTACCTTAAGTTCTATGGTATAAGTGCCCACACTATCGTAGGTTAAATATTGGCCCAATGTATACCTATAAATTGTTTTCCCATTCACAACATAAGTAGAATCATAAGCAGGTGCATAATCTGGAAGTATATTTGGATACTTGGGGATATTCCAAACTAAGGATAAGGGTTGATAGGGCAAAGTAATAGAAGCTTTAAAAGGAGTCCCTCGACAGGTTGCTGGCAATCGCACAGTAGCATAATCATTATTCACAGTCAATTTTTGATACAAATCAATGACATTGGTACCAGCATTGTATCCATAGGATTCAACATTTCCGAATCCATATGCAATACAAATAAAACCGGTATCGCATACTATTCTATGAGAAGGGGAAGTATTGGTTGAATTGGTTACATCTTCTTGAATATATGAATAACCCGTAGTACCCATCACTACTGGCTTTGCTGTGGGTGCAGCCCCATCAATTTTTAAAGAACTATAAGCACTTGATTTATAAATAATATTTAAATAATGACTCGTTATATTCGTATTAGGAGGGGTCAAATCTCTTCTCGCAGACATCACCGTGATATCATTCAAAGTTTGTTCGATTGGATTTAAAGCAATCATTTCTGGATCACCAGCATTGGACCCATCACATGCCATTGTTATAAAATATTGTAAAACACTTATAGGTTTGTCCGAATAAATATCTCTGTAGGTATTATCACCAGAAGTACTTATCTCATAAAAAGAATTATTAATTAAACTGGCTGTACTTAAAGCAACCCCATTCACATAAACTGGCGTAGCAGGATCTTGTACTAAAATCCTAAATAAATCATACTTTCTATTTACGGAAGGTGAGGTATAATATCTTTTACCCCATGCGCTTGTTGGAAATAACTGTTGGTATAAGTTATCTCCAGAACCAGCGCTACTACATCCCAGTGCAGTCCATGTTGAACCGGAATACACGGCAATTTTTTTACAGGATAAATTTGAAGCTGCTACTGATCTTATTTTTGTTCCAGTTAAATCTTCAAAACTTTGAAATTGATATACATCACCTTTATTTAACAAAGTATCAAAAGTAACATTCGCTAAATGATGTTTACTGTAATCTGCATTAGTGGGTGTTATTTCAACGGTGGTTCCGTCTTCGGTAGCAATAATTTCAAACTGGGTATTTTTTTGACTTTCAGCTCCATTACCAGTGATGGGTACAATGTTCCCAGTTGATTTATAAGAAGCCACTACATATTCACGACCCAATACTTTTGTAGGTAGCACTAAAGTAGATCCAGATCGTGCTGAATTTAAAATATGAGAATATACAACAACCGGATTTTGACTCTCAATATGAATTCCTTTATTTACTCCAATAACTTCTAATTGACTTACATTATTAAGGGCCAAATAGGCGTCTGCATTACTAGGTGAAGTAGAAGAAGTTAATTGAACAATAGTTACTTGATTAGCAGTGACCGAAAATTTGGTTGATACCCCGTTCACGGTTACGGTTCCACTTGTATTCATTCCAGAGGTAATGTATAAAGCCATTCTTGATGTTAACGCATCAATATGACCACTATAAACTACCCAAAAATCAGTCCCCTTATTGGAAAAATCCTGTGCAAATACAACACTTGTACTTATCATGAAAAATAAGAACAGTATTGTATGCTTATAAGCCTTGGGAATCTGCATTATATTATAAAATATTTTTATACAATTATACCCTATAAAAATATCGAATTAATGCTTAAAAAAGACTGAATTAGCTCATTTCTTGCCAACTAATCTTAATGGTTAATGGCGTACCTGATTTAATCTTAAAACGGTCATCCATTCTTTTACCTACAACCCAACCAATTTTATCTCCGGTACAAAGCAAGGCAGTTCTGCTTTTTTGAACTGGACTTAATTTTAAACCAGACAAAAAATGGTTTAACTTTTTCTTCTTCCCTAACCCTAATGGATAAAAATAATCGGATAAAGCCCAAGTTCTAAATAACAAAGGCCAAGTTAATTTACCAGCATCCAAATATGCGGTATTGGATTGCTTTGAAATTTTTTCAAATTCAATTTTTTCTATGAACTCAAAATGTAATTTCCCATATTTAGTTTCCACAATGAAAGTTTCCATCTGATTTTGCAAATGGTGACCAGTAGCTATTTCATTGGCTGGTTTATCAATTACTAAAAACTCCCCTGCTTCCTCTTTATCCAAAATTTGAATTTGCCCCTCCCATTTCATGAATTGATGGGTTTCAGAAGCAATATAGGCGCCATTGCTTGCGGTCAAAATTTTATGTACTTCATTAATCTGAGTTGGATTAAAACCATAGGGTTTAATAAGCCCCAAAGTATAAGTTGCATTTCCCATTACTTTTTGCCAATGTGCAATTGAAACAGATCGAATTCCTTTTTTTACTTTAACTCCTTTTTGCCAAAATGAATTTACTGTCTTAGTAACAATTTGTTCTGCTTCTTTTACTCTTTGCGAAGTGGCTAAAATATTTTCATGCACATGGGGATAAATTTGCTTCACCTGTGGCAAAATAGTATTGCGAATATAATTTCGGCTATAATCGTCTTTCTCATTACTACTATCTTCTACATAGCTTAACCCATTTGAAGTAGCATAGGCTTTTATTTCGTCTTTTGTAAAATTGAGTAAGGGTCTAGCCATATTCAGCAGATCCTTGCGGCGAATAGGAATGCCAGTTAAGCCTTGTAATCCTGTACCTCTAAATAAATGCATTAAAATAGTCTCTGCTTGATCATTGGCATGATGTGCAGTTAATAAAACAACCGGTTTGGGTTGAGCAGTTAAAGCATTTAGCTTATCTGTCTGTCCCCTATCATTTTCTGCTGTTGTTATTTCTTTTATAAGCGCGCCAAACCAGGCATATCTAATTTCTCTCGCTGCTTCCTGAATACCCATTTTATAAGTAGCTGCATACTTTTCAGTCTCTACTACCTGAACTTGAAAGGGGATATTAAATTGGGTAGCAAAATCACGAACAAATTGCTCGTCTCTTTTACTTTCATCACCTCTTAGTTGAAAATTGACATGCGCAAGAGTGCATTTTGCGTTTAAGCAATGCATTAAATGAACTAAAACAATACTATCAACACCGCCACTCACAGCTAAAACAAAATGACTACGGCGTAAACGAACATCCGGAAACTGTTTATCCCATTCCAGCTTAAATGTTTCCAGGGTTAGCATGTAAAAAATTTATTGAGGTTTGCTATTTCTTTTGCTCTTTAGCCCAAGTATCTTTTAAAGTCACAGTTCTATTAAAAACCAAATGGTCCTTTGTGCTTTTGGTATCTTGGTAAAAATATCCTTTTCTTAAAAATTGGAATCGCGCATCTAACCCATCATTTGATAATGCGGGCTCGGCATAAGCAATTACTTTTTTAAGTGAATCTGCATTAATATAATCTTTAAAATCACCCTCGGCAGCAGCTAAATCCTCCACTTTAAATAATCTGTCATATTCATTTAACACAACAGGTACCGCATGTTTTGCACTTACCCAATGTAAGGTTCCTTTTACATGCATGCCACTGGTATCTTGTCCGGATTTACTATCTGGATGATAAGTCACGTGCACTGTTGTTATATTACCTGCTGCATCTTTCTCAAAACTTTCACAAGTAACTATATAAGCACTCTTTAAACGAACCGATAAGCCTGGTCCTAATCTAAAATATTTTTTAGTAGGTTCTTCCATGAAATCCTCGCGTTCTATCCAAAGCTCATTGCTAAAAGGAACTTCGCGCGTACCCCCATTCGGATCCTCGGGGTTATTTTCAGAATGTAAAACCTCCTCCCCTTTATCGTAATTGGTAATAATTAATTTAATGGGATTCGTCACCACCATTCTTCGTTGTGCAATTTTATTTAAATGCTCACGCACACAAAATTCTAGTAAACTTAAATCAATAATATTTTCTCTTTTGGCAATACCTATACGATCACAAAAATCACGAATACTACCCGCAGTATATCCTCTGCGACGCATACCACTAATGGTAGGCATACGCGGGTCGTCCCAACTTTCCACATGACCTTCTTCCACCAACTGTAATAATTTTCGCTTACTCATAACTGTGTAGGTCATATTTAAACGAGCAAACTCATATTGATGAGATGCGTAAATGCCTAATTGTTCAATACACCAATCATACAACGCACGATGAGGTATGAATTCCAAAGTACAAATGGAATGTGTGATATTTTCGATAGAATCACTTTGACCATGTGCAAAATCATACATGGGATAAATACACCAAGCATCACCAGTTCGGTGATGATGTGCACGCTTAATTCGATACAATAACGGATCACGCATATGCATGTTAGGACTCGCTAGATCTATTTTTGCTCTTAATACTTTTTCACCATCCGCAAACTTACCTGCTTTCATTGCAGCAAATAATTCCAAATTTTCCTGGATGCTTCTATTTCTATAATCGTTTCCTGTTCCTGGTACCGTTGGCGTTCCTTTTTGTTGGGCAATTTCCTCGGCAGTACTATCGTCTACATAAGCCAAACCCTTTTCAATTAAAATAACCGCAAAAGCATATAATTGATCAAAATAATCAGAAGCATAACATTCTTTAGCCCATTCAAATCCCAACCATTTTACGTCTTCCTTAATACTATCTACATATTCAATATCTTCTTTAGCTGGATTGGTGTCGTCAAAACGCAAATTGGTTTTGCCCCCAAAATGTTTTGCTAAACCAAAGTTTAAACAAATGCTTTTGGCATGACCAATATGCAAATACCCATTTGGCTCTGGTGGGAACCTAGTTAATATAGACTCATATTTTCCCAATGCCAAATCCTGGGAAATGATTTCTTCAATAAAATTCAGACTTTTTTCTTCGCTCATAATAATACACGCTATTCGCGTAAAGGTACAAAAACCTGTCTCAAAAACCTACCTAAAATAAGGTTTCATTATTCATTTACAGCACATTAACTCTTGTAACCATAAAGTTTTCGGACTTCCTTTACAAATATTTCTATTTGTTGGTCCTCGCCATTGGGTTCATATTTTTGCTTTAAACTACTTCCAAATAAAAAAGCAACTGTTTGCCATACACCAGCATTAAAGCCCCCTTTATAATCCTTAATTAAATTGTAGCAACTGTTACCGGTTTCTCTATTGATAAGCTTCATTAATACCTTTCCCTGATAAACCGAAAGCTGCGTTACTTTATCGGCGAAATCACGCTTTAAATCCTTTTCTCTGGATTTGATAATGAGTTTTCTCTGCTTTTCATCTGTTACCCCTCTTAATTGGGCATTTACGTCATTTATAATTACACCAGCCGTTAATGCATAAGGATAAGTTACATACACCGCATTTCGCAGACGGGTCCAACTGGCCCACATGGCTTTATTTTCTGCCGATTGTTTAGTGGTAACTTCAACAGTAGGTAACCAGGATTGTGGGATGGTATCACCTTGAGGTGTTATAAAAGCTTCCACTTTTATGGTATCATATACACTTTTTTGCGCCTGCAAATTGTTATGCAAGCACAATAAAAAAGGGCACAAAAATAAATAAGTAATTACTTTCCTCATATTAATTAGCTTTTCAGCTAATATTTATTCGCTAAATTACAAAAAGTAACCTTTTCAAAATTCATTTAACATTTGATTAATAAATGAAGTTACTGAGCTTTTAATTGCTTCACTCTTGCATACGTACTCATGCCAAAGCCAATGGTCATGATTATAATGCCTATCCAAAGTACATTGATAAATGGAAACTCGTACACTTTTAAAGTGATTAAATTGGTTAGTGAACTTGATTCTTTCACACCAATTACTAAAATATTTTTTTCATTATCGGCTACTCCGTTAAAGTTTAAAATTAAATTTTGCGCTCTTACCGTATCGGGTACCATTTGAATTGATTGTCCATTTATTTTAACCTTTGGCGAAGCCTGATAAACCAGTCCTTCTTTACTATGCACCACCATTTGTAGGTCCACTTCGTCCACACCAACCTGTGCCGCATTGGAAGATTTTTTAACTACGTTTTCTAATTTCACATACCCATTACTATAAAAAATAGAATCCCCCACCTTTAATTGATTGGATTTAAATTGAACCGTATCCTCTTTAGAATGATCCTGGAAAGAAGTTACATACACAAAAATATCTTTGTTCCAATAATGCTTTGAGGAAGGATTTGCCGAAAAGCCTTCCATGCCTTTATTGTTTTTTAAAACATCTGGATATAAATAAAAAGAATCCTTAACCATATTTCCTTCGGCTTTTTTAACAAACTTTAATTCAAAAAACTTTTTATTCAATTCGTCTACCGTATCACGCACATAACTAACCCTGTAATTGTAATTACCTGCTTTATCATCCTTATCCATATCGGTAGCAATACCTTGGAACAAGGTTAAATTCTCCATTGGATTACCCGCCGGGTTCTTGTCTTTAGGATTAGACTGAATAACATTGATGCCGGTAGTATTCCAACTCAATACTTTTTTGTTTGAAGAGGAAATTAATATCCCAATCAACACCATGCCAAAACCAATATGACCAATACTTGCCCCTGCCGACTTTAATTTTCTTTTTAAAATAACCAACCAATAATGTGCATTGGCAACCACTGCATAAACAGAAGTAACCATAGCGACACAAAGTGCAATTTGAAAACCTATTCCTTTTGCATTAAACGTAATGGGTACAATTAAAAACAATAGGAAACTTAAAACAAGGGTAACAATTAAAGGTGCCGACATTGTTTTCCAAAAATGACCTTTAACCGATCCTCCTTTATAACTTAAATATTGTCCAACTGCAGTGAGTAAGCCAATAACAATTGCAACAAAAACTTGAATTTGATTATGTTGGAATGCAGGATCCTCGGAAGGTGCCAAATGTTTTCCAAATAATTTATTATATACCGGTATGGACGTAATTGCAATAATCACCGTTGCCGATAAAAACAAAACTAATGAACCAACAAGCATCCAAAATTCTCTACTGTCAATTTCATCTTCTTTAGTAGGTTCTGTTAAAGTGTTGAATCGAATAAAAAATAAAATAAAAAAAGGAATTACAAAAATAAGTAAGAAGCCTAGTAATTGTGCATTCATACCTAAGTCGGTAAATGCATGCACAGACGTGTCTCCTAAAATTCCACTTCGAGTTAAAAAAGTAGAATACACAACCAATAAAAAACTAATGCCAAAAAACAAATAAGTTGCTTTTAAACTCCTGCCTGTTTTACGATAAATCATTGCAGTATGTATAGCTGCAACCAAGGTTAGCCAAGGAACCAAGGAAGCATTTTCTACTGGATCCCATGCCCAATAGCCCCCAAAGGTTAAACTTTCATAAGCCCAAGCGGCACCCATCATAATTCCAAGACCAAGTATACCCGCGGAAAACGTGGCCCATGGTAATGTATAATTAATCCATTTGTGCTCCTTTTTTAATAAACCTGCAACTGCGAAACCAAAAGGAACAGTAGTAGAGGCAAATCCTAAAAATAAAATGGGTGGATGAATCACCATCCAATAATTCTGCAACAAAGTATTTAATCCGGTACCGTCTTTTAAAAAGGTTAAATATTCTGGCTTTGATAATATAGGCCAGTTCATTTCGTTTCTTAATAATATAAAAGGACTGCTGCCTAATTTAAAATCAAATATATACAAACCTACCACCATCGTGGCTAAACAAAACTGCGTGAAACTAATTACCATTAAGGCACCATAGGAATCCTGCTTCCACTTTTTGGAACTGTTCATAATAATTAAACCCAAAACACAATGCCAAAAGCTCCAAAGCAAAAAACTTCCTTCCTGCCCTTCCCAAAAACAACTTAACAAATATTGAACCGGCATTTGCTTGTCACTGTGCATGTACGCATACTTATACTCAAACAAATGATTGGATATAACATAAAATAAAATACCAAAACAAACAAAAACAGCTATGGACTCTATAATAAAAGCAACTTTAGCAAGTCGCTCCCAGTCAAATTGCTGAATTAATTCTTTTCCATAAAACGCTTTTGCAAAACTAAAAGTGGCCACCAAGGAAGCCACTACCGAAATGATTGTTAAAATGTATCCTATTTGCCCAGGCAGTAAATGTTCCCCAATAAATTGGATGGTGGCTTGGTTGGCTGATGTATTCATCTATGTATTTGTAATAATAATTAATTGGTAATAGTCACAGGTTGATTCTTGTTGGCATTTGGATTGTCCTTGTATTTAGAAGGGCATTTTAAAACAATAGCAGTACATTCAAAAACATCTCCTTGCACTTTGCCTTTTAAAACTAAACGTTCCGACTTGTCCATATCCGTTGGCATGGTATTATGATATACAACCGATATTTTTCCACCCAAGCTATCTTGTACGGCAAACTTTAAATAATTAGGATCCTTTACAGGGTCATATTCTACTGGAACCGATTTATCCATTTTCACAATTAAATTCAAAAATTTACCCTGTTTTTGTTTTGCCGAACTAACTGTTTCATAACTACTTAAATCACCTGTATAGCTTATGAGCACTACAATTGAAACCGCAATTAGGACCAATAAAATAATATGTGTTTTCTTCATGGTGCAAAGTTAACCAAATGGGCTTAAATTGCACTAAATTTTACCATTTACGTAAATTCAATTTATGCGCATTTTTGACTATATCATTGTTTGTAAAAGTCCCGATTTTAAGAACGTAGACCGAATAAGCCAATTTATGTTGCTTTTAAGCTTATCAAGCTTTTCTTTTGGCCTTTATAAAGGGTTATTTAATACGCCCAGCTTAGTTTATGCAATTATGACCTCTATCATAAGCTGGGGTATTTACTGTTATTTTCAAAAGAAACAAGGAGGCATCCCATATTATCGATTAGGGCTTTTATTTGCAAGCTGGGGCTGGCTTTTACTTCCTAAAGCCTTAATTATATCAGGTATTTTTTTAATTGGTGCTTTATTTGAACGTCAAGTAAAGTTCCCCTATGAAATTGCATTTGCCCCATCAGGAATTATCGTAAATACCTTTCCAAAAAAATTCTTCCCTTGGAAAGAAATTCAAAATGCACTTATCAAAGACGATGTAATAACCATCGATTTTAAAAACAATAAATTAATTCAAAAAGATATTAATGAACCAGTAAGCGAAAGCGTAACATTGGAGTTTAATTCCTTTTGTGCAGCCCAAATTTCAATAAGTAACCAAATAGTATCTAATCCTTCCTAATTATTACCTTTACCTCATGTCATTACAAAACGCTCCTTATTTATTATACTCAGACGGCGAAGGCCAAATTTTTGAAGATACTAGTTTATATGCAGTTGGGCGTGCTGGTTGGGATGCTTATCCCATCCCCGAGGAAGATTGGATTGAACTTCCGGAAGGTGGAAATTTATATGAATTACCAGGCCGACGAGGGATTGGGATAGATGTAGAAACCGGTGAAATGCGATTATGTCAACTAGGTTGGGCGGTAGCCGCTTTTATTCCACCTGCACATACTGGATTATATGTTTCGGCTTATGAAACATTGGATCCAGACGCTCCTACTTTACCCTTATTTTGTTATACTGCCGTGGGTTGGTTGGATGGAAAAAATTATGTGCCTGCAGTAAGAATTGAAAAAGATATAAGACAGGATTGTGAAGGATATGATCAGGATACCATTGAAGTTGGAACCCAAAAATTACTTTCTTTATATAGTCAAAATCGTTTGGTTAAGCATTTAATGGAAAATTGTTGCCAAACTTATACCTGCCCAGCAGCACGTAATTTAGCCATGGGCCGTTGGGAATGCCCTATACCCATTTCTCCTGCATGTAATGCAAATTGTATAGGATGTATTTCCTTTCAACCACAGGAGGAAGAAATTATTTCTACGCAAGACCGCTTAACTTTTAAGCCAACCGCAGCTGAAGTTGTAGAATATACCGTACCGCATTTAATGAGCGCGCCTTTCCCTATTGTAAGTTTTGGACAAGGTTGTGAAGGTGAACCCTTATTAATGTGGGAGACCATTAAGGAATCCATTATTGAAATAAGAAAACATACCCAAAAAGGAAGCATCAATATTAACACCAATGGTTCTAACCCAATTGCGGTTGCAGAGTTAGCTGCATCAGGCTTGGATAGTATTAGAGTGAGTATGAATTCGGTGCGTGAAAATGTATACAATGCCTACTACCGACCTAATAATTATACTTTTGCGGATATTAAAGAAAGTGTGAGGGTTATGTCGGCTGCAGGAAAATGGACTAGTATCAATTATTTTGTTTTTCCAGGCATGACGGATAGTGTAGAAGAATATGAAGCCTTAAGAACATTTATTAAAGACACTGGTTTGAAAATGATTCAGTGGAGAAACTTTAACATTGACCCAGATTGGTATTTAGGTAAAATTGGATTTACAGAGATGGGAGAAATAATGGGTATTAAACAAATAATGGAATTGATTCAAGAGGAATTTCCAGATTTGAAATTTGGATACTTTAACCCTCCAATTGAAAGAATTAAAGGTGACTTTAACCAAAACTTTGCACATCATTAATTTTGATAAACACTGCCCAATAAATTGAAAAGAGAATATAATAAAGAACATCAACTAGGCGCCATTTTAGCCATTGTTGCTTGTATCATTTGGTCGGGCAATTTTGTGATTTCAAGATATGCTATTCATTTAGCTGGGCCTATCTCATTAGCTTTTTTTAGATGGTCCATTGCCACTTTAGTTATGCTGCCTTTGGCATACAAAAATTTTAAAGCAGAGCGAACCATTTTTTTTGCAAATAAAATGTATTTTTTTTGGATGGGCTTAGTGGGATTTGCAGTATATAACACATTTATATACACTGCAGGACATTATACCACTGCAATTAATATGGCATTAATAGGTTCGGTTGTGCATCCCATTGTTGCCACCATATTAGCTGCTATTTTTGTAAACGAAAAATTGAATTGGAAAAATATTTCAGGAATTGTAATTGGTTTTGCAGGGATTGTATTTTTAATTACAAAAGGCCAAATAACTAGTATTTCACATTTTCGCTTTTCAACGGGTGACTTATGGATGGTTGCGGCTGGCATTTGTTTTGGATCCTACAATGTTTTTGTTCGCAAGAAACCAGCAGGCATTTCAAGTAATAGTTTTTTGTTGGTTTTATTTGCTATTGGTGCTATTTTATTACTGCCATTTAGTATTTACGAATCAATTTATGTACAACCTGTTGTATACAATTTGCATTTTTTATATGTAGTATTATACTTAGGCATTGGCAACTCAACCATCGCCTATTTTTTATGGAATAGTGCCATACATAAATTAGGTGCAAGTAAAACATCCCTATTTGGCACCTTAATTCCCCTGCTAAGTTCCATAGAAGCCGTTTGGTTATTAAATGAACAATTTAATAACTTTCAATTAATTAGTGGACTCATTATTATTTCCGGGATTGTGATAAATACCTGGCCATCAAAAAAAACAAATGGATAGTGTTCAAATTATTTTATGTGTGGTTGCCTTTTTTGCAGGATTTGTAGATGCCATTGTGGGTGGCGGAGGACTTATACAAACCCCGGCTGGTCTTATTTTACTACCTAAAAATTCCGTAGCTCAAGTTATAGGATCCCTAAAAATTCCTTCGTTTTCAGGCACTTTTTTTGCGACCATCACTTTTTTAAAACGAGTTAAAATTCCATTTTTAAGGTTTTTTGCTTTTAGCATCACTGCATTTATTGCATCTTATACAGGTTCCTTTTGCTTAACAAAAATTAGTAATGCTTTTATGAAGCCGGTCATTTTATTGGTGCTTATTGGAGTTGCCATTTATACATTTACTAAAAAAGATTTTGGCCAGCAGGCGAAAAAAGAAAATGTAATATTCCCTTTATACAAAGGCCTACTTATTTGTTTAGTACTTGGTTTTTATGATGGATTTATTGGCCCCGGTGCAGGAAGCTTATTAGTTATTGCATTTATCACTTGGCTAGGTTTTGATTTTTTACAAGCTAATGCACACGCTAAAGTGGTAAACCTAGCTACCAACCTGGGTTCAATTGTTTTATTTACCCTAAAGGGTGCCATTTTATGGTCTATTGCTGTTCCCATGGCCATTTGCAATGCGATAGGTGGTATCATTGGATCAAAAATGGCTATTGCAAAAGGAAATAAATTTATTCGTACCGTTTTTCTTTTTGTGATTATTGCAACACTTTGCAGATTGGGTTTTGATGTTTTTTTACATTAATTTTATACCATGCAATTAAACTTCGAACAACAAAAAAATTTAAAAGCCAGTATTTACACTTCGGTTATTTGTATTGCCTTGGCGAGCATTTTTGTTATCCTCGAATGGAAGAAGCCAGCGCCTATTATAACCCCACCCGAACCCACTTATATGGAAGTGAACTTAGGAAATAGTGAAACAGGTGCGGGAGAAATTCCTCCTTTAAGTACGGAAGCACCTGCCCCTGAAGAAGGTGTAAATAAACAAGTAGCCAGTGCAGGAGTAGAAGCAGAAAATATAAATACAACGGATGTAAATGAGGAAGTGATTAAAACTTCAAAAGATAAAAAGAACAATAAGTCCACCACTTTAAAAGCAGCTACAAAACCAAAAGCGTTGATGGGCAAATATGCTGGTGGAAATGGTAAAGGCGGCAATAATCAAGATAGTTATAACAATGTAAAGGATCAGGGAATAGCCGGTGGCAAAGGAGATCAGGGCGTTGCGGGAGGTAGTATTAATGGCAAAGCCTATGCTGGGGCAGCTGGTCCTTTGGTAACCAAAGGGGATCGTAAAATTGTAAAGGTGTATTCCTTTAATGGAGACGTTGAACCTGCTACCATTTATGCCGATATCGAAGTGAACCCAGCAGGTGCTGGTACTTTTATTCAAATAAGTAAAGGATCTAGCTCCAATGATTCAAAATACAAAACGGCCATTAAGGAATATTTAAAGAAGATTAATTTTAATACTTCTGATCATAGTTCGGTCGTAACCGTGAAATTCAAGTTCGAAAATCAATAAATAAATAGTTTAATTTATTTCATGTCCTATCAAGATACCATTGACTATTTATATAGCCGTTTGCCCATGTTTAGTAGAATTGGAGCAGCCGCCATCAAAAAAGATTTAGACAATACCATTTCCATTTGTAATTTTTTAGGGAATCCAGAAAAGAAATTTAAAACTATTCATGTTGCAGGCACCAATGGAAAAGGATCTACTAGCCATATGTTAGCCTCTATATTTCAGGAAGCGGGTTATACAACCGGATTATATACTTCACCACATTTATATGATTTTAGAGAACGTATTAAAGTAAATGGCGAAATGTGTTCCAAGGATTTTGTTACTGCCTTTACTAATAAAATGAAAGGATTGATTGATGAAATTGAACCCTCCTTTTTTGAACTCACTGTAGGAATGGCTTTTGAATATTTTGCGGAAAAAAAATGCGATATCGCCATTATCGAAACTGGCTTAGGAGGTCGTTTAGATAGCACCAATGTGATATCCCCTGAACTAAGTATCATAACCAATATTGGCTGGGATCATATGGCCTTATTAGGCAATACCTTACCGGCAATTGCATTAGAAAAAGCAGGTATTATAAAAAAAGAAACCCCCGTTGTTATTAGTGAAGTGATTCCTGAAACCAAACAAATATTTAAGGAAAAAGCAACTGCCATGCAGGCCCCCATCTATTTTAGTGAGGACTTTTTGCAATTGCAATCTTTTCAAAACAATTGGCAAACTGCTTTATTTGAATTTAATCAACCGATTATACATTTATTGGATGCACCCCTATTCACAAAAAACTTTACGGTAGAATGTGATTTGCCTGGAAAGTATCAATATAAAAATTTGAAAGGCGTTTTAGTGGCCATTCAATTACTTTCTCAAATGGGATGGAAATTAAAAGCACCTAAAATTTTATCCGCATTAAAGCAGGTTAAAAAAAATACAGGTTTAATGGGACGATGGGAATGTATTCAAGAAAATCCCAGGGTTATTTTGGACGTTGCGCACAATGAACATGGAATAAAAGCTTTATTAGAACAACTAGAAACGCTTCATTACCAGCATTTGCATATTGTTACAGGAATGGTCAAAGACAAGGATATTCATTCGGTCTTAACCTTATTACCCAAAAATGCTTGCTATTATTTTACACAGTCCCATATTCCAAGAGCACTTCCTGCTAATGAATTAGCCATCATTGCTAAAGAAATTGGAATAATTGGTAGCATTCATGAAAATGTAAATACCGCATTAACCGAAGCAACAAAAAATGCCAACCCCAATGATTTAATCATTGTGATTGGCAGTATATTTTTAGTAGCCGAAGTGGATAGGAAATAATGTATCTCTGAGGTACTTTTTTACATTACCATCCTTTCTGTTCTCTTAATGCTTTAATGTGTGCAATATGGTGTTTGCCATGCCAAGCATAAATCGTAAACAAATCCCAAATACTAACTTCTGCATTTCGCACTGGATGAAACAATTTACGTTCAAATTGTTCAGGCGTTAAACTAGCCAACAAATTTCCCCAACGCTCATGCAAAGCATGCAATAAAGTAATAGAAACATTTAAAGGTGTCTCTAAAACGTCCGCAGTTTGAGACCATGCATTTTCATCGTAGGTTTTAATGGCAGGAACTTCCTCGGTTAAAGCCAATTTAAAACGGGTAAACGCATTCATGTGACTATCCGCTAAATGATGTACTACTTGATTCACGGTCCAGCCCCCTTCACGATAAGGGGTGTCTAATTGCGCCTTGTCTAAATTTAATATAATATACTCTAAATCCGATGGCACATTTCGTAAATCCTGAATCCATTGAATTTTAGTTGCTTCACTAAATGGAGTTACTTGGTATTTCCCAATGGGGTAACGTGGGTCATTTGTCATGGTCTTACTATTTGTTAGGTTATTATTGATACTTAAAATTATTCTGCTCTCCACTCTTTTCCTGTTAGAGAAATAAACACATCTTCCAAATTAGCTTTTTTCACTTCTTTTTCTTTTTCAAAACCTGTAGCTACCAAGTCATCAATTAATTCACTAGGTGAACTAATTGCAATAATTTTCCCGCTATCCACAATGGCAACTCGATCACATAAAATTTCGGCCTCGTCCATATAGTGGGTGGTTATAATTACCGTAGTCCCATTGTCTCTAATTTCTTTAATTAAATCCCATAAATTTCGTCTTGCTTGTGGATCTAACCCTGTAGTGGGTTCATCCAAGAAAATAATTTTAGGTTTATTAATTAAGGTCGTAGCAATAGAAAATCTTTGTTTTTGCCCTCCACTCATTTCCTTGTACTTTGCCTTTGCTTTGTCTTCTAAATTTACTTTTTTAAGAAGCGCCATAGGGTCCACGTCACTTTGGTACAAGCCAACAAACAAATGAATTAATTCAGTTAAATTTAAGCTGGGATAAAAACCAGAGGTTTGTAATTGCACTCCAATCATTTTTTTTATTTCTTCCGGTGCCGTATCCAAATTAATACCATCCACTATTACTTCGCCACTTGTTTTTTCTCTTAGGGTTTCAATAATCTCTAAGGTGGTAGATTTGCCTGCGCCATTGGGGCCCAATAAACCAAATATCTCCCCTTCATACACCTCAAAACTAATGCCTTTTACGGCTTCAAAATCCCCATAGGATTTAACTAGATTTTTGACAGAAATAATTGTTTTGGAATGCATATTAAATGAATTGATCACAACAAATTTAGTTTCTTTTAGCCTTATCTTTGACAAAATAAATAGGAACTTATGAAAGTAGGTATTTTGGGTGGAGGCCAATTGGGAAGAATGCTTTTACAAGCGGCTGCCAACTATGATGTAACCACATATGTTTTAGAAAACGATCCTACCTGCCCTGCTGCACATTTATGCCATCACTTTACAAAAGGGGATATTACCAATTTTGATGCAGTATATAATTTTGGTAAAAATCTAGATGCTTTAACCATAGAAATTGAAGCCGTAAATGTAGATGCATTGTCACAACTAGAAAAAGAAGGTGTTAAGGTATACCCAACCCCTGCCGCAATACGTATCATTAAAAATAAAATCTTACAAAAGCAATTTTACACCCAAAACGAAATTCCTACTTCGGAATATTTTATTACCCAATCCAAGTCCGATTTACTACAGCATATTTCTTTTTTACCTGCTGTTCATAAATTAGCCGAAGGGGGTTATGATGGAAAAGGTGTGCAAGTTATCCATAATGAAAGCGAATTAGAATTGGGATTTAATGCACCCTCTGTTTTAGAAAAGAAAATAAAAATTCACAAAGAGATTGCCTTGATTGTAGCCATGGATGCAAAAGGAGAAACCATTATTTATCCTCCTGCGGAAATGATTTTCGATCCTGTTTATAATTTATTGGATTATCAACTAAGTCCTGCCAAGTTGGAGGAAAAACAATTGTGGAAGGCCGAAGCCATTGCAAGAAAAGTAGTAACCGGATTAAAAAGCCCTGGCTTATTTGCCATTGAATTATTTATCGATGACCAAGGGGATGTTTGGGTAAACGAAGCAGCACCCAGAGTGCACAATAGTGGTCACCATACGATTGAAGCTAATTATAGCAGTCAATATGATATGCTTCTTAGAATTTTAATGGACTATCCCTTAGGCAATCCAGCTGCTATTATGCCATCTGCCATTGTAAATATTATTGGCGCAGAAGGTTATACAGGCAATGTATTTTATGAAGGCTTGGAAGAAGTTTTAAAAATGGACAATGTATTTATTCACTTATATGGAAAGACTCAAACCAAACCAGGTAGAAAAATGGGCCATGTAACCATTATAAGTAGCGACTACCAAGATCTATCTCATAAAGCAAATAAAATAAAGCACACGCTTAAAGCAATTAGTAAGCGTAACGTATAGCCGAGTTATAAATTATTTATTCGTCTATTTATTAGAATTCCCACCTGCATTATTTTCAACAGCAGCAACCATTTTGAGTTTAGAGATCGTTTTTTTAATTGTCAATGGTTTTACGTATCCAATACCTATGATACTCTTAAGCTGCAAACCAGGTGAAGTTTTGTTCGGTCCAAAAATTCTTATTTTATCGTCGTACATTAAATCCAAGCTATAGGTAGCGGAGAAATTTTTATGCAACTTAAATGTAAATAAGTTAGTCATATACAGGTTTACATTCTCTGGCTTTTCATAATAGTTGGAGAAAAAATCGGCCCTACCTCTGTAATTAATAGTTGGCGTTAGATTATTATTATAGTTTACGGTTACAAATAAACCGGTTTCTCTATTAAAATATTTTCCTACTGGTACACCATATTTTCCTGCATTGGCTAAGTTCCTATTTAATACCAAAGTACTACGAGAAGTTAAAGGAGAAAAGAAAATAGATAATTGTGCATTGGGCTTATAGTCCACCCCCGCAGATAAAATAATGTAAGCGGGCGATAATAAACTTGAAGTAAAATTAGAAGTTGTTCCACTATATGAATAACCATCAAAAATTTGAGATCGCACATTAAATAATCCAGAAATGTACAATTGACCAATTGAATCTATCTTATACCCATACTTACTTAATAAGTCGATACGGTCGTCGTTTTTTCTGCCGCCTAAATTACTTGACTGCATATAACCAAGATTCAAGTCAAAATTATTGTCCCAACTATGTCTTGGCCTTTGGTAATAGGCAAAATAGTTAAAGTAGCTTGTAAAAGCCATATTAAAATTGTCTCCCCCTGCTGCCCAATTGCTTAAAGAACTTTGAGATAGATTAAAATTATACATACCTCCTCTTTTCCAATTCCAAGTACTAGTATCTGTTTCTTTCTTAATATTTCGAGAGGTCTCATTTCGCAATTTGGCAACCGCCACATCCTGCGCAAATGAAAAATTTACTAAAAGGCTACTAAAAATAACTGCAAGCCATTTCTTCATCAAGGATTGATTTTTTCAAATATACTAATTTATATAAATCATTGATTTTTAGTAACCTATCTAATATACATAAATTTAGTTGCACTTTTTAAGCCGCTCATTTTCAAATATTTAGCTATCAATGTATGACAAGATGGCACTTACCAAGAATTTTAACTAAATTTGCAGACTCAAACAATAGCAACAAGTTTTCATGGAATTATACGCCAACGATACTAAAACGCATGACGAATCAAGACAAGGTGAAGCATTTGCTTCCATTGGTCCCATTAAGCATTTTGACAAGTTCTTTTATGTAG
>CANGFA010000022.1 GCA_947453145.1 Bacteroidota bacterium
ACTGCCATTCACCATGCTAGATTCTTGGAATATGGCATTAAAATCCCAAAAGACAACTGGTTATTACAAAGATTTATCACCATTGGATTTTATGCTTTAATTGACTTTACAGAAGTAGATTTAGAAGATGCCATCATTAATGAAGGAGCAGAATGGATTGATATTAACAAGCTTGACAATCTTATGATGGACCACGAATCCATCGTATTAAAAGCACTAGAAGCTTTAAGAACACAACTCGCCTACCTACCCATTGGTAGAAACCTTTTGCCTAAGAAATTTACCATGCCTGAATTACAAAAACTATATGAGACAATTTTAGGTCAACAATTAGATCGTCGAAATTTTCAACGCAAAATGATTGGCTTTGGCATTTTAAATAAACTTACAGAGACCAGAAAAGGCGGCGCACACAAAGCCCCCTTTTTGTACACTTTTAATGATAAGAAATATCAAAAGGCACTAAAAGAGGGCTTGTACGGTAGCTGGTAGCAATTAAAATTTTATAAATTTATTTTAATTGCTACCTAGCCTCTTATGATTTTTTCGAATAAAAAGCTAGCTGTTTATTCGATGGTGGTAAATTTTATAAATTTATTTACCCCAACTTACTTTCAATGTTTTTACTTCTTTTGAATTAGGCCCTACCATAATTTGGAAATCCCCTGCTTCCCAGTCAAATTTTAAATCGCCATTATAGAACTTTAATAACTCAGGTGTGATTTCAAAACTCACATCTTTACTCTCACCTGGCGCTAATTCAATTTTATTAAACCCTTTTAATTCTTGTACGGGTCTTGTGATGCTTCCCACTTCATCTCTAATATATAATTGCACTACTTCCTTACCTGCAACAGCACCCGTATTTTTTACATTCACTGTTACTGTTAATTTTTGATTCCCTTTTAATGCATTGGATGATACTTTAACATCGCCATATTCAAATTTGGTATAACTTAAGCCATAACCAAAAGGATATAATGGTTCATTGCTTACATCAATATAATTAGATTGGAACTTAGAGAACCATTTGCCTGTTAGAGGACGACCTGTGTTTTTATGATTATAATAAACTGGTATTTGTCCCACATTTTGAGGGAAGCTCATACTTAATTTACCTGAAGGATTTACTTTACCCAACAAAGCATCTGCAATGGCATCTCCTGCCTCAGAACCTGCAAACCAAACATCTAAAATAGCTGGTACGTTTTCTTTTTCCCAACTCAATGTAAGTGGACGACCATTAAATAAAACCAGCGCTAATGGCTTCCCTGTTGCAACCAATGCTTTTAATAAACGCTTTTGTGCTTCTGGAATATCTATAACCGATTTAGATGCACTCTCACCACTACTTTCCGCACCTTCTCCAATGGCAGCAACAATCACATCGGCATTTGCACTCACTGCTAATGCTTCTTTAATCATTTCATCGGCACTACGATTATCACGCGCAATATCTTTACCAAACATAGTTTGGCGATTTTGCATTTCTGCATCGTCCTCTAAATTGGAACCTTTTGCATAAACTACTTTACCATTTGTTCCTATTGCATCTGTTAAGCCTTTTAACAAACTAACCGATTTTGAATTGTCTGCACCCACACTCCAAGTACCTGTCATGTTTTCTTTGGCATCTGCAAGTGGTCCCACTAATGCAATGGTTTTGCCTGCAGCAATAGGAAGTACATTATTATTTTTTAATAACACAAAACTTTGTGATGCAATTTTTCTTGCCTCTGCTCTGTTATTTGCTGTAAATACTTCAGTAGCAGATCTTTGTTCATTGCAATAACGATATGGATCTTCAAATAAACCTAAATCATATTTAGCCAATAAAATTCTTTCACATGCTTTATTAATTTGCGCTAAAGAAACCTTCCCTTCTGCCATTGATTTTTTCAATGTATTTAAAAATCCTTCTCCTACCATATCCATATCAACTCCTGCATTCATTGCTAAAGCATTTACTGCTTGAAAATCGCCCATACCATGATTTGACATTTCTGGAATACCTGTATAATCAGAAACAACAAAGCCATTAAATTTCCATTGCTTTCTTAATACATCATCTACCAACCATTTATTACCAGAGGCAGGTACACCATCTATTTCATTAAAAGAAACCATAACCGATCCAACGCCTGCATCTACAGCTGCTTTATAAGGAGGGAAATATTCATTATACATTCTTACCCTACTCATGTCGGTTGTGTTATAATCTCTTCCACCTTCGGCTGCACCATATAAAGCATAGTGTTTCACACAAGAAATAATGGTATTAGGAGCAGATAAATCATCGCCCTGATAACCATGTACCATGGCTTTCGCAATTGCTGAACTTAAAAAAGCATCTTCTCCATTACCTTCCGAAGTTCTTCCCCAACGCGGGTCTCTTGTTAAATCTACCATGGGTGAAAATGTCCATTGAATACCATCGGCACTTGCTTCACTTGCTGCAATGTGCGCCGATTTTTCAATCAAAGGCATATCCCATGTTGCTGACATCCCCAATGGAATGGGAAAAATAGTTTTATACCCGTGAATTACATCCATTCCAAATAACAAAGGAATATGAAGTCTTGTATTGTTTACTGCAAAAGTTTGTAGCTCTTTAATTTTAGTTACTGAGCGAATATTAAACACACCACCTACTTTTCCGTCTTTTACTTTTTGTGCAATATCAGAACTACTTACCGCACCTGTTACAAAATCGCTAGAAGCTGGCAGGTTTAATTGACCTAATTTTTCTTCTAATGTCATTTTAGCAAGTAAGTCATTTACAAACTTTTGCCTTTTTGCATCCTTACTTGTTTGACTAAATGCAACCATGCTAAACATAAAGGTTGCCAATAATAAAAGATTCTTTTTCATTTTCCCGTTTTTTTTACTTAGTTTATATATACGTCTTATTAAATTTTATTTTTAAACCCATATTTTTACCAGACAATGGTTGAAGCCGATTGGGCTGGCATTTCAAAAACAATTTGCTTATCTCCTTCCAATAATTTTACTTTTTGATTACCTCCTGTATTCACTACTAAATTAGCTTTTTTACCATTTGGAAGTAAAAATCCTGTGCACTTTATACTTCCCATATTGGATGTAGTGGCTACTCTTTGTGAACCAACAGGAATATATTTTGAAGCCTGCCCTATGATGTAATAACTCACATTTCTAGAAACTACATCCCCCTGAATGGTAAATGCTCCTTTACATTCTGTGCAACCACCTGGCGTATGCGGATTAAAGCTTGCATCAGCAGCCAAATTCCATTCTATCACTGCCGATGACCAGTTGTTAATGGTTCCAATAACAATATGCTCTAAATGCCACATTAAATCACCACCAAAGTCCCCCTTTGCGCCAGTCCACTGTTCCGTAAATAATATTTTTTTATCAGGGTATGCATTGTGCACTTCTAATAAAGCAGCTTCTTGCCCAAGGTATAAATGAAATGCAGTTCCACTGGCATAGGATTTTGCAGTAGCATCATTTAATACCGCAATTGGATAATTTGGGTGATCGGCATTGTGATCGTATAAAATCACTTCCGTTTTTACATTAGCCGCTTTAAATTGGGGGCCAATATAATTTGCCAAAAACTCAGTTTGCTCTTGAGCATTCATTAATAAGCTTGGATTATTACCCCCATGCTCTGGTTCATTTTGTAAGGTAACCGATGTGATAGCTATACCCTGCTTTTGCATGGCTTTGATATACTTAATAAAATAGTTTGCATAGCTAGCGTAATACTGCTTTAACAAATGACCTCCCATACTTGCCCCATTTGATTTCATCCAAGTAGGTGGTGACCAAGGAGAAGCCATTATTTTTAAAGCAGGATTAATAGCCAAAGCCTTTTTAAGTATCGGAATTAAATGAAGGGTATCCTCACTTAAACTAAATTTTAATAATAATGAATCGGTTTCCCCTTTTTGCAAGTCATCATAACTAAATACATGTGCGTCTAAATCGGAGGCGCCAATACTTATGCGAACATAACTTACCCCTATAGCATCTTTTCCGCTTCCAAATATTTCATTGAGTACGGCGTTTTTTTTAGTTTCAGGCAATTGGTCAATTAACATAGCAGACCCACCCGTTAAACCAAAGCCGAAACCTTCCATTTTTTGAAATTTTTTGCTTACATCCATTTGGATGGTTGCAACCGTTGCATCCGCAGTGGTTAAAGCCGTAGCTTTTAATTGCGTCTCTTTAAATTTTTCAGCGCCACTAGCAGATGTAGTAAACTGCAATGCTTGTGCATACAGGGTATTAGTGCTAATTAAAATGGTAAGTGACAATAGGAAAGAACTAATTTTTAGTATGCTACTTTTTATATAGTATCGTAAATGCTTCATTCAATTAGGTATTAAGTGTTCTAGTTTTATAATTTATTTTCCTTTAATGCATTTACTGCATAATCCACAGCCCTTGCGGTTAAAGCCATATACAAGATAGAAGGACTCTGATTTCCAGTGCTGGTCATGCAAGCCCCATCTGTTACAAATACATTTTTACATAAATGCATTTGATTATGTTCATTTAAAATAGATTCATTGGGATCCTTGCCCATTCTGCATCCACCCATTTCATGAATGTCTAAACCCGGTGCTTGATGATTGTCTGCAAAACCTATATCATAGATTCCCGCATCGGCAAACATATTTTTAGTTTCCGTTAAAAAGTCCTGTGTCAATAAATTATCGTTCTCGTCATATCCTACAGATGTTATCAATAATGGTAAACCGTATGGATCTTTTTGATCTTTACTTAATCGTACATGATTTTCTTTTTTAGGAATGGTCTCGCCTTGCAAATATGCATACACATGCCATTTGCCAGGCTCCTGCATGGCCTCTTTAAAATCAGCACCAATGGTTTCATTAGTAGTTGACTCGTCTAATCTTTGGCGATAAGCACCCATAAATGTTGTATAGCCTCCCTTAAAATTAGTTTCTTGTTTACCCAGATTTCGATAGTTTGCAATTATAGAATCGGTTGGATTACGACCATACACATAAGTATCTTCAAAGCCATCTATCTTTCCCCAAACGCTGGCTCTATAATTATGATGGCAAATATATTTTCCCAATAAACCATTGTCATTGCCTAGCCCATTTGGGAAACGTTTGGAAGTGGAATTTAATAAAATGAGATTTGTGTTTAATGCAGATGCATTCATAAAAATAATATCGGCATAATATTCGTATACTTTTTTTGTATGTGCATCAATTACTTTTAGACCAATGGCTTTTTTACTGGCTTCATCATACATTATGGAGTGCACCACTGCATCCGTTAATATGGATAAGTTTCCCGTTTTGCCTGCCCAAGGTAATGTGGATGATACCGAACTAAAATAACCACCAAATGGACAACCGCGCATACATAAATTTCTTGCCTGACATTTTCCTCTGCCCTGTTCCAAATGTATAGGTTCGGGTTCGGTAATATGCGCCCATCTTGCATGCACTAAGTGTCGATTGTATTTTGATGCAATCACTTCTTTTACATGCTGTTCTACAATGGTTAAATCAAATGGCTTCATGAAATGTCCGTCTGGCATGGCTTCTATCCCATCTGCACTACCACATACTCCAATAAATTTTTCTACATGGGTATACCAAGCTTCCACATCCTTATATCTTATGGGCCAATCTAACCCATAATTAAACTTTGCAGGTGCAGCAAATTCATGATCACTCCATCTTTGACAAGCACGACCCCAAATTAGGGACTTGCCGCCAACCTGATATCCTCTTATCCAATCAAATGGTTTTTCTTGAATATAAGGTTGTGTTGCATCTTCAATAAAAAAATGTGCATTGTCTTCTCCAAATCCGGCGGACTTTGTTATTAGTGGATTTTTTTTCTTAAAAGCATCCGTAATAGGCCCTCTATGTTTTAATTCCCAGGGTGCTAAATTAGCAGTGGGATAATCCTTATTGTGTTCTACTTTTCTGCCGCGTTCAATGACCAAGGTTTGAATCCCTTTTTCACATAACTCTTTTGCTGCCCATCCACCACTAATACCAGAACCTACCACAATTGCTTTGAAGCTTTTTATTTTAATGGTCTCATTGGTATAGTAATAGTTTTCGGACATTATAAATCTCCTTTTTTTAATGCTGCTACTGCATAATTTGCAGCGCGCGCTGTAATAGCCATAAAAGTTAAAGAAGGATTTTGTGTACCCGTACTTACCATGCATGCACCATCGGTTACAAATACATTTTTGCAATGATGCATTTGATTAAACTCATTTAATAAAGAAGTTGCAGGATCATTACCCATGCGCACCCCTCCTACTTCATGAATGTCTAATCCTGGGGCTTGCTTGGAATCATGTGCAGTAATATTTTTACATCCAGCTGCTTCCAACATGGCAGTACCTTGTTCAAAAAAGTCTTTCACAATTTTTTCATCGTTTTCATCATAATCGATAGAGGTGATTAATTGCGGAATACCCCATGCGTCTTTTTTATCCGTACTTAATCTTACATGATTGGTTACTTTAGGTATGGTTTCTCCTTGCATCATCATAGTAACATACCAACCACCTGGTTCGCTTATAGCGTCCTTGTATTCTCCACCAATTCCAGTTGTGCCAGCACCACTTGCATTACCTCTGCCCGCGCCAAAGAATGTCATGTACCCTCTTAGGAAATCGGTTTCTTGTTTGTGCACATTTCTAAAATTAGGCATCATGGGTTGTGTAGGTCTACGTCCATAGTAATAGGAGTCCAATGGCCCATCAATACTTGCAGATAAAGTACCTCTGTAATTATGAAAAGCAACATATTTTCCTAATAAACCATTATCATTTCCAAGTCCATTTGGAAAACGTTTAGAAGTTGAGTTGAGTAAAATTAAATTGGTATTTAAAGTAGCTGCATTTACAAAAATTATTTTTGCATAGTACGCTGTTTCTTTTTTTGTAATTGCATCTATCACGCGCACACCCGATGCTTTTTGTGTTGATTCGTCATAAATAATAGAATGCACCACTGCATTTGTTTGCAAGGTTAAATTTCCTGTTTTTTGCGCCCATGGAATGGTAGAAGAGTTGGAACTAAAATAGCCGCCAAAAGGGCATCCTCTTTCACACATACTTCTAGCCTGACATTGATTTCTTCCTTGCTCAATATGAATGGGTTCTGGTACCGTTAAATGCGCACAACGACCTTGCACTACATTCCGATCCGTAAACTTACCCATGATACTTTTTTGCATTTGCTTTTCTACATCATTCATTTCCCAAGCGGGTAAAAAATGTCCGTCAGGTAAAGTATCAAGTTTATCGTAGTTGCCACTAATACCCGCGAATTTTTCAACATGCGTATACCAAGGTGCTAGTTCATCATACGAAATTGGCCAATTGCCAAATCCATCACGGGCTGGTCCTTCAAAATCATATTTACTCCAACGCTGTGTTTGTCTGGCCCACAACAAAGATTTACCTCCAACTTGGTAACCTCTAATCCAATCATAAGGCTTTTCTTGTATATAAGGATGATCTTTATCTTTTACAAAAAAATGGTCCGTGGTTTCATTATACGCATAACATTTATTTAAAACTGGATTGTCCTTAATCATATTTAAGGTTTTGCCTTTTCTATGATTAAATTCCCATGGCATTTTAGTTGCAGTAGGGTAATCCTTTAAATGCACTACATCACGCCCTCTTTCAAGCACTAAGGTTTTAAGTCCTTTTTCACACAATTCTTTAGCAGCCCATCCACCACTAATTCCTGAGCCAATAACAATGGCATCGTAAATGTTGTTTTTTATAGACATAGTATTCGTTTTTATATATCCTAAATAAGGCCATTAAAATCTACTTGTAGCATAAGAGGAACTATTAGGCTTTTGTTTATTTTGAACCTTCCAATACTTTTTTCACTACTAAACCACCCACTTGTTTACCCATCGCAGCACCTGTATTTACACTTATGGTATAATGAATACCACCATATACTCTACTCATAGAGCATTCATCCGCAGCCGCACTTAAGGAAGTAAACTTACGTTTTAACCCTATGTACTTATAATCACTTGAGTCTTCAAAAGACAAATTATCTCTGTATAGTTTTGTTAATACAATTGCAGCCGAAGCTGTTATGGTACTATGGCCACTTGTATATTCTGGAAAAGGTGGAGTTTGCAGCAATGGCATCCAATCCTTGTCCAAAATTTCTTTTATCACCGTTACTGGACGTACATAAGAACTGCGGTATTTTTCATCCCAACATGAAATAAACCCATCAAACAATGCTATAGATGTTAAGGCAAAAGTTTGTGCTGCTTTTACAGGACTTGCTTTTTCTTGTTTAATAATTTGTGCAGCTATTCCCATCCAGTGACCCCCTGGGGTAATTTTTTTTGTACCGAATGCCATATGTCCTGAATGCTCAATCACAAATGGATTATCATCCCAGTATTTTGCAATTAATTTTTGTTCGGGAGTTAAATTTTTATTTATATCGTAAACTTCTTTTACAAATGTATAAAAAGGAGTGCCGGGCTTTGTGTCATATTTAGGAGGTCTTGCTGGTGCAAACTGTGATGCAGAATCTAATACCATTGGCTTCATGGTATTCCAACACCATTCTACCCCGTCTAAATAATCGGGAGGGGTTGGTCTCCATAGACCTGGCGTATTACTCCCTAAATATTTTTTCTTACCTCTTGATATAAAATATCCGTCGGTCTTAGCTCTTTTTAAAACTACAGCTGCAATCGTATCACCAAAGGCCAAGGAGGCGTTATAGGTTGCTTCATCTAAATGCGATTTATAGTTATCGTAAATAGATTTTTCATAGGCTTTTAAAGAATCTACACTAAATACTTTTACATTTCTAGCCACTTTAAAAAAAGCTTCAGAAGCAGCGAGTGTGTAATCATACTTTTTAGTTGAGTCCGGTAAAGGCATTTTATCAAAACCGTTTAATTTTTCTGAAATGGAAGGGGAACCATCTAGATGTCTAATAGCTTCATATGCTGCAATAGAGGAATATACATAAATCCTACTTGCAACAGGTGGCGTGAATACATCATAAATAATAATTTGCGTAAGTTGATCCTCATTATTGATTAATACATCAACTGCATCTAATTGTTTCTGCTTTGTTGGAGTACATCCTATAAACATCACTATTGCTAATAACAAAAAGCTTTCAATAACCCCATCTTTCTTTTTCATAACATACAATTTGAGTATAATTAAATAGTCCTTTTACTTCCTTTAGTATCAATTATAGTAATTGATTTTATTTTATCATTCTTTAAAATAGATCGGCCCGATTGTGATAGAAAAGATTGCCCATAATAAAACTCTTCCTTTCTTGTTTTGCCGTTTGCATAAGTAATTAAAGCCGCTATCTCATTTGGCATAACAGAAACAGAACTAGTTGCGCGTTTTGATTTGTAAATTTTTAAAGCGCCCTTATTTTGTGATGCTGCCATTAAATACTCCCCTTTCGCATTCGTAAATTTCACAAGTGCTTTCCCATTGCCTGGAAGAAACAAGCCGCTCTCCAAAATTGAAAGTGGTGCAAATCCACCTTTCCCATCTCCTAACATAACAAGTCCATTTAGTGCATCATATCTTCCAACAGAAACCTCGGTTCCAAAATCATTTCCATTTATCGCAATATCTAAATTACCATCTCCATCAAAATCATCAACCTGCATTCCATTTAAAGTGGAAACCTGAGCAGCCAATGGCAAAGCTGTCAATGTAAATTTACCATTGCCGTTATTTTGCAAATAAGAAGAATTAAAATAATTTGCTTTTAACACCTGTGCCCCTTTCATTTGCTCTGGTGCAAACAATTGATCCAAAGTGGCTCCTGCAAATGTTTTGAAATTTTGATATTTTGAACGCATTCCAATCATTTGCTTAACTGCATCCTCTCTGGTTTGGGCTGGGAATAATTTACGTATAGTATCCAATTGACTTATAGGTAGATATAAACCCGGGAAAGCATCATAAGATCCATTTTTATCAAAGTCATTTGCATACATGGTAGCAGGAAAATTATCAGAAGCCTTATAATAAGAGTTTCCTCCTAAATTACCCACTATATAATCCAAGTCGCCATCGTTATCAAAATCGCCTGATACAATACTATTCCACCATCCAATTTGCTTATCCACTCCCGTATTGGCAGTTACATTTTTAAACACACCCTTATCATTCTTTAAAAAAGTAATGGGCATCCACTCCCCAGTTAAAATTAAGTCGGGCCAGCCATCATTGTCAAAGTCAGTAAACAACGCGTCGCATACTAAGCCTATTTTATTTAATTCCTTAGCTACTTGACCACTCACATCTGTAAATTTTACAACCCCATTTTTGCTATCATTACGATAAATAAAACTAGCTACTGGTTTAGGGTATGCCATAGGATCTACCCTACCTCCTATAAATAAATCTAAATCACCATCCATATCATAGTCCACCGATTTAATGCATAGCTTACTAGTTTTATTGGCTGGCAAAGCATTTTCTTGAAATGTAAAATGGCCTTTGCCATCATTTAAATATAATTTATCTAAATAGGCATCCGTTCCTGCAGGTTGCTCATATCCTCCACTGGTAATAATTAAATCCAAATCCTTATCCCCATCTACGTCTATCAATAATAAGCCTTCATCCATGGAAGCCTTTAATTGTACAACAGACTTATTTAATAAATCCTTTTGTACAAAACTTCCATTTTGTTGTTGTAATAATATTTGAGCGCTATTATTAATGGAACCACCTATAATCATATCTTCTATTCCATTCCCGTCCACATCCCCCACCGCCACTGCTGGCGCATATTCTGTAAACTTATGAGGAATTAATTTTTGAATATTAAAATCTACATAATCATTTTGTGTATGCACATATTTTACACCCAATGCATTTGTAACGTCCGTAAATAAGGTGTTTGTGGCTAATAAATTTACAATCAACCCATTGCTAGACTTTGCATTTTTAATAGATAATTGCAGTGTTTGATCTGCATTGCTTTTGCCAACGGATTGCTTTTGTCCACCAGGCCATATAATAATTGCAGAATCTATACTTGTGATTTTACCTAAACCAAAATGAACCGTGTTTTGTAAAGTAGATAAATAACCTCGGTAGGGACTTTGATCGGCTATTTGTTTTTTTCCATGGTCATAAAAAATAGTTACTTCGGCTCCAATGGCATTTACATTTTGTTCCGCACCCTGTAAATTAAATCTTATAAAATGACTAGCCTCTGGCTGTAATTGTCTTTGTTTATTTTCATACACCCCTGCTTTGTCATTAATATTATTAATCACAAAATCTAAATCACCGTCATTGTCTAAATCGGCATATACTGCCCCATTCGAATAAGTAGGCGTTTCAAATCCCCAATCAATTGACTTATCTTGAAAAGTTAAATCACCATTATTTTTAAATGCATAATTATGAATTTTAACCTCTGGTATTTCTTTTAAGAGTTGCGATTTTGAAACATAACTAAATGCTTTAAATCGATACATAATAAAATCATGATCGGTGATGTCTTTAGGAAATCCATTGGTTACAAATAGGTCCCTATTGCCATCGTTATCTAAATCAGCCAATAAAGGTGTCCAACTCCAATCCGTTTCGGCTATTCCCGATAAATAAGCAATCTCACTAAATATAGGTGCACCAATACTATCATTGGCATTTACCCTTGGGCCTTGATTTATTTGTAAGGTATTGCGCACGTATTGATAATTATAACCGTATAAATCATTGTTCTGGAAGGTTTGATAACTATTCGGGTTCATCATCATCTTTTTTCGAAAGTTATCACGTGGATTCATATCCAAAGTAATAAAATCCATTAACCCATCATTGTTTACATCGGCAACATCGGTTCCCATGGAATTCACCGAACTATGTTTGAAATAATCATTTAAATGATCGGTAAAAGTACCATCATGATTATTGATGTATAAATAGTCGTTAGGTAAGTAATCGTTGGTTACATAAATATCTTTCCATCCATCTTTATTTATATCGGTTACCACTACACTATGTCCATATCCTTCTTTAATCATTCCTGCTTTTGCAGTAACGTCAGTAAATACAGGATGTTTTAAATTGGCATCCCAATTATTTTGAAATAATTTTGATGTACTATATAATTCTGGCAACTGCGATTTAGGATGATAAATATTAGGAGCACGCGGATCTTTAATTTCATTCACTACCAAGAACATATCTAAGTCACCATCATTGTCATAATCAAAAAAGTTGGCCATGGTTGAATAAGAAGTATCTGCCAAACCATATTCGGCGGCCATGTCCTTAAAATGAGGCACTCCTTTTTGATCATTCCCCTGATTGATGTATAGAATATTTTTACGCAAGTTGGTGTCCATACCCAAAGTAGCGCTAATATAAATATCCGACTTACCGTCGTTGTTAATATCAACAATACTAACTCCTCTACTCCATTTGCCTTCGCCTTCTACACCTGCAGAAGAAGTGACATCGTCAAAATGTAAGGCTCCTTTATTCAAGTATAATTTATTGGCTACTTTATTTCCTGTAAAATAAATATCAGGAAGACTATCGCCATTAAAGTCTCCAATTCCCACACCACCACCATTATAAATATTGGAAATGTCTAGTACATTTAAAGAATCGGTCTCTTTAATTTCATTATTAAATTCAATACCCGTGGTAGATGAATCTAGTTTTGTAAATAAAGTTTTTTTAGAATTACAAGCGGTACTTAATAATACAACAAGCGATAAACAAGTAGCAATAAAGCGCATAATGATAGTTTAAAACAGGGTTAGAATCTTGTCTTAAAGGTACCAAAAAGGGAGGATAAAAACTAAGGCCCCGAAACCTCGGGGCCCAAAAATCATTACTCCTTTTTATTTAGGTATTAAATTCTTCAAATACATAAATAACAAAGGCCCCGAAACCTCGGGGCCCAAAAATCATTACTCCTTTTTATTTAGGTATTAAATTCTTCAAATACATAAATAACAAAGGCCCCGAAACCTCGGGGCCCAAAAATCATTATTCCTTTTTATTTAGGTATTAAATTCTTCAAATACCTAAATAAAAAGGGCCCCGATTACTCGGAGCCCTTTGAATATGTATTGAAAAATCTATTTCAATTAGTAACCAGGGTTTTGAGTCAACACTGATTTACCGTCTTTTTGAGATTTGTCAATTTGAGTTTGTGGAATAGGCAAATACTCAGATTTGTTTGCAGTATAAACCGCACCAACCATTGTATTGTAACCTTGTTTCACTTCCGCAGCAGCATAAGCATCTAATTCAGCTTTAGCTACAGCAGAACCCCAACGTGTTAAGTCATAAAAACGGTGACCTTCCATTGCTAATTCTAATTTACGCTCCATACGGATCGCAGTCATCGCATAAGTTGCATCGGCAAATGAAGTGTATAAACCTATGCTATACTTAGTTGGTGAAGCATCTCCATTGTTATTAGCACCACCTACAAATCCAGCTGGGTTAGAAGCACGAGTACGTACTCTGTTCACATAAGCTAAAGCTTGTGCTAAAGTACCACCACCGTTAACTTCTGCTTCAGCAGCTAACAATAATACGTCAGCAAAGCGGATTAAAGGATAGTTGTTCGCAGTGAAACCGTTTGTCCAAGAAGAACCATCGGTGTATACACCAATCTGAGATTTACGGAACAAGTGCTTTAATGGCTCGTAAGGACCAGCAGATGCTGGGTCACGTACCCAAGTAGAACCTGGCATGATACCCCAATCTAAATAAGGAACACCACGACGACCAACTGTCCAGTCAATACGTGGATCCATTGGAGTTGTAGAATCTGGAGTATAAGGCTTATCAGCAGAAATACCCATGTCAGATTTAATTGGCTTCGTAAAATAAGAGTTATCTAAGAATGGTAAACCCTTAGCATCTACTTGGAAAGCATTTGCTAAAGAGAAAGATGGTTGGAAGAATCCGCAACATCCTGTTTGACCTCCATAAGGGAAGTTTAAGGCGTCACCAGAGTTTGCGTTAGCAGCTCCAGTACCATCGTTTACTGTCATTTGAACAGAGAATACATTCTCTGCACTATTCTTTTTAGAAGGATCAAATACATCACCAAACTTTGCTAATAAATCGTATTTAACACCTAAAGATGTTTTACCACTAGCAATGATTGAAGTGTATAAAGCTCTTGCTTCAGTGAACTTTTTCTCAAACATGTAAACTTTAGCTAAATAAGCAGCAGCTGCCCATTTGTTAGCACGACCTACAGAAGACATAGTCTCTGGTAAGTTAGCATAAGCATAAGCGAAGTCCGCTTCAATTTTAGCCAAAGCTGGACCGTTTGCTACTAAGTAGTTACCAGCAGCATAAGTTACAGATTCGTCAATAAATGGAATATTACCAAAGTTTTTAGCCAATTCAAAGTGGTAGTGACCACGTAAGAATCTAGCTTCTGCAGTAATACGAGTAACATCGGCAGCAGAAATATCTTTTGCTAATTTCATTACTCTCAAAGCTTCGTTTGAACGTTGAACGCCATCGAAACGTTGTTGCCATAATTGATCTAAATAAGAGTTAGAAGGAGTAGCATTCCATCTTTCGATTGGAGTGATCAAGTTTTGGTCACCTGGATCTGATCCTTTGTGAGCGTCACCACCCGCAACCGAACCATACACCCAGTTACTAGAAGAAGTTGCCCAAGGACCATTGTTGGTACCTGCAGAGCTACCTTCTCCATCTAACAAAGAGTAAGCACCTACTAATAAGGCTTCCACACCTATTTTGTTCGCCAATACGTCCTGGCTCAAAGCGCCGGCCGCTGGTACCTCAAGGTATGATTTGTCACAAGCATATAAAATAACCAGGAAAGAAAGCACCGCTGGCATTATATGTTTAAAATTATATTTTTTCATATTGTAATTAATTTATTTTATTGATTAAATTAAAAAGTAAGGCTTACTCCTACGTTAAATGTTCTAGAAGGAGGATAGTTACCCCAATCAACACCAAAAGATGTTGAGCTACCAGGAATTTCTGGATCTAAACCAGAATACTTAGTAAAGGTAAATAAGTTAGCACCTTGTAAATAAATACGTGCTTTATCTATACCATATTTTTTCAATTTAGCAGGATCAATTGTATAACCAACGCTTAACTGCTTAATTCTTACGTAAGAACCGTCTTCAACATAAAAGTTATTAATTACACCGTTTGTACTGAAGTAAGAGTTGTTCTCTACAATAGGATACTTCGTATTTGTTCTTGTAGGCAACCAAGATTCAGTTAACAATGGAATACTCTTAGCATTTTGGAACTGAGGATAGAAATCTTGGAAATAACGAGTTTCGTTTAAGATATCGTTTCCAAAAGAACCATATAATACAGTTGAGATATCAAAACGCTTATAAGTAACGTTTAAGTTAATACCTGCAGTAAATGCTGGGTTAGGATTACCGAAGAAAGTTCTATCCTTATCATCGATTGTTCCGTCTTTGTTAATGTCCTCATATTTGAAACGACCTGGAGCAGCATCTGGTTCTTTAGCCCAACTAGCTACATCTGCAGCAGATTGGAAGATACCAGCAATTTTGTAACCAAAGAAAGAACCTACTGGATGACCAATAGCATTTCTTACTTGAGGTCCTGTATTGTGCGTGTATGCAGATTCGAAGAATCCAGCAGCACCAGGGATATTGATTACTTCACTCTTGTATGCACCTAAGTTAACACCAACGGTATAGCTCAAATCATTGTTTACTTTACCACGGTATGTTAAACCTAAGTCAATACCAGTGTTTTGCATGTCACCAATGTTAACCTGAGGTAATTGAGAACCAACACCTACAACAGCAGGAGCTTGGTCTTGGAATAATAAACCTTCAACAGTTTTCTTATACCAATCAAAACTTACATCTAATTTATTGTTTAACACAGTCGCATCAAAACCGAAGTCTAAGATTTTATCTTTTTCCCATCCAGTTTTAGTGTTACCTAAGTTAGTTGCATAGAAGCCCATAACTGTAGAGTTACTAGTACCGAATAAGTCATAGTAAGATGATCCACCACTACCACCATATAAAGTGTATTGGTTTAATGCACCTACGTTAGAGATAGATCCTAAGATACCATAGCTACCACGTAGTTTTAAAGAATTGATAAACTTAACGTTTTTGAAGAAATCTTCTTGAGAAACTACCCAACCAGCAGAAGCTGACCAGAAGTTACCATAACGATTATCAGGTCCAAATACTGAAGATCCATCACGACGACCGTTTAAACCTACTAAGTACTTGTCTTTGTAAGCATAGTCAACTTTAGTCAAGATAGAATTACCAGTTGTTTTGTAGTAGTTAGAATAGTTGTTTTGTCCAATTGGAGAACCCGTATTCAAACTTAAATAGTCTGTGTTGTCAGAGAAGTAGTTTACTCTTGAACCACCTACTTGACGTCCAGCTACTTTTAATACTTCATAACCAGCCATTAATTTAACTGAATGGTTTTCTTTGAAAACATTAGAATAGCTCAAAGTGTTAGTCCAGTTGTAGTTATTGTTATAACCACCATACTCGCCATAACCATTTGAAGAACCATTCTCAGCGTTCTCATAAGAACGGTAGTTATGGTAGAAACCATAATAGTTACCTAAGTTACCACCAAATACAGTTTTAGCAGTAAAATGCTTTGCGAAATCGATTTCAGCAAAAACATTACCTTGGATAACCCACTCGTTGTTTTGGTTATCTGCTTGACGCATTTGGTTTGCATAAGGGTTAGATGAGTTACCTAAACCAGCACCAGATGTACCACCAAATCCACCACCTGCATCAAGTACAGGGATAATTGGTTGTTCCCAAGCAGTATTGTTTACAGCGTTACCTTCTTGGTTGTTACCAATTCTTGGGTTTTGCTTGTAGTAAACATATAAATTTTCACCAATACGGATATTGTTTTTAACGCTATATGTAGTGTTTAATCTAGCAGAATAACGCTTTAAGAAAGTATTTAACAATGTACCTTTTTGGTCGAAATAGTTTAATGAGAATAAGTATGAAGATTTGTCTTGACCACCAGTTGCAGTGATTGTATGAGACTGCATTGGAGCCGCGTCAAACATTACATCCCACCAATCAGTTCCTGTTTTGTTAGCAGGTACGATTAAGAAGATGTCTCCTTTAGAATAGTTGTTATTGTACTTAGTTAAGTCTACAGTACCGTTGTAACCAGATTGTGTACCATATCTGATATAGTTAGGTAACACTGGAGTTTTACCAGTACCATATTGAGGAGAAGAAACGTTACCTGCTGCATCAACTGCACCAGAGTTCTTAGCTGCTAAGAAATATAACTCAGCCATTCCTTGAGGATCTAACTTGTTCCAAACGTTTCCTGTTTTTGGCATTTGCATACCAGCGTAAGATTCGTAAGTAATAGTTGCTTTTCCTCTACCTCTTTTTGTAGTAACAATGATAACACCCGCAGATCCACGAGCACCATAGATCGCTGCTTGACCATCCTTCAATACTTGGATTGATTCGATGTCAGAAGCAGATAAATCACGGAAGCTTGATAAATCTCCAGGAGCTGATTGAACTCCGTCCACAATTACTAATGGAGTAGAGTTACCAAAAGATGTGATACCACGTACGAATACGTTAGAAGGTTCACCTGGGCTACCAGAACCAATAATTGTTACACCAGATGCTTGACCTTGTAACATTTGTTCTGCAGTACCAGAAGGAACTGACTTCATATCTTTTACACTTACCACAGATACCGCACCTGTGATTTCTTTTCTCTTTTGAGCAGTGTAACCAGTTACCACAATTTCATTTAATTGTGATGATTCTTCTGTCAAAGAAACTTTAACAGTGTTTTGATCTCCAGCAACAGTAACTGATTTACCTGAAAAGCCAACTGACTTTACAGCTAAAGTAACTGTTCCAGAGACGTTTACAGCAAATGAACCGTCTTCGCTAGTGATAGCAGAGACTTTGCCTCCATTAACTGAAATAGTAGCACCAGCAACAGCTTTACCGTCTGTAGCTGAAACTACTTGTCCTTTTATTGTTCTTGTTTGTGCGTTAGCAACAAGACCCAATAGTAGCAAAGGAACCGTAATTAAACGTAGGAATTTTCGCATAGTGTTCGGGTTTGATTTTAAAATATTAATACAATCGTACCCCAATTATATAACAGTTTCTTAACAATCGCAAACGATTTCGCACTTTTTTTATAACAATGGGGAAAATTGTGTAAAAAATACGCAAAATCAAACGAATTATTGTGTATTTTTTACACTTTAGATAGAATTTGATTGCTTCTCTATGTGATAAATCTATTCAAAATTGTCTTATCTTTTTATTTGGGTAAGCTTATAACATGAAAATTAAAATTCAAGAATGGTCCGTTTATAGTGTAGGTGATCATGCACTTGTTTTTGCATTGGAAGCAAAAATGGATATTACTATTTTGCAAAAATTAAAACAGTTAAATGAATTTATTAATGCAAAAAAAATAAATGGCATTTTGGATATTATTACTTCCTATCACACGCTTACTGTAGTATATGATATGATCCATTTTTTATCAGATCATAATGAAGCAAGTAACCAATTATTAATCTTTAGCACTGCCCTATTAAATGAATTTGAAAAAAATAGTTTAGTACAAAAAAAAGAAACAATACTTTACAATGTACCGGTTTGTTATGACCCCTTATTTGCATTAGACTTGGAAAAAATAAGTGAAGCGAAAAATATTTCTACCCAAGAAATTATAAAAATTCATTGTTCCATAATTTATGATGTTTATAGTATTGGATTTTTACCCGGTTTCACTTACATGGGAATGGTAAACGAAAAAATACAAATAGCAAGACATCAAAAACCCCGCGCCCAAGTAGCTGCTGGGAGTGTTGGTATTGCTGGATTACAAACAGGCATCTACCCTATCAACTGCCCAGGAGGATGGCAGATTATTGGAAAAACACCTTGGAGAATTTTTGACGCTAATCCTAATAAATTAGCAAAATTTAAAGTGGGTGACCAGGTTCAATTTTTTTCTATTAGCAAAAAAGAATTTGACGATTTAAACGAATACAAATAAAATGTCTATCCAAATTTTACATAAAGGAATTGCAGACTCTATTCAAGACATAGGAAGATATGGATTCCAACATTTAGGTATTCAACCTAATGGATGTATGGATATTTTTTCGGCTTTACTTGCGAATACCATTTTACAAAATGATATAAAAGCACCTGTTATAGAATTACATTTTCCAAGCAGTGAAATTAAATTTTTAGAGGAAACTATTATTTGTATTACGGGTGGCAATTTTATTCCTGTAATCAACGAAAAAAGCGTTGAATTAAATACCCCAATTTTAGTTCAAAAGAATGAAGTGCTTTCCATGCTTCAACCTATGAAAGGGAAAACAGCTTATATCGCAATTAAAAGCGATTACCAGGAAGCTAAGTGGCTTAACAGCAATGCATATAGTGGCAACCGATTTGAAAAAGATCAAATCATATCTTTTTCAAAATACCTACCCAACACATCTGAAATGGCTCAAACCCTAGTTTCAATGTTAAACCCAACGCTAATTAAAAAAGTACAAGACTTGGTTTTTATGGATGCCCCCATTCGAATACTTCCTGGACCCGCTTGGCAGGACCTAGCAAATAATGCTATCACAAAACTTATATCTGAGCCCTTTTCAATTAAGAGTCAATCCAATAGAATGGGCTTTCAATTAGTAGGTCCATCACTAGCACTGAACATTCCCAATAATTATTTATCAAGCGCGGTTACAAGAGGAACCTTGCAATTATTACCTAGTGGCGAACTCATTGTTTTAATGGCCGATCATCAAACCATTGGTGGTTATGCAAATTTGGGTCAAATAATTTTGGTAGATTTACCAAGGTTTGCACAAATGAAACCAGGTCAGCCGTTTAAATTTGTTTTAACCAATTTAGAAACTGCACAAACATTGTATAGAGAAATGTATGCATCATTTAAGTATTGATATAAACTGTGATATGGGTGAAGGTATGGGCAATGAAGCCTATATCATGCCCTTTATAAGTAGTGCCAATATAGCTTGTGGAGGACATGCCGGTAATGCAGAAAGCATTAAAAGAACTATTGAAATTGCATTAAAACATCAAGTAGCTATAGGAGCACACCCAAGTTATCATGATAGAGAAAATTTTGGAAGAGTCTCCCAATTTATTTCGGTTTTAGAATTAGCAGAATTAATTGCTGAACAATATTATCAGTTTGAAAAAATAGCCATTCAAATGGGAGCACCAATTCATCATGTAAAATTGCATGGTGCTTTATACAACGACTGTGCAAAAGATGCATTACTTAGTAAAACATTTATTCAAACCATACAAGCCATTGATCCAACCCTAATTATTTATGGCCTAAGTGGTAGTCATACTATACAAGAAGCCATCATGGCTGGACAACCCTTTGCCAGAGAAGCTTTTGCAGACAGATCCTATCAAAACAATGGACAACTTACTCCAAGATATTTAGACCATGCCATGTTAGTGGAGATAAGTCAAGTAACAAGTCAAGTCCTTAAATTAGTCCAAGAAAACAAAGTATGCTCAATGCAAGGCGATATGATTGATTTAAAAGTGGATACCATCTGTATTCATGGAGACGGTGATAATGCGATTGAATTTGCTGAAGCAATTTATGAAGCCTTAAATACAAACAAGATTGAAATTAAAAAATACTAATACAGCCACAACACTACCATCCTTAACTGGTGTAAGTTTAGGCGCTGCATTTTTAATGGCCAACTCTTCCATAGGCCCGGGCTTCCTCACACAAACTTCGGTATATACCGAGCAGCTTGCTACAAGTTTTGGATTTGTAATAATCATCTCTATATTATTGGACCTAGGTGCACAAATAAATATTTGGCGAAGCATTACATTAAGCGGTATGCGTGCGCAAGAAATTGCCAACGAACTATTGCCTGGATTAGGTCATCTACTCTCCTTATTAGTTGTCTTAGGCGGACTTGCTTTTAATATTGGGAACATTGCTGGTTGTGGATTAGCACTCAATATTTTAACTGGAATTAGTTTTGCAAAAGGCGCCATGATAAGCGGCATTGTTGCCATTCTTATTTTTTGGATACAAGAAATTGGGAAAATGTTGGATGTGATTACCAAATATTTAGGCATCATCAAAATTGGTTTAACATTGGTTATTGTATATGCAGCCCATCCTCCATTACTAGCAGCAGTGCATCACACTTTTGTTCCTGAAAAAATATCCTTACTTGCCATAGTTACCATTGTGGGTGGAACGGTTGGAGGATATATTACTTTTTCGGGAGCACATCGTTTAATTGATGCCGGCATAAGTGGACCAGGTAATATTTCCTTTGTTACTAAAAGTGCTGGAAGAGGTATCATGATATCCTCTTTTATGCGTTACATTTTGTTTTTAGCAGCGGTGGGCATTGTCACCAAAGGAGTTCATTTGGATAGTAATAATCCTGCTGCAACTATTTTTGAATCGGCAGGAGGAAGATGGGGTTTATTTATTTTTGGTATTGTTTTATGGAGTGCGGCCATCTCCTCCGTGATTGGTGCATCCTATACCTCTTTTAGTTTTATCAAACATTTAAAGTTTAAGTTCATTCAACAAGAAAGGATCATTATTAGTGCGTTTATTATTTTCACCACTTTCCTTTTTGTAATATTAGGCAAGCCCAAAGAGTTGCTTTTAATGGCTGGATTGGTAAACGGCTTTATACTACCCTTTGCATTAGCCATTATGCTTATAGCAAGCAGGAAATTACCTATACTCAAACAATATGCTTATCCTTATTGGATTCAAATTAGTGGCTGGCTAGTGGTATTACTCATGGGAACGATGAGTGTATTTGCAGTAATAGAAAAGTTAAAAACTTAATTATTCCCTTTTTAAATAGTGTTAAGTTTATTTGTTCTCATTCCCCGCGTCCAACATATCCATTTTGTTTTCCTTTGGTTTAAAACCAAAATTATATCTTAAAGACAACCCCCATCTACGCGTATCACTTTCTCTATAACCCACTGCGTTTTGAGTTCCTTGACGCAGGGTGAAATTATTTTTATTGGTAAACAAAAAGTCATTATAACTAGCAGTAATAATTAATTTTTTCTTTAAAAATTGTCTATTAATAGACGTATTTAGAGAACCGAAATCGGACAATTCATAAAATTGTTGTTGACCGCTAAATCTCCAAAATCCATTGAGTGTAATAGTAGAAAGACCGTCTAATTTAAAAGATTGAAATGTAAATAAAGTCCAGGTACCTTTATTAAATGAAATTGGCTTCCCTTCATAAAGACCATTGTAATCATTTCGATTGTATTGGGTTCCGAGAACCGCAAAAAACTTTTTACCTGGAGGAATCACCCCTATTATTCTAAAATAGGTTTCTCTACTCTTCCCTAAATTATCGTAAGTACGATAACTAATTTGTTTATTTAATGGCGATTGATAAACCACATTGGTGAATATGTCCTTTGTCTCATTAATGCCATAAGCAAACAATGGCTTATCATCCACGCTAATATTTGCCTCGTAGTTATTAGTGAACTGTGGCTTTAAGTTAGGGTTACCCACTTCATATAAGAAGGGATCTATATACTTTGCAAAAGGATTTAAATAATCATAAGATGGGCGACTAATGGTTTTACGAAATACCAAAAATCCTCGTACTTCATATTCCATGATTTTAAAAATCTTTCTACTTAAATAAATATAAGGGAAAGCGTCAGTTCGGTTTAAAGAAAAAGTAGTGTCTTTAGGAACCAACTGATGTCCTTGCATAATGGTTTGTTCAAAACGGGTTCCTATTTTTAATACAACAGGACCCCAAGTTTTTGCGCCTTGTATATAAGCTGCATTAATTTGTTCTGTATAATGAAAACTATTGGTTCTAAAAGGATCCGGGCTTGAAATATTTGAAACTGTTTTTGTATAATTAGAATGGTTATCAAAGTTTAAGGTAGATGTTTTTATACCTAACTCGGTACTCAATCCCAACCACCTTTTTTTAATATCTGATTGATAGGTAAAGTAGTTGCGATCTGTTCCATAATTTCCATCCCCTCTTGAGGAAGTAGTACTATTCAATAGCGTATTGGTATACAATTGATTGGTATTGCTATTGGAAAAGTTAAAAGAGATATCATTGATCCATTCTCCACCAACGGTATCTAATTTTAGTTTAGCTCTAAAGGATTGGTTAATAAAATTGTTCTTTGAATTATTCTCTACCAAGGAACTTAAATTACTTAAATTTTTATTTAAAGAAACTACTTGAATTATAGAAGTATTATTGGTTGAATTATCTGATTTATTTTGACTCATTCTACCATCATAATTCAATTCCCATTTTTCTCCAAAATTTTTACCAAATCCGTATCCAATGTTCACTGCATTACTTGGAGAAACAGCTCTAGCATTTTGTCTTAACAGGGTATCCAAAGTAACAGAACGATCCGAGTTGGTTATGGTATAACCGTTGTTATTGCTATACTGCGCATTCACATAAGAGTTTAACTTATCATTATTATTTGCCAAATTAAATCCTATAAACTGATTCCCATATACCCCTTGCGCAAAGCCCGTATTCACGGAGCCATTCACACCCAACTTAATGCCTTTCATTAAAACGATATTCACTACCCCACCACCACCTGAAGCATCATACTTGGCAGAAGGAGTTCTGATTAATTCAATTTTTTGAATGGCATTGGGTGGTAAACTTTTTAAGAGAATGGCAATATCAGAAGCACTCATTTTTAAATCTCTGCCATTTATCTGAATGGCTGCTGGGGATAATCCATTTAAATAAATATTACCATCCTGGTCTATAAATACACCTGGCGTTTTTTCAACAGTTTCATAGGCATTGGTGCTACTAGCAGCTAAAGGTTCAGGATCCACTACCGATTTATCATCCTCTTGACGAATTAACGGCTTAGAAGATTTCACCACTACCTCATTTAACATGGCAGTCGTTTCCTTTAACAATAAACTTTGATTGTTCTTTTGACTAAAATTAAAAACGGTATCTGTAATTTGATAGCCTACCCAACTTGTTCTGAAATAATAGGATTTAGTACTGTCAACATTTAGGTAAACAAAACCTAAAGAGTCTGCAATACTGCGGGATGCTTTTTGAACATTAAAGGGCTCTTTATACTTTCCTTTTTCATAATACAAAACCACGGCCAATGAATAGGGCTTACCGCTCTTATCCACCACTTTCACTTGTACCCCTTTGGATTGGGAGAAAGTATGGTTAAAGCATAAAAAACTTCCAAGAAATAAAACCAAATACTTAAAATACCGCATATGTGGAGAATAGCGGGTTCGAACCGCTGACCTCTTGCATGCCATGCAAGCGCTCTACCAACTGAGCTAATTCCCCTTAAAGGGTGCAAAGCTAAGCTCAAATGGGGGAATTGCAAGGGGAAAGCTAATGAATCCTAAAACTGCAAATAAATAGGCTTGATTGCATCGGCTTGTTTAAACTGGATGGCTATGAGGATGCATATAAACAGGTAGAGAATCTTCACTGGCACAGGCGTTTTTATAAGCAGCTTTTGATACCATTGCTCGATGCGCAATGGGATAAAATGCAGGATAAACCCAATACCAATTAATACAATTACACTGTAATAAGCATTTATAAATTCAAGGTAGGAAACGGGTTTAAATTGGAAAACGATTTTTTCTATAAATATCCAACTATTGGCAAAGGTGGTGGACCTAAAAAAAATCCAACAAAAACATACAAAATGGAAAGTAATAACAATGCCAATTACTCTTGAAAATTTTGATTTGGGAATGAACCTACCCAAAAAGGTATCAAAGAGTTTATCCAAGACCAGTGCAACTCCATGCAAGGCACCCCAAAATATAAAGTTCCAACTAGCACCATGCCAAAAGCCACCCAATAACATGGTAACGATTAAATTCAAATTCGTTTTAATCTTCCCTTTTCTATTTCCTCCTAGCCATCGGATATATAAATAATCTTTTAACCAACTGGACAAGGATATATGCCAACGCTTCCAAAAATCTGTAATTGAACGGGATTGATAGGGTGATAAGAAATTGATATTAATTTCAAAACCAATCCATTTTGCCATACCAATGGCCATATCAGAATATCCCGAAAAATCGCAATAAATGACCATTGCATAGCCATACAAAGCCATTAAACATTCTGCTCCAGTATGCGCACTTGGATTGTCAAATATCACTCGCACAAAATTGGCATTTATATAGTCGCTTATAATTACCTTTTTAATAATTCCGGCGGTGATCAAATATAAACCCTCTCCTATTTGTTCCTTCGTGATATTGGGTTTTTTAGCAATTTGTGGTAAAAAATCTTTTGCCCTAACAATTGGGCCCATCATGAGTTTTGGGAAAAAAGAAAGAAAAAATAGATAGTCAATAAATTTATTAAGTGGCTTTACTTTGCCATCATATACATCCAAGGTATAACTCAAATTTTCAAATGTATAAAAGGAAATTCCTACGGGTAGTGCCAACTTTAATAAATTAATTTGGGTATGCCCCACGTCATTCATGATCCCTATAAAAAAATCGGTATACTTAAACGTAAAAAGCAACAACAGATTTAGGAAAATACTTGTCCATAGCAACGCTTTTCTTTTTAAACCAATGGGCATGAGATAAATTAAGTTACTTAATTTAAAATCAATGATGGCGGCAAGTATAATAAAGCCAACATACCAATTGCAGGCTTTGTAAAAAAAGTATAAGGAAAATAAGGTTAGGAAATAAATCCTTGCTTTACTTGTTTTGAAAAAAAGTGCATAAGCCATTAGAAAAAAACAAAAGAAAAATAAAAAGAAGCCACTATTAAATAGCAAAGGATTTTTTTCACTATAAACAAATGACTCCAATAATTTATGATAATTAATCGTGGTCATTTATTTGATCTTATTTTTTTCGTAATGCGTTTTTGTTTCCATTAATTTATCATAAAAGATATTGGCTACTTTTCTTGCACCCGACGCGCTTAAATGCATGTAATCCAAAGCGGCCATTTTTGAGTCACTTTGTGCCCATCGAACAATGGTATTTTCGCCTCCCATAGAGGAATACAAATCCCAAAATGCAATTTTATTATTTTTGGCTATTGCCCTTTGCGTAGACACCATATAAGGAACGGCCGGCTCTGTAATCCAAGTGCCGTCCTGATTATATCCAATGTCACTAGTACTTACTAAAAGTATGGGTGTATTAGGAAATGCATTCTTTATTTTTTGAATCAACTTATTTTGCGCATTTTCGAACCAACTAAATTTTTGATTACCATGTGCAACTGCGTTTAGTCCATAATGCACAATAATTAAATCATAATTTAAATAGGCATTAAACTGCTTCATGATGTCCGCTGAAATTCTATTTGTTAAAACACCAGTATTTCCTCTAAACCCAAAATTATCTAAATAAATGCCCGAGGCATCCTCCACACTAATACCAAAAATGGGCAATTGACTATCGGAACTAGTTAATTTTAAATCATGTATTGGGTTTGAACTTATGACCGTCTCATTCACTACATTGTTATTACTTAGTGAAGTAGTTTCACTTATATTATCCTTGCCAACCACTAACAATGGATTGTTGTTTGTTGACTTGCCGGTATATAATTTTACGATATTAAAACTATTCCCTTTCTTAGGTGCAAAATTAGTGGTAGCTGTTCCATTTGCATAAAATACATGACCCGTTAAACCAAGTAAAGGATGGGTGGGGCTATTCACAAAATTCTTATCTATCCAATTATTGGATTTGAAATTAATATAGTTGTACTCCCCTTCTACTATGGATTGCATAGGCATAAACCCAATACCATTTCCTCCATAGGTTGCCTGGAACTTTTTCCTTAATTCATCTGTAACATAATCCCCTTCGATAAATGAGTCGCCAAAATAGGCAATTCGGATTTTTTTATTCCCCAATTTTAAGGCATCTAATTTTGTAAAAAAGTGGGTGATAGATGCGCTTGAATCTACCCCATAGTCAATGACCATGGTGGGTTCTGTTGGCTGAATATAATTTGCATTTACTGTTACCGAATCTACTACTACAATAGGTGGTGGCAATGGCCTTGGCGCTGGCGTGTTTTTTAGATCCGCTAAAAGATCAACATTTTTAATTTTTAGGTATTTGAATGAACTCAGATTTACGAAAGACAAACAAAGTAATAATACAATTACTGTTCCTAAAATAATAAAGGGCGTAAACAGTTTATCTTTCATCAAATAAGATTCTATTGCTTTACTTAAAAATTATTTGCAAGTTAAAGTGCCTCTAATTTTAACACCTTTTAATTCCTTAGCATAATTAAAGTCGGAATGCCCACTATAATTTATTTTTTGGAGAAATGTATAATAGTCCTGTGTGGTATCCTTATAATGTTTATCCTGCCATACTTTGTAATAATCTACACAAGCCTTCCAATCCTTATATGTTATATAGGTCATGGTTCTTCTGAACCCAAAGACATTGTTTTTATTTCTAAAAATACTTGAATTAAAATGTCCCGACTCATAGATCGCCTGTCTTAAAACCACTTCAGGATTTTTTATACCAATGCTTTTAATATAACAATACACTTCATTTTCTGTAACTGGGTCTGCTTTGAAACTGCAAATCAGCACCATTATAAAAAGGCATGAATACCTCATAACTTGAGATGTTATTATACGTTGCATTATGCTTTCTTTTCGTCTTTGGAAGAAATTAAAGCCATCATTTGCTTTAAGGTTTTATCCATGCCGTCTGCACTTCCGTCTAAGAAAATAACATTGCCTTTTCCATATTCAGCAAAATTCTTTATGGCTTCTGTCCACATACTAAATAAAATCACATTCGTATCTAAATTCGCTTGCTTCATTTCTTCGGCAGCTTCACTCATACCCTTTGCAACTTCTTGTCTGAATAAGGCAACTCCTTGTCCTCTTAATTGAGCCGCTTCTTTTTCGGCCTGTGCCGAAATTTTAATGGCATTACCTTCCGCTTCCGCAGCCTTAGTTTTGGTAATTAATAAAGCTTGCCCCTCATTTTCGGCTGCAGCTTTTAAGTTATTACTAGCCACTACCTTACTCATACTATCCATTACCTGTTGGTCAAACGTAATATCATTAATTTGAAGGTCCTGTAAATGATAGCCCCACTCCTCTAAACTATGGTCAATCTGATCTTTTACGTAGTCCACAATATCTTTTCTAGCAGTTAACACTTCGGCTTGTTTTTTGGTAGCCACAAATGCTCTGATGCTCCCTTCCACGGTTCTTACCAATGCCTGCATTAAATCTTTATTGCTTATAAATTTAAAAGCCACTTTAATAAGTGTCTCCTCATTTGCATTTTGTACCGAGTACAATAACATGCTTTTAAAATATACATTGGCTTGGTCAATGGTTACTGCCTGAAATTCCAATTCCAAACTTTGGTTTTGAATACTTACTCTCTTATATACTGTCTCAATAAAAGGTATTTTAAAACGCAAGCCAGGCGTTAAAATTCTACGGTATTTACCAAACATGGTAATAACAGCAATAGTCCCTTGATTTACGGTGATTAATCCAGAGAAAATAACTAAGGCAATGAATCCAAGAAAAATTAAACCTTCCATAATAGTAGTATTATAAGATGAACTATAAAGTTACAATTTTTTTTAATGTAAACACCTAAATAGCATCCCCCATATAGTCACCATTAATAGTGTATTTTAATCATTATCAATAAGTTAGATAAATATTGCAAAAAAAATAGCACCCAATTGGATGCTATTTATATGAATTGAAAACTAATTTTAAATTTCTCCTTTCCCATCTAACCATAACTTAACCGCTTCGGTAGTTACGGATTTTGGACGCTCTAGTGGGAAGCCTAATGCTCTATCCCATGTTAAACTAGCTAGTACTCCAAGCGCACGACTCACTGCAAATAATACAGTGTAGAATTCATATTCAACAATACCGTAGTGCACTAATAATGCACCACTGTGTGCATCCACATTTGGCCAAGGATTTTTTACTTTTCCTAAGGACTCCAAAATTGGAGGTACCGTCTCATAAATATTCCAAACCGTATTTACTAATTTATCGTCTGGTAAATGTTTTTTACCAAATGCCATTTGTGCTGTAAAACGAGGATCGGTTTTTCTTAATACCGCATGACCATAACCTGGAACGACTTTACCTGATGCCAATGTTTTTTGAACGTAGTCTACAATTTGTTCTTTAGTTGGACTATCCGAACCAATTGCTTCTTGCATTTCAAAAATCCACTTGATTACTTCCTGATTTGCGAGTCCATGTAAAGGACCTGCTAAACCATTCATACCAGCTGCATAACTTAAATAAGGATCACTTAATGCAGAACCAACTAAATGTGTAGTGTGCGCTGATACATTACCACCTTCATGATCCGCATGAATGGTCATGTACAAACGCATTAATTCTTTTGTACTCTCATCCTCAAAGCCCATCATATAAGCAAGATTTCCAGCCCAGTCTAATAAACCATTTGGATGAATATGTTCGTTGTTTTTATATTTTCTTCTGTATATATAAGCTGCGATTCTTGGAAGACGTGCAATTAAATCCATGGAGTCGTCATAAGTGTATTGCCAGTAATCTTTTTTATTCATTCCCTTTGCATACTCAGCCGAAAATTTACTTTCTGTTTGCAAAGCCATCACTGCAGCCACGTACATGGTCATTGGGTGCGTGCTAATAGGGAAGGCATCAATTACATCAAAAACATGTGTTGGAACATGACTTCTTCTTTGCCAGTTATTGGTGATTTGTTTTACATCTTCGTCTGTTGGAATTTCTCCCACCATCATTAAATAAAATAATCCTTCTGGTAGGGGCTCATCGCCACCTGGCGCTTTTGGTAATTTATCTTGTAACTCCGGAATGGAGAATCCGCGAAAACGAATCCCTTCCTGCGCATCCAATAAACTTGTTTCCGTAACCAAGCCAGTAATACCGCGCATTCCTTGGTATGCTTGTGCAAGCGTTACTTCACCTATTTTTTTATCACCGTGTGTTTTAATGATTTCTTTAATCTCGGCAGCAGCCGCATTTGCTTTTACACTGAACAGATCCTTGATCGCTTCCATAATACCCCTTTAGTTTATGATGATTGCCCTTTTAAAATGACGCGTAAAGTTAACTAAAAAAATGGCTTATTTAGGTGCTTTTTTATACAAATAATATACCACCCATATAAAAATCATATTGGGTATCCAGGCGGCTAATAATGGGGGTAAATTTCCTTTGGTAGAAAATATAGTGGAGAAACGGTCGGTGATGATAAATAAAGCTGCTATTACAAAGCCAAGTGCTAAGTGAGAGCCACTTCCCCCTCTCACTTTTCTTCCTGCAATAATACCCCCAATAAGGGTTAATAACAATACAGTAATGGGTGTTGCATCCCTTCGATATCTTTCAATTTTTAATTCATTCAAGCCTTCGGAGCCTCTTAGTTCCTCTAGTTTAATTTGTTTAATTAATTGCGAACTTGTTAATTTATCCTTGGTGTATTTATCTTTTTTAATATCCATTGGTTTAAAGGGGTATACTTTTCGCATATCCATTGTAAAAGATACTAACTCTCTATCCTCTAAAATTTTTCTTTCAATTACATCCGTTAAACGCCAATTTTTAGTAGCTGTATCCCAAGTAATATTTTCGGCTCTTAAATTGCTTACTACCTTACCTTTTTCCACGCGATAAGTAAAAAATCCTTTTCCTCTGTTATTCGCCGTATCATAGCCATAAATACCAGCATACGTGAAAGAGTCAATTCTAAAATAAAAATCGGGAGATGAAGTTAATAATGCATTGTAACTCGAATGTGCGTCTACATAAGCGGCTTCGAAACTTCCTCTAATATTATTAGCTTTAGGAACTATCCACTGATTTGAAACCCATAATAATAAACCTAACAAAACACCTCCAATCCAATAAGGGCGCAACCATCTATTATAAGTAGTTCCACTTGCTAAAATAGCCACTATTTCTGTTTGACCTGCCATTTTTGAAGTAAAGAAAATAACGGCAATAAAAACAAATAATGGAAATAAGAGTGCAATAATATGTGGGATGAAACCAACATAGTAATGGGTGAAAATTTCTGTACCAGTTAGCCCTGAACGCACAAAATCATCGGTCTTTTCACTTACATCAATCACTACAGCTATGACAGCAAATAAAAAGATGGAGAAGAAAAAAACCCTCAAAAACTTTTTTAATATGTACCAATCTAATTTTTTCACGGTATTATTTTACAATCGTGTTTTAACTTGTTGAATCATATCCACCTTCCAACTACTATAATCCCCTGCAATAATATGTTTTCTTGCTTCCCCCACCAACCATAAATAAAAGGATAGATTTTGAATACTTGCCAACTGCAATCCTAAAATTTCATCTGCTTGAAATAAATGACGCATATAAGCCTTTGTGTAGTATTGACTTAATTCATTTGGAATCCCTGGATCCAATGGTGAAAAATCTTTTTCCCATTTCTTATTCTTAATGTTGATGACCCCTTGTGAAGTAAAAATCATACCATTGCGGCCATTGCGGGTTGGCATCACACAATCAAACATGTCTACCCCTAAATCAATGGCTTCTAAAATATTCCATGGCGTTCCCACGCCCATTAAATAACGCGGTTTGTCTATCGGTAAATGTTCACAACAATGTGCTGTAAATTCATACATTTCTTCCTCCGTTTCGCCTACACTTAAACCACCAATGGCATTGCCCACAGCCCCTTTGGAACTTATATATTCACAGGAAGCTTTTCTTAAATCCTTATTTAATCCTCCTTGAACAATGGGAAATAAATTTTGCGTATACCCATATAAATCCGGTGTCTCCGCTAAACGACTAAAACATTTATCCAACCACACATGTGTTAAATCCATGCTCTTTTTTACATACTCATAGGTGCTTGGTATCGGAGGGCATTCATCAAAGGCCATGATTATATCTGCACCAATACTGCGCTGAATATCCATTACTTTTTCCGGACTAAACAAATGCTTACTACCGTCAATATGAGATTGGAAAACAACACCCTCTGGTTTAATTTTTCGATTATTGGCCAAGGAAAAAACTTGGTATCCGCCACTATCCGTTAAAATAGGTCTATCCCAGCCCATAAATTTATGCAACCCTCCAGCCGCTTCTAATACTTCCGTTCCGGGTCTTAAATATAAATGATAGGTATTTCCCAATATTATTTGAGCCTGGATATCGGATTTTAATTGTTGCTGCGTGACTGCCTTTACCGATCCAATGGTACCCACCGGCATAAAAATAGGCGTTTCAATAACCCCATGATCGGTAGTAATGGTACCCGCGCGCGCACCCCCCACCTTACTCTGATTTACTAATTCAAATGCTAATGCAGCCATGCAGCAAAGGTAAGGTCAAATAGTATTACTTTTGTACTATGATTACTAACCTACCCGTATCAAATATCCTGATAGGTGCATTCGCTTGCATAATAGCAATTCAGCTGTTTTACTATCTATTTTTTTTCCTACGATTAGCCATTTATAAAAAGCCTACGAAAGCAGTGCATGTAGAGCACCCTATCTCGGTAGTGATTTGCGCGCGTGATGAAGCCGAAAATTTAGCCAATTTTTTACCTGGGGTTTTAGTTCAACAATACAGTACTACTCATGAAATTGTTTTAGTGAATGATAATTCCGAGGATGAGTCTAAATACTTATTGGAAGAATTTAGAAAGTCTTTTAAAAACTTAAACGTAGTTAACCTTACCCAGGATGCAAAAATGATTAATGGAAAAAAGTTTCCATTGTCGATGGGTATTAAGTCTTCCAAATACGAAACCTTATTACTCACTGACGCCGATTGTGTTCCTGCTAGTGAAAATTGGATGCAGTTAATGCAGGATGGATACGGTGATGATATTGAAATTGTTTTAGGATATGGCGCTTATAAAAAGAAGCCTGGTTTTTTAAATAAACTAATTCGCTTTGAAACTTTTCAAACGGCCTTACAATATTTCTCCTACGCGCTTGCAGGTATGCCTTATATGGGAGTAGGTCGCAATTTATCTTATAAGAAAGATGTTTTTTTTAGAAACAAAGGTTTCTCTTCTATCAATCAAATGCCAAGTGGCGATGACGATTTGTTTATTAACCAAGTTGCCAATAAAAAGAATACGGCAATTGTAATTGATAAAGATGCGCATACTTTAAGCGAGCCAAAATCTACTTTTAATGAATGGATGACTCAGAAATATAGACACTACACCACAAGTAAATATTACAAAACGCAACATGCTGTTTTATTGGCGATGTATGCATTTAGTCAATTTTTAGTTTACCCGGCTTTATTTGCTGCACTCATTTTTTCAAAACAATATATCTTATTGGCAAGTTTATGGGGAGCGCGTTTTTTAATTCAAGGTATTGTATTAAGAAGTGCAATGAAAAAATTGAATGAATTGGATTTGTGGCCTTGGTATATATTATTTGATATCTGGTCTTTCTTTTATTATTTATTTACTTTACCAAGCGTATGGAAAGCTCCGAACAAAAACTGGAACTAATTACTAAATACTTTGCCGAATTCACGCCTACTCAATTAACTCAATTAAGTGGTTTAGAAGCCGCCTATACCGAATGGAATAGTCAAATTAATGTCATCTCCCGCAAGGACATTGATCAACTTTATTTACACCATGTTTTGCATTCATTAAGTATTGCAGCCATTGCAGAATGGGAAAAAGGCACACAGGTTATTGATATTGGTTGCGGTGGCGGATTTCCTTGCGTTCCTATGGCTATATTTTTCCCTGAAGTGCAATTTTTAGCGGTAGACAGTATCGCCAAAAAATTAAAAGTAGTGGACGCGGTTTGTGAAATGGTGGGCATTAAAAACATTACTACAAAACACACCCGTGTAGAAGATATCAAGAACAAGAAATTTGATTATGCCATTAGCCGTGCTGTGGCTCCTTTAAAAGATTTATGGAGATGGGCAGGTCCAATCATAAACAAGAAACCTAATGAGCCTAATGGTTTAATTTGCTTAAAAGGTGGTGACCTACATCAAGAAATTTTTGAAAGTGGGGTGCGTCCTAAAATGATGTCCATCTATGACATTTTTCAGGAGGAATATTTTAAGGAGAAGTTTATAATTCAAGTGAAGAAATAGATAAAATTTTCATTCACTGCTCAACATTTAACGCTAAAAATAGAATTTGACATCTAAAATTGTGTACTCGCTTCGCTCAGACATGCACAATTTTTTAACGATGTAAAATTCTATTTTCTTAACGCTATGTTTCGAAGTTCATTCAAATTTTATCTATTTCTTCTGCCATAAAAATAATATACTCTAATTATTCTAATTCGGTATCTCTAATTTGTTATTGGTTCTGTTTACATCTGGCAAACGATAGCTTGGATCAATTTCAATGGACTTTAAAGCGCTCAATGGTTTTGTCGTTTCAAAGGTATAGGTAGGCTGAACCCATTTACATTCTGGGTGTACTATTCTATTACCATTACCTTCTGCTACTTTATTTGCCAACATTAAATCCAATGGGATATAATGCAATTCACTAGTACCATCCTTATACGTAACCAACACCTCCAAAGGTGCTGGCATTTTTCCAATACGTTGCAAACTAATAATAGCGCCTGTTGAGGTTGCTTGAATATCATTTAAACCGTAATCAATGGTCTTTGTACTATTCACCCAATATTCTTTTAACCATTCTAATTGAATACCGCTTGTTTTTTCTGCAACACGAATAAAATCGTTTGCATTGGGATGCTTAAATTTCCAAGTATTATAATAGTTAATTAAAATTTTATCACGAACCGAGTCTCCAACAATATAACCTAGGAATCCTAAGAAAGTACCTCCCTTGCTATAAGCTGCACTGCTGTATGCATAATTGGTGTTATAATGATCCGAGTGCGTGCTCATGGGTTCTTCCAATCCACTTTTAGCCAAACCTAAATAGCCCATATAGTTGGAGGATTGCACCGCTGGTAATTGTGTTTTTGCTTTTTCATTTCCTGCAAGCATTTGTGCTTTTTCTCTTGCATTTATAAATGGTGAGTTAGGACCGAAAGTTTGGTTGTACTCATAGGAAACTGCTGCTTCGGCGTAACTAGTAAACCCTTCATCCATCCAAGGGAATAAACTTTCATTGGTTCCTAAAATATGTTGATACCAACTATGCATCCACTCGTGAAACACCGTTCCCAATCCTGGTCCTTTAATTAAAGTAGCCATCGCATATTCCATTCCACCATCTCCACCTTGTATAAAAGAGTATTGCGGGTAAGGATAAGTACCGAATTTCTTTTCCATATATGGAAGCATTTTTTCTGCTGCCCATAAAACGTTGGCCCAAGCACTGTCGGCTTTGGCATCTTTTTCCTTGTAATACACATTTAGCGTTACTCCTTTTCGCACTTCTTTGGATAAATGCTTGAATTTATTATCAGCAGCCCAAACAAAATCATGAATATTACTTCCTTTAAAATTCCAAGCTTTTACACCTTGTGCATTAACAGGTGCAGTTGGGTTTTGCAATACACCCGTTGCGGCCACCATATAGTTTTGATCTAATTGTAAAGTCACATCGTAGTTACCCCACACCCCATAAAATTCACGGGCTATATAAGGATTGGTGTTCCATCCTTGGTAATCATATTCTACCATTTTAGGATACCACTGACTCATGGAATAACGAACACCCTCTGCATTGTCTCTTCCAGAACGTCTAATTTGTTGTGGCACTTGTGCCTCAAAAACTACACTCATTTTAACAGAAGACTTTGGCAAAATCGGTTGCGATAATTGCACTTCTAAAATGGTTTCGTGTTCAATTAATTTTTGCTCCTTCCCATTTATAGTAATAGCGCTTACTCTTTGGTATCCAATTTCAGTTGGACTTAATTTTTGAATGCGATCTTTTACACGCGCATCCCAATCTTGCACCTGATCACCTCTACGACTGGTTAACATATTCTTTCCTAATTCACGGCTACGAATATCCATCACTGAATTGGGCTGGAATGCATTCCAATACAAATGGAAATATACTTTAGTTAAAGTATCGGTACTATTGTTATCATACATAATTTCCTCCGACCCTTTTACAATATTGGTATTTACATCCAATGCAGCTTTAATATTATAATTAATGTGTTGCTGCCAACGATCGGCTTGGGCGGATACCCCGCTTATAAAAGCAATAATGGCAAGAAATAATAAATGTAGCTTCTTATTCATAGTTAGTAATTAAAGAAGCTAATTTAGTCAAAAACTTTCTATTGATAATAGTTAAATAAAATTAATTATAAACGATTTTTTATTAAAAAACACGGACTGCACGAACTCCCCCATTAGCAATTCCTTTTGTTCCAGGGAAAAGAGAATTACCTCCCATTCCTATCAACCATGAATTATAAAGATCATCTTCTGTAGATGTCCAATAAAACGTTCGATTAATGTTTCCAATATAAATAGAATTTGACTTTATTGCATATAATTCAGAGTAACTTGGTAAATACCAATTCGTATAGGCGCCGCCAGTATAAGCTTTCGCTAACCCAGCTGCATAACTTGTGCCTGGCCCTTCACTTGCAATAATTAAATTCGTATTATTAATACCTGCACCTAATTCAACAAAAGTAGAATAGCCATTTGGACCTACATTGTCAAGGCCACCACTAGCTCCTATCAATAAACCATCAGTCCCCCATATAATATCTGTGTAGGAAGCTGTTAAATCACCTGAAATAATTAAACCATGTTGTTGGGAAGCATCATATCCAACATCACCTGACTTTAAGATGTAAGCAACTTTCCCACCACCATAACTATTACCTAATGACAAATTGAGTGAAATTTTGAATGAGGTTGGATTGGAACTCATTGCTGCATAATTTCCATCTGAACTTGCGGCAAGGGTTGCAATTACAGTATAGGTTCCACCATCTGTTGGTTTTGTGGCACTAGGTCCATAGGTTGTAAATCCTGTTCCAGTATAACTATATGTATAGGTAGTTCCTGTCCCTGAATTGGTAGCTGTATTAGGCCCTTGTGCAACAGGCGTTACTAAATTATAGGTGTAAGTTCCAATAGTAGGAGTAACAATTGGAATTGCTTTTGCAATTGTGAAGGAAGCACTAGCATTTGCAGCATTATAATTGCCATCCCCACTAGCACTTAAACTTACAGTTACACTATAAGTTCCTGCATTGGTTGGACGAGTTGAACTTGACGCATATGTTGTTGACCCCGTCCCAACATAAGTGTAAGCGTAAGTACTTCCAGTTCCAGTATTGGTGGCGGTATTTGGTCCTTGGGGAGTTCCAGTAGTAAATGTATATGTTCCCACTGAAATGTTTACTGTTGGATTTGCTTTTGATGTAGCAGTGCCCGTCAAAGTAAGCCAAGTTGATCCATTAAAGTATTCTGGTTCTCCATTTGTTCCACAATTAGTACAATATATCATCAATCCCTGAACGGGATTTGTAATTGCTATTCGCTGCGCAAGTGTTAATCTTGGTGGTAAAAAGCCTTGAGTAGTTGAATTGGCTTCTAATACTGCTGAAGCACTTGCAGCATTAGAACTACCCACAACTACTTTCCCATTTACTGTTGCATTATTTAATACGCCGACACTTGTTAAACTAGATCCTGTAACAGATGCATTCAATGTAGTTCCTGATAAATTTTCTGCTGTTGCTGAAGCTGTAATTGTAATATCAGCACTTCCATCAAAAGAGACCCCATTAATATTTCTTGAAGTTGCCAACTTTGTTGCAGTAGCAGCTTTTCCACTAATGTCACCGACAACCTTCGACCCACTAATGGAAGCAATTTTTGCATCTGTTACCGCTCCGTCAGATAATTTTACTGTTGTTACACTACCATTAGTTATTGCACCGCTACTCGCATCAACATATGTTTTAACAGCTTTTACTGAGGGGTATTTAATATCCGA
>CANGFA010000023.1 GCA_947453145.1 Bacteroidota bacterium
AACTATGTTTCATTGGTATTTATTTATTTGTTTTATTTTTCTGTTTTTATCAAAAAGTAAAGATTTCTTTTACATCAGGCGCATTTAGTTTTCTTTTACATCAGGCGCATTTAGTTTTCTTTTACATCAGGCGCATTCGCGCCTTCTTCCTATAATTTTCCGCTAGCTTTTAATAAATCTACTTTTGCAATTAAGGCTGCATAAAGTGCATTCATAAAATTATTTTGTGCGCTAACCAAGTCCGTTTGAGCTGCTGATATTTCGGTATTAGAACCGGTACCTGCTTCAAATTTCTTTTTTGTTTGTTGATATACTTTTTCTGCTAATTCCATATTTTTCTTTTGAAACTGAACGGTCGCTACGGAAGACATATAGTTTAACTTAGCTTGATTCATTTCATTGTCAATACTGTTTTTAAGCGATTCAATTTGATTTTCCGTTTGCTTTAATTCAATCTTCGTTCTCTTAATGCGTGCGTCGGTTGCAAATCCATTAAATATTGGCAAGCTAATGTTTAAGCTCACCAAGGAAGTAGTGAACCAATTGCCGCCTTCAAAAAAGTCAAACTTGCTTCGCTGTGCATTCTTTGAATAGCTACCATTCATTGTAACCGTAGGAAGATTACTTAATTGATAACGCTTAACATTAAATTCATTTAATTTCTTTACGGTGCTTAAATATTGAAAGTCCTTACGCACATTGTATTGAAAATCCGTTTCAGTTAAAATATCATTGGTTAAACTACTTTCGTCTATTACATCTGTCAATACTAAACTGTCTTTTACTGGCATGCCCATCAACATCTTTAATCCCATATATCCAATAGCAACACTGTTGTTTGCTTTTAATTTCTCTGTCTCTAAATTATTTAATTGAACACTTACTTTGTCCACATCTAATTTTTCGGCAAAACCATTTTTATACATAATTTCTGCATCGTGCGCCAAAGCTTTAATACGATTAATATTTGCATCTAAAATATTTAACTGGGTTTTACTAGCCGATAATTGGTAATAAATTTTATAAATATTTCCTTTAATCGCTTCCTGAGTTAAAGCTGCATTTTTTCTTTGCAAGTCCATGGAAGTGGCTCTTGCTTGTAAAGCAATAAACACTTGACCATCAAATAATAATTGTTGAATGCTGGCTCCGTAGTTGGCATTAAATTTAGTACCAAACTGAACTGGAATAAAAGTTCCAGCTGCACCACCAAATATTTGACCTGGTAATAAAGAGGTAGGAATTTTTAAATAATCTGTGCCACCCATGTTGGTATTAATAGTAGGTAAAGCGGCTCCTGCAATTTCTCTATTGGTTTGTGCTTGTACCTCAATAGCTAATAATGCATTTTTTACTTGTACATTATTTTTTTGTGCATAGTCAACACATTGTTCAAGTGAAAATGCATGTGTAGGTTTACTAGCATCCTGCGCTTGAACCAAGCCAGTGATTGCAAAACCCATGATGAAGAAAATTAGTTTTTTCATTTTTGTTTATTGCTTGTTTATATTATTTATTTATTTTTTTCATTTCATCTACAAGAGCATTTGCAATACTAGATTCTTGGAGTTTGTATTTTTCCATTAATTCAATTCCCTTCAATGACATGACACCGTATATAAAGTTTTCAATAATTTGTAAGGTTACTTTCCCCAAATCAAATTTGCTATATGGATATAATTGTGGGTTAAAAGGAACAAAACTGGTTTCCAGGCGGTAGATGGATAAAATTTCAGGATCAATTTCCTTGCGATATACCCCTTGTTCAATTCCTTTTATTAAGTTGATTTTAATAATTTGATGCATGAATTCATTTTTGTGATTTTGTATGCGCTCGAAAGCCTCCGGATAATATTTGGCTAACTCGTTCATGGTCATAGGGTTCATGTTTTTAAACATCTGTTGGATGTCTTCCAAAATCATGAACATTTCATGTACCGCATTGTCGGCAATGTCTTGGGTTCTTTGACATTTTAAAGACTGTTCTTCCAATTCTAAATTCACAACTGCCATTACCACGGCGTCTTTGTCCTTGTAAAACTGGTAAATGGTCTTTTTACTAATGCCCAATTGGGTCGCAATGTCGTCCATGGTAACATGTTTTACCCCGTGGCGCGTCATTAAGTCCCTGGCTTTGAATAATATACGATTTTCCATATTTCAATTTGAGGCGCAAAACTACGGAAACTTTTTACGTTTTCAAAGTTTCCAAGCTAATTATTTTATTATTTATGTTGAATGGCAAAAAAGGTTGAAATTTGAGACCTAAAGTGTTCATTTTATGTTGTGCATTCGGGAAAAATTTCAAAACAAGAAGATCTTAAATGTTTTCGCTCAATTCTTTTTTCAAGGGGTGGTATTATTGGCACCTATTGGCGTAACCATTTGGGTTATTGTGAGCTTATTTAATTGGGTGGACAATTTTCTGCCAAATCTTTTAAATGTATTGTTCCCCGTAAAGTTTGCCATGGTAGATGGGAAAATTCCTAAAGTAACGGGTCTTGGTTTTTTAGTGGCCATTGGAATGGTTTTATTAGTAGGTTGGTTGTCTTCCTTATTTTTTGTAGAAAGACTAGTTGCGGTATTTGATAAGGTGTTAGAAAAAACGCCTGGTATAAAAATTATTTATTCTTCGGTTAAAGATTTTTTAGAAGCCTTTGCTGGAAATAAGAAAAAATTTGATCAACCCGTTTTAGTGAATGTGGATGCAGTTGATGTCTGGAGGGTTGGATTTATTACACAGGATAGCACCGATCATTTCGGATTAAAAGAACATGTTACGGTTTATGTCCCGCATTCTTATGCCATATCGGGTATTACTTATATAGTTCCCTTAACAAGAATAAAAAGGTTGCCTGCTGGTGTTAGTGCTTCTGAAGCTATGAAGTATGTAGTGTCGGGTGGTGTAACCGATGTGGACGATAATCCTGAAACATAGAACTATCAAGGATATTAGGGCTTATATAAATAATAAATTTTTATTTCACACAGGTTTTTTAAATAATTTTCTATAAATGCAATTGCACAATTTTAATTCAGGCCCTGCTATTTTACCTAAAGAAGTGTTAGATCAAGCAGCAGCCGCAATTCATAATTTTAACAATACGGGTTTATCTATTTTAGAAATTGGACATCGTACCAGTCATTTTGTAGAAGTAGTAGAAGAAGCAAAGACTATTGTAAAAAGATTAATGGATTTGGGAGATGATTATGAAGTATTGTTTTTACAAGGAGGGGCCACCATGCAGTTTATGCAAGTGCCCATGAATTTATTAGATGAAAATGGAATGGCTGCTATTTGTGATAATGGCGTATGGGGTAATAAAGCAGTAAAAGAAGCAAAATTGTTTGGCCCTGTTGAGGTAGTTGCGGATAGCTCGGATAAAAAACACACCTATTTAAAAAAGGATTTACAATTACCAGCGGGTACTACTTATTTACATATCACTACTAATAATACAGTGGAGGGAACCCAATGGCATCAATACCCACAGGTGAATGTGCCATTAGTGGGAGACATGAGTTCCGATATATTTTGTCGGCCAACTGATTTTAAAAAATTTGATTTAATGTATGCAGGTGCACAAAAAAATATGGGTGCTGCAGGCGTAACTATGGTAGTTGTGAAAAAAGAACTATTGGGGAAAGTGAACCGAAAAATTCCAGCCATTTTGGATTATAAAAAACATATCGAAGCTGGAAGCTTATTAAATACACCTCCCGTTTTTTCTATATATGTTAGCTTATTAACTTTAAGATGGATTGAAAAAGAAGGCGGATTAATTGAAATGGAAAAACGCAACAAAGCAAAAGCTGCATTATTGTATAAGACCATTGATGAACATCCTGCTTTTTATTGTCCTATTGCAAAAGAAGATAGAAGTATCATGAATGCTGTTTTCTTTTTAACCGATCCAAATAAAGAAGAAGCATTTTTGGCATTGTGTAAAAATGAAGGCATGATTGGCGTAAAAGGTTACAGAACCGTAGGAGGCATCCGCGTGAGTATGTATAATGCCCTGCCAATGAGTAGTGTAGAGACTTTTTGCGATTTGATGCAAAATTTTTAATAAATTATTTTTATAGAATCAGCTTCAACAAAAAATCTTTTCCTCAAAAAAAAGAACGATATTTGCGCCCATGGCAAATATTAGACCCTTTGAAGCGCTTCGTCCTCAGCCCCAATTAGCGAAGCAGGTAGCAAGTAAACCATACGATGTTTTAAATAGTGCAGAAGCAAAACAAGAAGCAGTTGGTAACGCGTATTCTTTTTTACATATCACAAAAAGTGAAATTGATTTACCAGAATCTACCGACATACATAGTCAACAAGTTTACGATTTAGCGTTAGAAAATTTAAATGCATTTGTACAAAGAGACGTATTGTTTAAGGAATCAAAACCTTGTTATTATATTTATCAATTAATAATGGATGGACGTGCACAAACTGGATTGGTTTGTGTAAGTAGCATTGAGGACTATAACAATGACATTATTAAAAAGCACGAGTTTACGCGTCCCGAAAAAGAACAGGATAGAATTAATCATATAAAAACTTCGGGTGCTCAAACGGGTAATGTGTTTTTAGCTTACCGCAATCAAGCAGCAATCGATACTGTTATTGATAAATGGAAAACGGCTAAAACACCAGTTTACGATTTTATCACAGAAGATGGCATTCAGCATTCTGTTTGGGCTGTAACGGACTCCGATACCATTGAGCAAATCACTACTTTATTTGCAACCTTAGTACCTTGTACTTATATAGCCGACGGTCATCACCGTGCCGCATCTGCTGCAAAAGTGAGATTGGCTTTGGGCGAACGTGCAACACCTGCCGCTGATTATTTTTTAACTACTTTATTTCCTTCCAATCAATTGCATATCATGGATTACAACCGTGTAGTAAAAGATTTGAATGGTCATTCTGCGGAAGCTTTTATGTCAGCACTTGAAAATGAATTTGACATTTCAGCACATGAGGGTGCGTATAAACCAACCGAATTGCACAGCTTTGGAATGTATTTAGCAGGCAATTGGTATATTTTAAAACCAAAACCGGGCACTTATAATGATAACGACCCCATTGGTGTGTTGGATGTTACTATTTTATCTAACAATATCTTATCCAAATTATTGGGAATTGTAGATCAAAGAACAGACAAGCGCATTGATTTTGTGGGTGGAATTAGAGGTTTGGGTGAATTAGAAAAAAGAGTGGACAGTGGTGAAATGCAATTAGCAATAAGTTTATACCCAGTAACTATTCACCAATTATTTAATATTGCCGATGCTGGTGAAGTAATGCCCCCTAAAAGCACTTGGTTTGAGCCAAAATTAAGAGATGGCTTACTTACACATTTGATTTACGACTCCAATAATTAATATTTATTTCCGTAATTGATTAAATCAATTTTTCCGATCTAAAACCGGTCTTTTGACTGGTTTTTTTGTATTTTGTTATACAAATTGTTTGCTTTATGGAACCAAAAAGACTCTTTGATTGTATCGAACATCAATTAAATCATTTCCCGCAGGAAGTAATGTTGGCTGGCAAAGAAAATGGTGTTTGGAGAACGTACTCCACCTCCGAAGTTGCCGCAACAGTGAATTCCTTAAGTGCAGGATTATTGAGTTTGGGTTTGTCTGGAAATGATTTTACACCAGAGGGTTCCGATAAAATTGCCATCATCAGTAGCAATAGACCCGAGTGGTTAATGGCAGATTTAGCAACACAACAAATTGGTGTAATTTGGGTGCCCGTTTATCCAACCACCAATCCATTAGAGTTAACTTTTATTTTGAATGATGCTTCCGTAAAATACATGTTTGCGAGCAATCAGGAATTATACAATAAGGTCATGTCTATAAAAGACAAAGTACCTTGTTTAAAAGAAGTATATACATTTGATCGAATTCAAGGTGCAAAGCATTGGACCGAATTGTGTTTGACAGACACCGATTTATTACAACAGGTAGATGTAATTAAAAAAACAATTCCTGTGGAACAAGTGGCCACTTTTATTTATACCTCTGGGACTACGGGAACGCCTAAGGGAGTGATGTTAACGCATCATAGTATATATTTTAATTTACAATCGGGGAAGAAGAGTTTTCCATTCCCAGATGCCCCGCATCAAAAGGTATTAAGTTTTTTACCACTGAATCATATTTTTGAAAAAGTGGCATCTTATATTTACATGTATAGTGGAATGAACATTTACTATGCTGAATCATTGGAAACCATTGGAGACAACTTAAAAGAAGTATGCCCAGATGGATTCTCGACGGTGCCAAGATTATTAGAAAAAGTGTTTGAAAAAATAATGATCAAGGGTGAGGAGTTGACAGGCATTAAAAGAAAATTATTTTTCTGGGCGGTAGCCTTGGGAGAAAAATATGATAATTTAATTCCAGGATCATTATGGTATCAAATACAATTAAAGCTTGCGAATAAATTAATTTTTAGTAAATGGAGAGAAGGTCTTGGAGGAAATGTTAAGTTTATTGTAACAGGTGGAGCGGCATGTCAGGTAAAATTATTGCGCATTTTTAATGCTGCACAGATCCCTGTTTATGAAGGATATGGTCCTACTGAAAATAGTCCTATTATAAGCATCAACTTTAGAACACCTGGTGATACAAAATTTGGAACGGTGGGTTTACCTATTGAAGGTGTTCAATTAAAATTAGAACCCGATGGTGAAATTTGTGTAGCGGGTCCAAGTGTAATGAAGGGCTATTACAAACTTCCAGAATTGACTGCTGAAACCATCATTGATGGTTGGTTACATACAGGCGATATTGGTGTATTTGAGGATGGTAAATATTTAAAAATCACCGATCGAAAAAAAGAATTATTTAAAACTAGTGGAGGTAAATATGTAGCCCCTCAGCCGATTGAAAATAAAATGAAAGAAAGTCCTTTCATAGAACAAATTGTTTTAATAGGCGATAACAAAAGATTTGTGAGTGCTTTAATTGTGCCTGGATTTTCAAAATTAAAAGAATGGGCAAAGCAACATGGCATTGAATATACCAGTAACGAAGCCATCGTTCAACATCCAATGGTTGTGGCTACAATTGATTCGGTAGTTGCTGAATACAATCAATTATTTAATCAGGTAGAACAAGTAAAGAAGTTTACTTTATTACCAAGAGAATTAACTATTGATAAAGGAGAGATGACACCAAAGTTGAGCATTAGACGCAAGCAAGTACTCGCAAATTTTGAAAAAGAAATTGACGAGATGTATGCTTCCTAAAGCGATATAGATACTAAAAAAGCCTTCGAAATTCGGAGGCTTTTTTTATAATGAATTAGGTTGCTTTTGTTTATTTATTATGCTGTAAAAACTTTTCTTTAATAATTGTTTGCACGGCTGTATTTTGAATCTTACTTTCTAACCAAGAAATAATATCTAAGTACATAAAGGCACGACTCTCTAATTTATTTTTCTCCAATGGTTGTAAGGTAGTTAATAAATTTTCAAAGGAAGCTTGTTTACCAGTTTGAATGGTAGTTCTTAAAAAGTTAAATAATACTTCTTCCACCGCCCCCAAGTTTTTCATTTTAGACATGAAACGATAAACCGATTTGGATAAGTAAGCAACTACTTCCATATTACCTAATTCATAATGTGCAATTAAATGCAGTAAGCGCGCATAGCATTGCAAGTCGTCTCGCAAATTTACTTTCCAGTTAATAATACTATTTAAATAATCAATGGTTTTTGCGGGATCTCCAGCTCCAAAATACAAGCAAGCAATTTTATAATAAAACACCAATACGCGGTGACTATCCATATACATCTCCATCTCCTTAAGTTTTTCTTCCATGCTTGGAATCATCACCAAACCCTCACTAAACGTGCCTTCTAGGAAATGTTGATTAATTTTGGCAATGAATAAATAAACAAAGGATTGAATTAAATTATTTTTATTATTAAGTACTATGGGGGTTTCACTAAACTGTTCTAATACGCAAATGGTCTCTTTAAATTTATCAATATTTTTTATATCAAAATGAGCACTAATTAAATTGTGTAAGCCTTTAATATATTGTGCCGACTCAATTTGTTTCATCCCCTCTTCCTTATCAAATAAGTCTACCCATTTTTGTGCATATCTATAATGCATTAAAAAATCCTGCGTAATAAAGCCATACCAACAAAAACATTGATAACGATACAATCTTTCGTAAAAACCTTTCACCAATTTAACACGCTCTATAATAGGATCCTGAATGAGTGCGTCCAATGTTTTTCGATCCTCTTCATTGCGCGCATGACCGTGCTGTATATACCAGCTGTATAATTGTAAACTTAAATTGGATGTTTTTGCAATTAACTCTAAACGCTCATTCACTTCGTCTATTTCTTCACTTAACTGTTGTGCACGATCCTGCATACTTCTGGTAATGTGCAAGGATTCAATTTTCTTTTCTAAAAATAAAACCTGTAATAAAAAGGTAACCTGGTTGTTTTGCTTGGTGAGTGATTTAATCTTATCTAACAAACGAAGACTTTGTAAATACAAACCCTTATTGTATAAAATTTTAGCATGGTCCAATTGCTCGTGAATTTGCAGGTCAATATTTTCACTTTGCTTTAGGATCCTTAAGCTAGATAAAATTTGATCATACAAGTGTGCCTTTAAATTGGACAATTGTTGCTTTTGAATGGACTCGTTTTTTCGAAGTAACTCCTCTTCATCATAATCCTTCATTTTGTCCAAGGCATCAAATAGCTGGACAATTTTTAAATCAGCCGACGCAGAGTTACGGGCAGCATACAACTTAAAGTTGCGCTTTTCCCCTTTCTCTAGGGATTTTACCAAAATAAATAAGGCGTCGGTGCTTAGGTTGGGCATCGTAGCTGAATTTAGTTCAAGTTATTGAAAATCAATCAATTAATAAAAAAATAGGACCTTTATTCATTGTAAAATAGGCATAATTTTGATGTGAATTACTTGTTAATATGGGGTATTTTTAAACAATAAACGGGCGAAATGCCCGTTTGTCATCTATAAACGATTGTAAATCAATAATATGAGCCAAAAAGTATTCATTTTTGATACCACTTTAAGAGATGGTGAGCAGGTTCCAGGTTGTAAACTAAATACCAAAGAAAAATTAGAGCTAGCCGTAAGGTTGGAGGAATTGGGTGTGGACATTTTAGAAGCAGGATTCCCGGTTTCTAGCCCAGGGGATTTTGAGTCGGTGAATCAAATAGCCAAAACCTTAAAAAATACCGTGGTATGTGGGTTAACCCGTGCCGTGCAAAATGATATCGAAGTTGCAGCAGAGGCGTTAAAACCCGCTAAGCGTTTTAGAATTCATACCGGAATTGGTACATCGGATTTGCACATTAAATATAAGTTTAATAGCACAAGAGAAGAAATTATTGAACGCGCGATTAAAGCCGTAACCATTGCAAGAAATTTTACCGACGATGTGGAGTTTTATGCAGAGGATGCAGGAAGAACCGATAATGAATATTTAGCACGTGTAATTGAAGCAGTGGTAAAAGCAGGAGCGACTACCCTAAATATTCCGGACACCACAGGTTATTGTTTGCCACAACAGTATCAGGAAAAAATGAACTATTTGTACAACAATGTCCCAAACATTGACAAAGCAGTTTTATCCTGTCATTGTCATAATGATTTAGGATTGGCAACAGCCAATTCCATTGCAGGTGTAATTGGTGGAGCAAGACAAATTGAATGTACGATAAATGGCTTGGGAGAGCGTGCAGGAAATACGGCCTTGGAAGAAGTAGTGATGATTTTAAATCAACATAAGGATTTAGGATTCTATACCAACATAAATCCAAAGCTCTTAAATGCAGTGAGCCGTGAGGTTTCAGAGATTATGCGTATGATGGTACAACCCAACAAAGCTATTGTAGGAGCAAATGCCTTTTCACATTCATCGGGTATTCATCAGGATGGTTTTTTAAAAGAAGCACAAACTTATGAAATCATTAATCCTGCTGAAGTGGGTGCGGAGGATAGCAAAATTGTTTTAACAGCGCGCAGTGGACGAAGTGCATTGGCGCATCGATTACATAAACTAGGACATCAGTTTACCAGAAATGATATTGATGAATTGTATCCTACCTTTTTAGAAATCGCCGATAAGAAAAAAGAAGTATTAGAAGCCGACTTGCAAGCGATGGCAACGGCCTATAAAAAATAAAAGAGCATTTATTTTAAAAAATACGAAAGTAAATTTTAAGACAAAAAAATAATAACAGAACAATGGGAAAAACATTATTTGAAAAAATTTGGGACAAACATGTTGTAAAACAAATTGAGGATGGTCCATCGGTTGTTTATATTGATAAGCATTTCATACATGAGGTAACTAGTCCACAAGCTTTTAGTGGTATTGAAAAAAGAGGGGTGCCAATTTTTAGACCCCAACAAATTGTAGCTACTGCGGATCATAATGTACCAACTATGAACCAGGAGTTACCTATTAAAGACGCGTTGTCTAAATTTCAGGTAGACACTTTAATTGAGAATTGTAAAAAACATGGTGTTGAATTATACGGATTAGGTCATAAGTACCAAGGTATAGTACATGTGATTGGACCAGAGTTGGGTATCACACAACCGGGGATGACTATTGTTTGTGGGGATAGTCATACATCTACTCATGGAGCATTTGGAAGTATTGCATTTGGTATCGGTACTAGTGAGGTAGAAATGGTATTTGCTTCACAATGTATTATGCAAAGCAAGCCAAAAGTAATGCGCATTAATATTGATGGGGTTCTAAAAAATGGGGTAGTATCAAAGGATATTATTTTATACATCATTGCTCAAATTTCTGCAAGTGGTGCAACTGGATATTTTGTGGAGTATGCGGGATCTGCAATTCGTGCATTAAGTATGGAAGCAAGAATGACCATTTGTAATATGAGTATTGAGATGGGTGCGCGTGGTGGAATGATTGCACCAGACCAAACTACATTTGATTATATAAAGGGTCGTTTATTTGCGCCACAAGGTGCGGATTGGGATCAAAAATTAGTACAGTGGTCAGCGTTGTATACGGACGCGGATGCAAAATTTGATGTTGAAATTAATATCAAGGCGGAAGATATTGAACCTATGATCACATACGGAACCAACCCGGGAATGGGGCTCAGCGTAAGAGGTACCCTTCCTACTATGGAGCGTTTTAGCGATGCTACCGAAAAACAGAATTACGAAAAGGCTTTAAAATATATGGGACTTACTGCTGGTCAAAGCTTATTAGGCATGCCAGTACAAAATGTATTTATTGGTTCATGTACCAATTCAAGAATTGAAGATTTCCGTTTAGTGGCAAGCATCATAAAAGGAAAACAAAAGGATCCAAATATTAAAACCTTGATTGTACCAGGATCTCAGGAAGTAGCTAAACAAATTAAAGCAGAAGGTTTGGATAAAATATTTGCAGATGCAGGTGTTGAAATTAGACAAGCTGGATGTAGTGCTTGTTTAGGAATGAATGAAGATAAAATTCCTGCAGGCGAATATTGTATTAGTACCAGTAACCGAAACTTTGAAGGACGCCAGGGTGCAGGTGCTAGAACATTACTAGCAAGTCCATTAACTGCCGCTGCTGCATTGTTAACAGGAAAAATCACGGACATCAGAGATATTTTATAAATATATTTTTATGCAATCATTACAAAAAATTTCAAGCAGGTTTATTCCTTTGAGAATTGAAAACGTAGATACAGATCAAATTATACCGGCACGTTTTTTAAAGGCAACGACCAAAGATGGTTTTGGAAAAAATTTATTCAGAGATTGGAGATATGAAAACGATGATGAAAACAAACCCAAATCCGATTTCGTTTTAAACCAAAAACAATACAGTGGAGCCATTTTAGTGGCGGCTAAAAACTTTGGGTGTGGCTCCTCTCGTGAACACGCGGCATGGAGTATTCAAGACTATGGTTTTAAAGTAGTAGTGTCTAGCTTTTTTGCCGACATCTTTAAAAATAATGCCTTGAACAATGGGGTATTGCCAGTAACCGTTTCAGATGCTTTCTTACAACAAATATTTGCCCAAGGAGCAGAAGATACATTAACAGTGGATTTAGCAGCACAAACTATTACCATTGATGCAACCGGTGCACTAGAAACATTTGAAATCAATTCTTATAAAAAAACATGTATGTTAAATGGATACGATGATATCGACTATTTATTAAACATGAAATCCGAAATAGAGGCTTACGAAAAAAAATAAATTATGCAAAAGAAAATAGCAGTCATCCTAGGTGACGGAATTGGACCAGAAGTAACACAGCAATCTATTAAAGTACTAGATACCGTTGCAAAATATTTTAATCATCAATTTACTTATGAGCATGCCTTAATGGGTGCATGTGCTATTGATGCAACAGGAAATCCATTACCTGACGAGAGTATTAAAATATGTAAGGAAAGTGACGCTATTTTATTTGGTGCTATTGGGGATCCAAAATATGATAACGATCCAACGGCAAAAGTAAGACCAGAGCAAGGCTTACTAAAACTAAGAAAGGAATTACAATTGTTTGCGAATATCCGCCCTGTTACTACTTATGCTGCATTGCAACATTTAACACCGTTAAAACCAAAGTACTTAGAAAATGTGGACTTTGTCATTTATAGAGAGTTAACAGGTGGTATTTATTTTGGTGCAAAAAGTTTAAGTGAGGACGGTACCATTGCAAGAGATGATTGTTCTTATTCAGTTATGGAAATTGAACGCATTGCACACCTAGCATTTAAGCATGCACAAATCAGAAGAAAAAAATTAACGCTGGTAGATAAAGCAAATGTTTTAGAAACTTCCAGACTATGGAGAAAAGTTGTACAAGCTATTGCACCAACTTATAGCGATGTTACTGTAGATTATTTATTTGTAGACAATGCAGCCATGCAAATCATTTTAAATCCGGCTCAATTTGATGTAGTGTTAACAGAAAATTTATTTGGAGATATTATAAGTGACGAAGCATCCGTGTTAGCCGGTTCATTAGGTTTATTACCATCTGCATCTGTTGGAAACACGGTGGCATTGTTTGAACCCATTCATGGTTCTTATCCTCAAGCAAAAGGAAAAGACATTGCGAATCCATTGGGATCTATTTTATCATCTGCTATGCTACTAGAGCATTTTGGATTAACTACTGAGGCTGCCATTGTAAGAGATGCAGCTGCATGGTGTTTGAATAGTGGGTTTGTAACCAAGGACATTGATCCAATGAATAGTTATACAACAACAGCTATTGGTGATTTGATTTGTGAATTTATTGAGCGTCATGCAAAAGGGGAAACACATCCTATACATGAGCGTTTACATAAATCCACCATTATTTAAAAACAATCTTACCCAAAGGCGTCTAACAAACATTCGTCTTAAGGTTAGGCGAATAATAGGTTGTATTTTTATAAATGGCCTTATGAAAAAATAAGCGAACAAAAAAAATAAGCGAACAAAAAAGATAAGATCGCTTTTAAATAGTTAAAAAAATGGAACTAAATAAATATTCAAAAACAATTACCCTGGATCCCACACAGCCCGCTGCGCAGGCGATGTTTTATGGCATTGGTCTAACCGATGCTGATTTACAAAAAGCACAAGTAGGTATTGTGAGTATGGGATATGATGGCAACACTTGTAATATGCATTTGAATGCATTGGCTGCCGATGTAAAAAAGAGTGTTTGGGAAAATGATTTAGTAGGACTTACATTTCATACCATTGGTGTGAGTGATGGCATGAGTAATGGTACCGACGGTATGCGTTATTCTTTAGTGAGTAGAGATGTAATTGCAGATAGTATCGAAACCGTTTGCGGTGCACAATATTATGATGCATTAATAACTGTTCCAGGTTGTGATAAAAATATGCCAGGTTCTTTAATTGCTATGGGAAGATTAAACCGTCCTTCATTAATGTTATACGGTGGTACCATTGCACCAGGTCATTATAAAGGACAGGATTTAAATATTGTATCTGCTTTTGAAGCCTTAGGACAAAAAATGGCAGGGCAATTGGATGAAGCAGATTTTAAAGGTATTGTACAACATGCTTGTCCAGGTGCTGGTGCATGTGGTGGCATGTATACCGCAAACACAATGGCATCAGCGATTGAAGCATTGGGTATGAGTTTACCTTATTCATCTTCTAACCCAGCATTAAGTGCAGAAAAACAACAAGAGTGTAAAGATGCTGGCGCAGCAATCAGATTATTATTAGAAAAAGATATTAAGCCAAAAGATATCATGACGCGCAAAGCATTTGAAAATGCAGTAGCGGTAATTATGGTATTGGGTGGAAGCACCAATGCAGTATTGCATATGATTGCTATGGCCAAAGCAGTAGGGGTTGAATTTACACAGGACGATTTCCAAACCATTAGCGATAAAATTCCAGTACTTGCAGATTTTAAACCATCGGGTAAATACTTAATGCAGGATTTGCATCAGTATGGTGGTGTACCTGCGGTGATGAAATATATGTTGGCACAGGGATGGTTACACGGTGATTGTTTAACGGTGACCGGAAAAACCATTGCAGAAAATTTAGCTGCTGCACCAGATTTAGATTTTGATCAGCAAAAAATAATTCTGCCAAAAGAAAATCCAATTAAAGCAACTGGACATTTACAAATCATGTACGGCAATTTAGCAACTGGAGGAAGCGTTGCAAAAATTTCTGGAAAGGAAGGAGATATGTTTGAAGGTCCTGCACGCGTATTTGATGGTGAGCATGCATTAATTGAAGGCATTAATTCAAAAAAGATACAACCAGGTGATGTAGTAGTTATTAAAAATGTAGGACCAGTAGGCGCGCCAGGTATGCCGGAAATGTTAAAACCAACTTCGGCTATTATTGGTGCAGGATTAGGAAAGTCGGTTGCACTTATCACGGATGGTCGCTTTAGTGGAGGTACACATGGATTTGTTGTTGGACATATTACACCAGAAGCATACAAAGGAGGATTAATAGGATTGGTGGAAGACGGAGACAGGATTGAATTGAATGTACCTAAACGTACCATGACTTTAAAAGTAGACGAAGCAACGATAGCAAAACGCAGAGCAGCACAACCAGCACCGGTATTAAAAGTAACCAATGGTGTATTATATAAGTATGCAAAGTTGGTAAAAGATGCAAGTGAAGGATGTGTAACCGACTCTGACTAAAAAGGAAATTATGGAACAGAAACAATTATCAGGATCACAAGCCGTATTGGAAGCTTGTATTGCAGAGGGAGTGGATACCATTTTTGGTTATCCTGGTGGAGCCATTATGCCTATCTATGATGCCTTATATGACTATAAAGAAAAACTAAATCATATTTTAGTACGCCATGAGCAGGGTGGAATACATGCTGGTCAAGGATATGCGCGTACTTCAGGTACGGTGGGTGTGGTATTTGCAACAAGTGGACCAGGTGCAACCAATTTAGTGACGGGACTTGCCGATGCAATGATTGATAGTACCCCATTGGTTTGTATTACTGGACAAGTGTTTGCACATTTATTGGGAACGGATGCATTTCAGGAAACGGATGTAATTAATATTACTATGCCGGTAACTAAATGGAATTATCAAATTACAGATGCCGAAGAAATTCCTGCTGTGTTAGCAAAAGCATTTTATTTAGCAAGAAGTGGAAGACCGGGTCCTGTATTAATAGATATTTCTAAGAATGCACAAATACAAAAGTTTGATTATCTCGGTTACACAACTTGTAATCATATCAGATCTTACAGACCCAAACCAGTGATCAGAAAAAATTATATCGACGAAGCAGTTGAATTAATTAATAATGCAAAAAAACCATTGGTGATTTTTGGCCAAGGTGTGATATTAGGAAAAGCAGAGAAAGAATTTAAAAAGTTTATTGAAAAGTCCGGAATGCCTGCGGCTTGGACTATTTTAGGATTGAGTGCTTTGTCAACCGATCATCCACAAAACGTGGGTATGTTAGGGATGCATGGAAACTATGGTCCTAATGTTTTGACCAATGAGTGTGATGTACTCATTGCAGTAGGTATGCGATTTGATGATCGTGTAACAGGACGCTTAGATAAATACGCCAAACAAGCAAAGATTATTCATTTAGATATTGATCCATCTGAAATAGATAAAAATGTTAAAGCAGATGTGGGTGTATGGGGTGATTGTAAGGAAACCCTTCCATTACTAACATTAGGTATAGAACAAAAAGACAGAAGCGAGTGGTTAGCTGTTTTTGCTAAATATGCAAAGGAAGAATACGAACAATGTATTGAACCAGAAATGTATCCAAGCAAAGAAGAAATGACCATGGCTGAGGTCATTCGTAATGTAAATGAAATTACCGAAGGAAATGCCATTATGGTAACCGATGTGGGACAACATCAAATGGTTACTTGTCGCTATGCAAAATTTAATCAATCCCGAAGCAATGTAACCTCTGGAGGCCTTGGTACCATGGGCTTTGGACTACCTGCAGCCATTGGTGCAAAGTTTGGAGCGCAAGATAGAACAGTGGTTGCTGTGATTGGAGATGGGGGTTTTCAAATGACCTTACAAGAATTAGGAACCATCATGCAAACAGGCATTGATGTAAAAATATTGATATTGAATAATCAGTTCTTAGGTATGGTGCGTCAGTGGCAGGAATTATTTAATGACAAGCGATATTCTTTTGTAGACATCGCAAGTCCGAATTATGTAATGCTTGCAAAATCATACGGTATTGAGGGTGCAAAAGTAGAACACAGAAAAGATTTAGTAGATGCGGTAAAAACCATGTTAGCACATAAAGGATCTTATTTGTTGGAAGTGATGGTGGGCAAAGAAAACAATGTGTTCCCAATGGTACCGCAGGGATGTAGTGTAAGTGAAATCAGACTCAAGTAGCGTAGCTTTTGAGTCTGATTCGACCGAACAAAGTGAGGTCAAATAAAATAAAGAGTTTTTAAAACGAATTATATGAGTAACAATACAGAAAAACAAGAGTACACGATAACAGTGTATACCGAAAACCAAGTGGGTTTGTTAAATCGTATTGCCATTATTTTTTCACGTCGAAAAATTAATGTGGAAAGCTTAAACACTTCTCCATCGGAAGTGCAGGGCATACATCGCTTTACCATTGTAGTAATGGAGTCACGTGATGTGGTGTTAAAAGTGGTACGTCAAATTGAAAAGCAAGTAGAAGTGTTGAAAGCTTACTTTAATACCAACGACGAAATTGTATGGCAGGAATTAGCTTTGTATAAAGTATTAAGCGAAGAGATTACCGAAAAAGTAAAAGTAGAAAGATTATTAAGAGAGTTTGGTGCGCGCGCGGTTGCCATTAGAAAAGATTTTATTGTTTTTGAAACCACAGGACATAGAGAAGAAACCAATAAATTAATGCAAGCCCTAGAGCCATTTGGTTTGGTTGAATTTGTACGAAGTGCACGCGTAGCGATTATAAAAGAAAGCGCAGGTTTCCACGAAAAGCTAAAAGATTTTGAGGAGCGAGAACCAGGTGAGGAAGTAATTGAGAATGAGTATTTGGGTAAACGTGAAGCGGTATTCACTATGTAAGACAAATAAATTAAACTGATACAAGTAAAAAGCTAATAATAAAATCAAAGCATAAACAAACAAACAATAATAAAATTTTAAATCTTAATTAAACCCAAAGTAAAATGGCAAAGTTAAATTTCGGAGGTACCGAAGAAAATGTAGTAACTCGTGAAGAGTTTCCATTAGCAAAAGCACAGGAAGTATTAAAAAATGAAACTGTAGCTGTAATTGGTTACGGAGTTCAAGGACCTGGTCAAGCGTTGAACCAAAAAGAAAACGGCATTAATGTAATTGTAGGCCAACGCAAAAATTCAAAGTCTTGGGATAAGGCAGTTGCTGATGGATTTGTACCAGGCGAAACTTTATTTGAAATAGAAGAAGCGTTAGAGAAAGGAACCATCATTTGTTATTTATTAAGTGACGCAGCGCAAATTGCGATGTGGCCTACTGTAAAAAAACATTTAACACCAGGTAAGGCATTGTACTTCTCTCATGGATTTGGTATTACTTATAAAGAACAAACAGGTATTATTCCTCCAGCCGATGTGGATGTGATTTTAGTGGCACCAAAAGGTTCTGGTACTTCATTAAGAAGAATGTTCTTACAAGGACGTGGTTTAAACAGTAGCTTCGCTATTTTCCAAGACGCAACAGGTAAAGCGCATGATAGAGTAATTGCATTAGGTATTGCAGTAGGTTCTGGTTATTTATTTGAAACCGATTTCAAAAAAGAAGTATACTCGGATTTAACAGGTGAGCGTGGAACTTTAATGGGAGCGATCCAAGGTATTTTCGCAGCACAATATGAAGTTTTACGTAAAAATGGTCACTCTCCTTCTGAATCATTCAATGAAACAGTAGAGGAATTAACACAATCCTTAATGCCATTAGTTGCGGAGAATGGTATGGACTGGATGTATGCAAACTGTTCAACAACTGCACAAAGAGGAGCGTTGGATTGGTGGAAAAAATTCCGTGATGCAACCTTACCTGTATTCTCTGATTTATACAATAGTGTAGCAACAGGAGCAGAAGCTGCTCGCTCGATTGACTTAAATAGTAAGGACGACTACCGTGCTAAACTAGAAGTAGAATTATCGGAATTACACAATAGTGAAATGTGGCAAGCTGGTAGAACTGTAAGAAGTTTACGTCCAGAGAATCAGCCAGGAAAATAATTATAGATGACTGATCACAAATTAGTTGATAAGCCTGCACTTGATATAGAAGGAGCGGCCATTAGATTAAAGGAGGTTGTAAATCATACGCCTTTGCAGTTTAATGCCAATTTATCCCGAAAGTATCAGTGCAGGGTTTATTTAAAAAGAGAGGATTTGCAAATTGTACGTTCTTATAAATTAAGAGGTGCGTACAATATGATGAGTCAATTAACACCCGATCAATTGGCAAAGGGGGTGGTATGTGCTAGTGCGGGTAACCATGCACAAGGTTTTGCGTATAGCTGCAAAAAGTTAAATGTTAAAGGAGTTGTATTTATGCCCATTCCTTCGCCTCAACAAAAAGTAACACAAACTAAAATGTTTGGTGAAAATTTTGTGGAAGTAAAATTAGTAGGAGACACATTTGATGATTGTGCAATTGCGGCAAAAGAATATACCATTACACATGGCATGACTTTTATTCCTCCATTTGATCATGCTTCTATTATTTCAGGGCAAGGTACTGTTGGTGTTGAAATTTTAGAGGATTACAATAAGTTTGAATCTACCCCTATTGATTACATGTTTATTCCAGTAGGTGGTGGTGGTTTAAGTGCGGGCGTTGGATTTTATTTTAAACAACATTCGCCAACAACAAAAATTGTTGGATTGGAACCAGAGGGTGCACCTAGTATGCTTACTGCATTAAGGGAAGGACACCCTGTTGAATTAGAGCAAATAGATAAATTTGTGGACGGCGCTGCAGTAAAACGCATTGGAGATGTTACTTTTTCCATTTGTAAGGATGTAATAGATGATATGCATTTGGTACCAGAGGGGAAAATTTGTTCTACTATTTTACAAATGTATAACGAGGAAGCTATTGTAGTAGAACCAGCTGGAGCTATGAGTATTGCGGTATTGGATGATTATGCGGAACAAATAAAAGGCAAGACTATTGTTTGTATTGTAAGTGGTAGTAATAATGATATTGACCGTATGCAAGAGATTAAAGAAAGATCTTTGATATATGAAGGTTTAAAGCATTATTTTTTAATTAGATTCGCACAAAGGCCAGGAGCCTTAAAAGAATTTGTAAATAAAGTATTGGGACCGGAGGACGATATCACAAGGTTTGAGTACATACAAAAACACAATAAGGAAGCGGGTCCAGCCTTGGTAGGATTGGAGTTAAAAACGAAAAAAGATTATCAAGCACTCATTGAAAATATGAAGCAGTATCAAATTAATTACAACGAAATTAACAAGGACGATAATATATATGGCTATTTAGTATAGTCTAAAAATTTAGGATATGCAAGTTTTAAAATTTGGAGGAAGTTCAGTAGGAAGAGCCGAAGCGATATCAAAAGTGGTGGATATTGTTGTTGAATCTATTAAAAAAGAACCAACCATTGTAGTGGTTTCAGCAATGAGTGGCGTTACAGATCAATTGTTAATGTTGGCGCAAAGTGCATCACAGGGAAATGAAGCTTACAAAACCATTATTCAAAATATTGAGCAAAAACATTTAGATGCAGTACGTGCTTTGTTGCCTATACAAGCACAGTCGGCAACCTTAAGTTTGGTAAAACAAACCATAAATGAATTAGAATCAAACTGCGAAGGACTATTTATGTTAAAAGAATTGTCTAATCGCATGCAGGATAGGATTGTAAGTTTTGGAGAAATTTTATCTTCTAAAATTATTGCTGCAACATTTGCATCTAAAGGATTGAATCAACAATGGGTAGATTCCAGATTGTTAATTAAGACCAATTCAAATTACTTGAATGCAGTTGTAGATAAGGACTTAACTACAAAAACAATACAAACCTATTTCGCAGATGCTGCTAATAATAAGTATGATTTATATATAGCGCCTGGTTTTATTGCATCAGACGGCGAAGGAAATACTACAACTTTAGGTAGAGGGGGTTCGGATTACACAGGCGCAATATTTGCTGCAGGCGTAAAAGCATCTGCTTTAGAAATTTGGACAGATGTAAGTGGTATGATGACAGCGGATCCGCGCATGGTACAAAATGCAAAAGAGATTCCACAAATTTCTTATCAGGAAGCGATGGAGTTATCGCATTTTGGTGCCAAGGTTATTTATCCACCAACCATACAACCGGTGATGCATCAAAATATTCCCGTATGGATTAAAAATACTTTTGAACCTAATCACCCGGGTACTATTATTAAAAATGAGTCCCCAGCTGATACCAATTTTATAAGAGGGATTTCTTCTATAAAAGATATTTGTTTGTTGAGTTTGGAAGGCAGTGGCATGGTAGGTATACCGGGGTTTTCAAAAAGATTATTTGAAGCTTTAGCAAAAAAGCAAATCAACATTATTTTAATTACGCAAAGTTCTTCGGAGCATTCTATTTGTGTAGGGGTGAATGCCAATGATGCATTCCAAGCCAAGTTAGCAGTAGATGCGGAGTTTGAACAAGAAATTAATACCCAAAAAGTAGAGCCACTTATTGTAGAAAAAGAAGTAGCTATTATAGCCTTGGTGGGTGAACAAATGAAAAATCATCCAGGAGTGAGTGGTAAAATGTTTGGTGTGATAGGGCGCAATGGTATTAATGTAAGAGCTATTGCACAAGGATCTTCCGAAAAAAATATTACTGCTGTAATTGCTACTTCGGATGTAAAAAAAGCCATTAACGTTTTACACGAGGAATTTTTTGAAACTTCTTATAAGCAGGTTAACGTATACATAGCAGGTGCAGGTAATGTGGGTGGAAAATTAATTGATCAAATACATAAGCAAGTAGCTTACTTAAAAAAATCATTGCGATTGCAAATTAATATTGTTGGTATTGCAAATAGTAAGCGTCAATTAATTCATGTGGAAGGTATTGATTTAACCAATTGGAAGGACCAATTAGTCGCGGCACCATTGGGAACTACTGCCGACTATATTAAAGCCATCACCGAAAACAATTTACGTAATTCTATTTTTGTAGACGTGACAGCTCATGAAACGGTAGCGAACGTATATGCTCAATTGTTAGAAAAAGCAGTATCTGTTGTTGCATGTAATAAAATAGCTTGTTCTTCACCTTATGAAAATTACGCAAAGCTAAAAAGTTTGGCGCGTGAATTTAATGCGTCCTTTTTATTTGAAACCAATGTGGGAGCGAGTTTGCCAATTATTGGCACCTTAAACGATTTAATCCGTAGTGGAGATAATATCAATAAAATTGAAGCGGTATTATCGGGTACCTTAAACTTTGTATTTAATAATTATGCAGGTGGTACCGATGGAAAAACATTTTCTGCGGTGGTAAGACAAGCACAAGCCGAAGGTTACACCGAGCCGGATCCACGATTAGATTTAGGCGGCACCGATGTAATGAGAAAAATAATGATATTGGCGCGCGAGGCGGGTACTAAAATTGAAATGACGGATATTATCAATGAATCATTCTTACCAGCAAGTTGTTTTAACGGTTCGGTAGAAGATTTTTATGTAGAGATGGAAAAACAAGAAGCTCATTTTAAGAAATTATATGATGCAGCTGCAGCAGAAGGGTGTAAATTAAAATTTGTTGCAAAGTTTGAGCGTGACGAAAATGGAAACACTACAGCCAAAGTTGGTTTACAACATATTCAACCAAGCTCCGATTTTTATCATTTATATGGTAAGGATAACCTAGTTTTATTTTATAGTATGCGTTATCCTGAATTGCCTTTAGTGATTAAGGGTGCAGGGGCAGGTGCGGATGTAACTGCATCGGGTGTGTTTGCAGATATTATAAGAGCAGCAAGAGTATAAATTAATAATTATGGTTCCTGTAAATCAATGGATTAAAATAAAAGCCCCTGCTACCGTAGCAAATATGGTATGCGGATTTGATATCCTAGGCTTTGCTGTGAACAATCCATATGATGAAATGGAAATGCGTTTAGTGCCTCGAGTTAACGGTCAAGCATCCATTACTATTATCAACCTAGACGATTATCATTTACCTACGGACCCTGAAAAGAATGTGGCGGGTGCAGCACTTATTGCGTTAATAGAAGAGTATACTGCTAATAGTATTATTGAAAAGTCCTTGTCTTCGGAAATGGATGCTAATAGTAAAAATACAGATGCTGCTGAAAGTTCCTCTTGTACAAAAAACAATCTAATAGATTTTGCAACTATAGGATTTGAAATAAAAATAAATAAATTAATCAAGCCCGGAAGTGGTGTGGGATCCAGTGCTGCAAGTAGCGCAGGTGCGGTAGTAGGAGCAAACTATTTATTAGGAAATCCTTTTACAAAAGACGACTTAGTCCGTTTTGCGATGAATGGTGAAAAAGTAGCGTCGGGTGTAAAGCATGCCGACAATATTGCCCCTTGTATACACGGGGGTGTGACACTAGTGCGTTCCATTTTCCCTCTAGAAATTGTAGCCCTTCCTTCACCTACTTTATTTGTAACTATTGTGCATCCCCAAATCGAAGTACGCACTGCAGATGCCAGAAGTATTTTAAAACAAAATGTACAATTAAAAGATGCGATAAAGCAATGGGGGAATATTGCTGGATTGGTGGCAGGACTCATGAAAGGAGATTATGATTTAATAGGACGAAGTTTGGAAGATGTGATTATTGAACCAGTGCGTTCTATCTTAATACCTGGCTTTGATGAATTGAAAAAAGCGTGTAAGGCAGTGGGTGCTTTAGGTGGAGGAATCTCTGGATCAGGTCCATCTATCTTTTTTTTAAGTAAAGAAAAAGAAACGGCCTTGGCAGTGGAGCAAGAAATGAAAAAAGTATATGAAAACTTGGGTCTAGCATATCATACCTATGTGACCAACATAAATCAAACTGGAGTAGAGATAGAAGGTTAATGAATATGATTTTAGTAAGGGAAAAACGTAGAATATATTTTGATTACAAAGTCAGAAAAGTAAATAGATGCAATATTATAGTTTAGCAAAGCAATCACCGAATGTAAATTTTAAAACTGCCGCCATCACGGGACAAGCACCGGACAAAGGATTGTACTTCCCAACGACCATCCCTCAATTTACAAAGGAACAAATTGAAAAATTTAAGACTTTAGATAAAGCAAGTTTAGCTTTTGAAGTAATGAAACCTTATGTGGGCGGCACCATTGACGATGCATCCTTACAACAAATTTGTGCAGAGACCATCAATTTTGATTTCCCTTTAGTACCAATTACCGATACTATTTATGCTTTAGAGTTATTTCACGGGCCTACCCTAGCATTTAAAGACGTGGGCGCAAGATTCATGAGTAGGTGTTTAGGCTATTTTTCTAAACAGATCAAAGCTGAAAAGTTTGCACAGTCAACGAAAGTGGAGCCAGAACAAATAGTTGAAACTAAAGATAATATCAAAAATGCAATTTCAGCTTCAAAACCAACTACCGTATTAGTAGCAACGAGTGGAGACACGGGAGGCGCGGTAGCCAATGGTTTTTTAGGTGTGGAAGGAGTGAATGTGATTATTTTATATCCAAAAGGAAAAGTAAGTCCAATACAAGAGTTGCAATTAACAACCTGTGGTCAAAATATTACCGCATTGGAAGTTGAAGGAAGTTTTGACGACTGTCAAGCCATAGTAAAAGACGCTTTTATGGATGCATCGTTAAATGCAGCGTATAATTTAACATCTGCTAATTCAATTAATGTAGCGCGTTGGTTGCCTCAACAATTGTATTACTTTTTTGCATGGCAACAGTGGGTAGCTAAATATGGTGATCAAATACCAATGCATATTGTGGTGCCTAGCGGAAATTTTGGAAATATTTGTGCAGGTATGATGGCAAAAGCAAGTGGTTTGCCACTTGGACATTTTGTAGCAGCATGTAATGCAAATAATGTGGTGACTAGATATTTGCAAACAGGTAATTATGAAATTCACAAAGCAGTAGCCACTGTTTCTAATGCCATGGACGTGGGTAACCCTAGCAACTTTGTGCGCATCATGGAAATAATGCAAAACAATTTTGAAAATTTAAAGCAGGGGTTAAGCAGTTATAGTTATGATGACGTAGTTACTGCTTCTACTATTCATCGGGTATATAAAACCAATGATTATATTTTAGATCCGCATGGTGCGGTTGCCTTTTTAGCAGCAGAACAATTTATACAAGAAAAATTACAGACCTCATCGCTACAAAATGTGGAAAGCGAAACAAGCAATTTGCGCGCGATTATTTTAGAAACAGCACATCCTGTAAAATTTCCTGAGGTAGTGGAAGCAGCAATTGGTCAAACCATTGACATCCCAGTGTCTGTTCAATTTTTATTATATAAAGAAAAAGTGGCTATTCCAATGGGAGCAAGTTTTAGTGAATTTAAAGCTTGGATGCTTGCTAATGCACGCTCTTAAAAATTAAGGTTACATTATTGCAATTAACAATAGGTTCCAACAAATTCTGTTGCAGATAAAATTGGCAATACCCTAGTATTTTCTAATATCAATTTTTTATCGCTAGTTAAAAAAAAGTCCATTTTATAATGTAAGGCTGTATATAATTGAAGCGCATCTTCAATGTCATTAAAATTTGCTTGCAAAGCGGTATTAAGAATTTCTTGTGGAGCATCAATAACGGTAATTGTAGAAAGGATACCTAATAATATTTCTTTAACCTTTTTCTGTTTATATTCTTTTGATAAAAAATAGGATACAGTGTGTAATGTTGCACTAGTCAAATATCCTCTATGCAACCCATTCTCAATATTGTTGAAAATTATTTCAATATCATTAAAGTTGCTTCTTTGAAGTGTATAATCCAAAATAACATTCACATCGAAGTATATTTTATAAGCCATATTTTTTCTTTTTAGCTTTATAATATGCTTCTTTCCAATCAAAATTTTCGGGAATATTTGGTTTAGGTAATTCTTTGATGAGTTCGGATAAGGTCTTTTTCTTTTTAGGCTTGACAATTGTTTTGAAATAATTTTCCACTAATTCTGAAACACTTGAATTTTGTGCTTCTGCAAAGTATTTAACGCTTCGTAGCACATCCTCATCAATTGTTATGTTTAGTCTTGCCTTCATGGTATTTGTATAAGGTATATTATAAAGATACGCATTAATTAAATTTATACGCATAATTGATTTTGTAACCTGTCCCGTTGATTTGGAACCTTATTTGGTGAACCGTATTTGTTGAATCTAATTCATTTACAAAGGTCAAAATCAAGTAATTATACTTACCAATTACCCTTTTGACTAGCCGATGAATTACAATAATTAGGTATATTTATTTATCAAATAGGAAAATATGAAACGATTCGGCTTGCTTTTAATGATGACCATGGCCCTGCAGGTACTTACAGCACAAAATTTGTCTACCGCTCAAACCGCTTTTAAAGTTCCTACCGCGCAGACACGCCAAGCCACTTATTGCAACCCAATTAATATAGACTATGGCTTTTGTCCTATCCCCAATTTTGTTCAAAATGGAAAGCATCGCGCCACCGCCGATCCGGTTATGGCTGTGTATGACAATAAATATTTTATGTTTAGTACCAATCAGTGGGGTTATTGGTGGAGTGAGGATATGAAGGATTGGAAATTTTTACCGCATTCGTTTTTAAGACCTTGGAATAAAGTGTATGATGAATTGTGTGCACCTGCCACATTGGTCATGGGAGATAGTTTATTTATCATTGGAAGTACCTATGAAAAAAACTTCACCCTTTGGTATAGCACCAATCCAACTAAGAATGAATGGAAAATTGCAGTAGATAGTTTTAAAGTAGGTGCATGGGATCCGGGATTATTTTTAGACGATGACAACCGTTTATATATTTATCATGGCTCTAGTAATTTATATCCCATTTATGGACAAGAATTAGATCGTAAAACATTTGAACCCATTACGGAAAAAAAACCAATGATTCATTTGGTTGATAGCATACATGGTTGGGAACGTTTTGGTGAACATCAGGACAATACTTTCTTAAAACCATTTATGGAAGGTGCATGGATGAACAAACACAATGGAAAATATTATCTACAATATGGCGCGCCCGGTACAGAGTTTAGTGGCTATGGGGACGGGGTGTACACCAGCGATAAACCATTAGGACCTTTCACTTATCAAAAGCATAATCCGTTTTCGTATAAGCCAGGTGGCTTTGCGCGCGGTGCAGGACACGGAGCCACGTATCAGGATGTTTATAAAAACTGGTGGCATATTTCAACGATAGCCATAAGTGTGAAAAATAATTTTGAGAGACGATTGGGTATTTGGCCTGCACAAATTGATGGGGAAGGGTTGATGTATACCAACACTTCTTATGGAGACTATCCGCATTATTTGCCAACACAAAATGCAAATCATGATTCTAGTTTATTTACAGGATGGATGTTGTTAAACTATAATAAGCCAGTGCAGGTATCAAGTACTTTAAGTGCTTTCACCGCGAACAATGCAGTGGATGAAAATTTAAAAACCTATTGGTCTGCAACCAGCGGAGATAAAGGCGAGTGGATACAATCTGATTTAGGAAATGTTAGCACTATTCAGGCTATACAAATAAATTATGCCGACGAGGGGTCGGACTTAATGGGTAAGTACACCGATATTTATCATCAGTATGAAGTGTATGCATCCAATGATGCAAAAACATGGAACTTAATTATAGATAAATCCAAAAACAAAACAGATGTGCCACATGATTATGTGGTATTATCAAATCCGATTAAAGCGCGCTATATTAAAATGGTAAACATTCATATGCCTAGTGGTAAATTTGCCCTAAGTGGATTGCGTGCATTTGGAAAAGGCAATGGTGAAAATCCAGGAGCGGTCCAAAATTTTGTGCCATTAAGAGGAGACAGTGAAAGAAGAAATGCTTGGTTAAAATGGGCAGTGAATCCCAATGCAACTGGATACCATATTTACTTTGGATCCGATCCCAATAAATTATATAATAGTGTAATGGTATATGGTGTAAGTGAATATTATGTAACGGCATTAGAAAAAGACCAACCCTATTATTTTCAGATAGAAGCCTTTAATGAAAATGGTATTGGTCCAAGAACGGAGATAAAAAAAGCAGACTAAATGATAAGGGCGACTCAATGAGTCGCCCTTAGTGATTATAATTGCTTGCTACAATACGAATCTTAAATTCAAATTTTATATACGCGTATCAAATGCTAGATGCGTAATTGAATTATTTTTTGATAATTAATTTATCTGTTGTGCGTCTAACTTTTAAAGCACTAGATAAATAATCATTTGCGGCATCTCTGTAACCTAATGTTAATGCAACCGTTGCATGTAAACCTTGTGCAGCTAAACCTAATTCAGCGTCAACTGCTGCTGGGTCAAAGCCTTCCATTGGTGTACCATCAACTTGTTCGCTAGCGGCAGCAACTAATGCAAAACCTAAAGCGATATAAGTTTGTTTCGCAGCCCAAATTTGTAATTGCTCTGGAGACTGATGTGCAATGGCACCTTTTACATAACCAGCAAAATCTTTTAATGCATCAACTGGTACGCCTCTTTGTTCTGAAATTTCTTGCATATACGCATCAACACTTGCTTCATTGATAGTAGTGTGTGCAGCAAAAATAACAACAGCACTAGACTCGCCCACTTGTGGTTGATTGTAAAAATGAGGTTGTAATTTTTTTCTAGTTTCTTCATCCTCTACCACAATGATAGAATAGGGAGTTAATCCAAAAGAACTTGGTGCTAAACGTGTAGCTTCCAAAATAGTATCTAATGTTTGAGCAGGAATTTTTGCGCCTGTCATTCTTTTAACAGCATAACGCCATTTTAATGCATCTAATAAATTCATTGTTATTGTTTTATATTTTATTCAATGTTTGAACATCAAAAATACAATCTTAATGGCTAATGACCAAATATAATTCTATCCCTGACTCTTATTCAACAAATATTGGCATAAAAAGTTCAAAATCAGTGAATTATATTTCTTGATAAAGGCAATTTGAAAACTGAAGCACTATTGCACCTACTTTCCACCAAGGGGAAGCATTTCTAAAAATATCCAAACCAACTTGAATTAATACAATAGGAGACACCCCAGTTTTTAACAAGCTGCTAATTTCACCAAGTGCATCTCCATAAAACCCAAGTGCATTAATGGCCGTACTAAGAATGCAATCCACTACTTCACCAATTGATAATTTTGTTGCTTTTATATTACCAGTACTATTTGAATTTATATTATTTACGTTCGCAATGGTTCTTAAACTATTTAGATTATTTAAAATAGCAGGTTTACTTAAAATGTAGTTTTCAGATTTAAGTGAATCAGCAATAAATTTCAACACTTTATTTCGATCAACACTACTTAGTTTATGATACTCTTTTTGATTAATAACAAAATGGATTAAACTAGCCGCGATTCTTTCATTAGATCCTTTAATTAAATTGGTGTCATTATTATTGGCCTTTACCAGTGTTGACTCATTCATAAAATCTCGAACTAAATTGGTAAATAAACTGTCTTCTAAAATGGATTCAGCAACTTGTTGAACATTGCCTAAGGGTTTTGTTTCGCTGTTGCTGTAAACATTTTTTGAACAACCCATAAAGCCGGTGGAAATGCCCACCATTAATGTAATCGCAATAAATGCAGTAAGAAATTTGTTTTTCATAATTATATATTTTAGACGGTCAATCTAGGTTCAATTAGGAAGCAATAAATTTCGGTTTGTACTATTTAAACTTATTTTTCAATAATTGAGGCTTAGGCATCAAAACACTTTTAACACTCCCTTTAGTCAATAGTCATTGTTAAATAGGTTATTTGCTCTAACTTTATAGTATGTTTAAAGAGCTTATGATAAAGTGGATTTGTGCAGTGGGTTTTGTGTTTTTGATTAGCCCGATTTTAGCGCAACAAAAGGGACAAAATAAAATAAGTAAAGCGCTTATTACTATTAAGGGCAAGGTAACCGACGAAGCAACGGGCCAGGCATTACAAGGAGCCAGCGTTTATTTTCCTGAATTTAAAAAAGGAGTTATTACCAACGCCGCCGGTAGTTATGAAATAAATATAAGCGAAGGAGAGCATCAGGTAGAAGTGAGTTTTATAGGATATGCACTCTTTTCGAAAACCATTTTAGCAAAAGTAAACGGCTTTGAAAATTTTGCACTCGGCCATAGTGCTGTGGAGAGTCCCAATGTAACTGTCACTAGTTTTTTGCGCGCGACTAGTTCAAGAAAAACGCCTACGCCTATAAATATTATTAAGAAGGAAGATTTGCTAAGAGGATCGGGAACTAATTTAATTGATGCCCTATCTAATACACCTGGCGTAACTCAATTAACTACTGGGCCTGCCATTTCTAAACCTATCATTAGAGGGCTAGGATACAATAGAGTCATGGTTTTAAATGACGGCGTAAAACAGGAAGGTCAGCAATGGGGTGACGAGCATGGTATTGAAATAGACGAGTATAATGTTTCCAGAATTGAAGTTTTAAAAGTGCCAGCCTCCATTATTTATGGTAGCGAAGCATTAAGTGGTGTTATTAATATCGTATCCAATGTACCGGTGGCAGAGGGAGCTATAAGAGGCAATGTATTTAGCAATTATCAAACCAATAATAAATTACAAGGTTATCATTTTGATTTTGCAGGAAATAAAAATGGTTTTGTTTGGGGATTAAATGGATCTTCTAAAAAAGCATCTGATTATCAAAATAAATATGATGGAAAAGTTTTTAATTCCAAGTTTAATGAATTAGATGCAAGTATTTATGCAGGGATAGAAAAGGACTGGGGATACAGTCATTTTTTTGTAAGTCAGTTTAATCAAAAATTAGGAATGATAGAGGGTGCAAGAGATGATCAAGGGCATTTTGTTACGCAAAAATATATGCTAGGAGCGGCTGGTATTAAATATGGCCCCGGAGCTATTGTAGAAATGCCTGCTACCGAGGCCGATTTTAATTCCACCACGCCATCTATACCTTATCAACATATCATTCATACCAAGTACACTTGGGATAATAATATTAAATGGGGAGAGGGAAGACTAAAAGCCAATATGGCTTATCAGCGCAATGAAAGAATGGAGTATGGGAATATAGTGTTGCCAACAGAAAAGAGTTTATATTTTGATTTAGGCACTTTAAATTATTCATTTCAATATTTATTGCCCGAAAAAAATAATTGGAAACATACCATTGGAGTAAATGGCATGCAACAAGAAAATGAAAATAAAGGTGTTGAAACGTTAATTCCAGCATATAAGACCACCGAATTAGGATTATTTTTCTTTACGCAAAAAAGAGCAGGTGCTTTAACAATGAGTGGTGGCGCGCGCGTTGACAAAAAGGGAATTGAATTTGATAACCTAGTAAATAAAGTAGTCACGCATCAGCAAAAAGATTTTGGTGATATCGCCGGATCCTTTGGTATGACTTATGAAGCCAATAAGGATTGGGTTTTTAAATTAAATATCGCACGTGGCTATCGCGCACCCAATATGTCCGAGTTGGGAAGCAATGGTGCACATGAAGGAACCAATCGATATGAATATGGCAATGCCAATTTAAGCTCAGAAAAAAGTTTACAATTTGACTTAGGAACCGAATGGAGTAATGAACACGTTTCCTTTACTGGAAATGTTTTTTACAATATGGTGACGGGCTATATTTATTATCAAAAATTGAATAGTGTAAAGGGCGGCGATTCTATATTAACAAACAATGGTCAAAAATTTTATGCATTTGCTTATCAGCAACAAAATGCAAATTTATATGGAGCAGAATGTAATTTAGATTTTCATCCGCACCCATTGGACGGCTTGCATATTGAAAATACCTTGTCCTATGTAAGAGGCACATTTGATCACGCAGTGGATTACAGCAATAACTTGCCAACCATTCCTCCTTTCCGCTGGTTAAGTGAAATAAAATACGAGTTTGGCAAAACAAAAACGACCAATAAAAATAATTATTTGTCTTTACAATTTGATAATGTGTCATCGCAAAGCAAACCATTTACAGGCTACAATACCGAAAACGCAACGGCTGGTTATACTTTAATTAATGTGGGTATGGGCACGCATTTACAACATAAGGGAAAGCAATTTTGTAGCTTAACCTTGGTAGCCCAAAACCTAACGGACGTTGCTTATCAAAATCATTTAAGTCGTTTAAAATATACCGACGAAAACATGGCCACCGGCCGCATGGGTGTATTTAATATGGGACGCAACTTTAGTTTAAAAGTGAATGTGCCTTTGCAGTTTGATTAAGCAGATTTTCTTACATTTATTGTATGAAAAAAATAATCTTATTTGCTTTTGCAATAACAACAGTCATGTTATCGCATGCACAAAAAAATAGCAAGCAATCATCAAAAAAGGAAACGGAAAAAATAGTAAGCACTTTAACCACCGAGGAACAAAATTTATTATCCTATATAGATGCCAACCTGCCAAGAGCCATTGAAATGTTAAAGGAGTCGGTAAATATAAATAGTGGTACTTTAAATAAAGAAGGGGTGAAGAAAGTAGGTGCCTTGTTTGCAAAGGAATTTGAGGCAGCAGGATTACAAACGCATTGGGTAAGCATGCCCGACTCTATTAAGCGCGCGGGACATTTAGTAGCCATGACGCCCATGACAAAAAATGTGCAGGATAATAAAAAACAAAAAGGAAAAAAATTATTTTTAATAGGACACTTGGATACGGTGTTTGAGCCAGATATGCCCGAGAATCCTTTTACTCTATTAAACGATAGTACAGCAACGGGACAGGGTGCGAATGATATGAAAGGGGGAGATGTGGTAATGATCATGGCATTGCAGGCATTGCATGCACAGGGTTTATTAAAGGATGCAGCCATTACTGCTTATTTAACAGGAGACGAAGAACAAGCAGGGTATCCACGCGAAGTGAGTCGTGGTGATTTTATTGCAACAGCAAAGCAGTCAGACATTGCATTAGCATTTGAAGGAGCCAACGGATTAAATAGTGTAGCCACTGCAAGAAGAGGTGCAAGCGGATGGCAATTAAATGTCACTGCAAAAACAGGACATAGTAGTGGTGTGTTTACAAATGGTGCAGGATATGGTGCCATTTACGAAGCGGCCAGAATTGTAAATGCATTTAGAGAAAAATTAAGCACAGAAAAATATTTAACTTTTAATCCGGGTGTATTTATTGGCGGATCCGATATGCAATATGAGGAAGCAAAGGCAACAGGAACTGCAATAGGTAAAACCAATATTATTTCACCAAGGGCAGTGGTAACAGGCGACCTACGCTTTTTAACAGAGCAACAAAAAATAGATGCAAGAAAAACAATGCAGTCAATTGTGGATCAAAATTTAACTGGTACCAAAGCAACCATACATTTTGTAGACGGCATTCCAAGTATGGCACCCACTGCTGGTAACGAAAAAGTAATGGAAGTAATAAGTGGCGTAACCACTAGTATGGGAATGGGTGCAACTATAGCAGGTGATCCTGGTTCAAGAGGTGCGGGAGATATTTCCTATGTAGCACAGTATATGGATTGTATCGACGGCCTAGGTGCATCTGGAAGAGGAGCGCATGCACCAGGAGAAACTATTAACTTAAAAGAATTTCCATTTTTAATAAAGCGCGCAGCCTTGACAATATATAGGTTGACTAGATAATGGGAATTTTATGATATGAGTTATTAATTAAATATGCCAACAGGAGTTAAATAGATACTCTAATTTTTTGTGGAAAAATTTAAACTTTATTTAAAATTAATTGTCTTAACTCAAATGAGTTTGATAAGACGCATATTTAAAAAAACTAATACTAGATTAGTAGGTAATATAGTATTGCTTTTTATAATAATTAATTTTCTAAGCTTATTAGGATTATTTATATATATACCAAGAGCAATTTTTTATTATGAATATGCATTGGTGTTAGTGGTGCTCATTTATTTTAATAAAGTAAATTTTGCATATCTATTATTTCTATTTTTTTTATTACTTGATTTCTTTGATGCATTTTCAAGTGTTTATCTTTTTAATGCGGTTGAGTTATTAAAGAATTTCAAGTACTTGTTATTATATAAAATATCATTTTTACAAGTTTTCTTTGGACTATTGGCAGTTGTCTTTTTAACTATTATATATATAATAATTAAAAAGATAAATACTAGAATACAAGAAAATAAAAAAGGAAGTATAAAACTAATAGCGTTAATTTATGTATTCATTTTTTTATTTGATTTAGTAAATGGATCAAATATACTCATAGATAATCAAGGCTCTTGGAAACTCAGCAATAAGAACATAGCCAGTTTTCTTGCTAAAAACTACATTTATTTTTTTCAACAAATAACCTATTCTAAATCTAATAGGATAGATAAATATTCTGAGAAATCACCTGTTTTCAGTTATTTAAAGAATGATACTATTAATAATGAAATAGTTATCATTGTTGAATCTTGGGGTTTAATTAAGGATTCCCTCATTAGAAATAAAGTCAGACAAATTATCAATGATAAAATTAGTGAAAACGGTTTTAATTATGAATGGGGAAAGACAAGATTTAATGGAAGCACTAATTCCGCAGAGTTAAAACAGTTTTTAAACATAAAAGGAGAATATCAATATTATATAAATCACAGTTCCTTGGGTTCCGGTGACACATCTATTTTTAATTTTAAAAAAACGCAAGGATATCATAATGCTGGTTTTCATTCTTATACTGGTAAAATGTTTGCTAGAGAATCATGGTGGCCTAATATTGGCATGCAAGATGTATATTTTAGAGACAATTATATAATGGAGCATCTCAATGAACCAAATTCAATACAAGGGGATGCACCATTCCCCGCCATTAAGGATGAACTCATGTTTGATTATTTATTGACAAAAACGAAAGGGCCTCAAAAAGAGTTCACCTATTTTTTGACTGTGAACAGTCATCTACCGTTTAGGCATAAAACAGCATTGCTTTATCCGGCGCTTACCAATGAAATGAATGGTCTTGAAATTTCAGAGGAAGCAAAAAATCAATTATTGCTCATTTATAATCAGCTAGCTTATTTCATTGAAAAACTGGCAAAAAGTAAGTTTAAGAAAATTATTATTATGGGGGATCACATGCCTCCATTCATGAATATAAAGGACCGTTATTTTTATAGTTCAAAATTGGTACCCTACCTATACCTAAGTAAGGACTAATTCATAAAAGGTAGCCTAAACATATAAAATAGATTTAATATCTTAAATTAAAGGCAAAAAGCCTATTTTTACATTGCTGAAAATGTATAATAAGTTAGTAACTTATTGATTTTCAGTATAATAATGTATTTAGTTGTTTATGCCTGAAAAAATTCAATTTGTGGATGTGATGGATACCGCTAAAAAGGCAGTAGCTAATGTATTGGCACAATATAGAATGATGCTTAAGGTAACTATTGTAACTACCTTAATTGCATTGGTGTATGGATTATTGCAACCACCAAGTTATAAGGCGGTGGCTACCTTTATTTTAGAGGACAAGTCCAATAGTAAAAGTGGATTGGGTGCATTAGCTTCTCAAATTGGTTTTGATATTGGTGGTTTAACAGGAGGTAATGCAGGTTTATTTGACGGCGATAATATTTTAGATATTATGCAATCCCGTTTGATTGTAGAAAAAGTATTATTGTCTAAAGTAGATAGTAATTCAAAGACAAGCAATTTAACGCTAGCGGATTTATATGTGAATACCAATAGGATAAACAAAAAATGGAGTAGTGAACCCAATTTAGCTAACTTCAAATTTGATGCAAATTTGTCAAGTCTTATACAAGATTCTGTTTTATATACTTTAGTTCAAAAAATTGTCAAAGACAATTTAGTCGTAAGCAGACAAAATAAGAAAGGTTCTATAATAAGTATACAAGTGATTTCTAAAGACCAACAATTTTCAAAAGTATTTACAGAGCGTTTGTTAAATCAAACCAGTCATTTATATCTTGAGATTAAAACGGGTAATTTAGCCAACAATATTGCAAAGCTTCAAAGTAAGGCCGATTCTTTACAAAGAAGTGTTTATACCAAATCTTATGAAGTGCCAAATTTGCTAAATGCAAACACAGGTATAAAATCATATACCGTGAGCGAGGATTTAAGTCAGAAGGATAAGTCCATGGTATATACTTTGTTTGTTGAAGTAACCAAAAACTTAGAAGCTTTAAAGCTTTCTCAAATAAATCAAACGCCGGTAATACAAGTATTGGATATGCCTAAATTACCATTGGTGAATCAGGCAACTTCTTTATGGATGATTGTATTAATGGGTATGGCTATTGGAATTGTACTTTCTGTATTCATTGCTATTTATTTGATTACAGATAAAATAAAATAATTAGCTGCATGCGTCGCCTTTTTTTATTAAGAGCTTATGGCGATTTTGTAATTGCAATTAGGGCTATTTTAAATAGTCCGCAACCTAGCGATACAAAGATTATTGCATCCAATCATTTTAAACCTTTATTTGAAGCCATTAACACGGTATTGGATCTAAGCCCATTGGACATTGAGTTTCAGGACTTTGGTATTAACCAATC
>CANGFA010000024.1 GCA_947453145.1 Bacteroidota bacterium
GGTGATTTCTCTAAGCAATTTGCTGAAGAAGGAATTACTTTTTAGTAACCCCATTTATACTTTATAACTAGTAAGATTGCTAGTACTAAGAAAGCCGATCCCATGGGATCGGCTTTCTTTTGTGTATTAAATTTGATATTTTAAATACCTATAAAACTATTTTTTTGATTCATACTCAAAATACGGAACAGAATCATCTGATACGGTATCTTCTTGATTCCAATAGGCCAAGGTAACTACATGACCATCGGGTGTATGCAGTGAACGCCCAAAAACTGCATTGGTGGGGTTAAATCTTAGGTCGGTAACGCCCACGGTATACGTGCTTGGAGCAAGAGGTTCTGGTGCTACTACTTTTTCGTTCTCGTCACTTGCTTTTGCGGCTTCGCCTTCCGTAACTGGAGCAGGTGGTGGAGTAGGCGTTGGTGCTGCTTTTGGAGCAGGGCTTGGCACAACTACAACTTGATATTTATTATAGGTCAATAGTTCTTTTAAAAACGCTACGCGTTCGGCACCCGCATTTTTTTCAACAATGGAACATTTGATATTATCTAAATCTTCAAACTCGTGATTTTTATTAATTGCCATAACATTTGTTTTAAGTCCTAATCTTCTTTATTTAATAGTTTTATCTCTTTATTTATATAAACAAGTTTATAATCCAAAACTAATTGAGTTAATATAATCATACACTACATTTGCGAGTCCAGTTACAATTACGCCAACTACACAAATGTACATGGCTATTTTTGAAACGGTAGGTACTGTTATTTTTTCGATAGGGCTTGTATTTTCATCCATGAAAATACATTTTACTACTTTCAAATAATAGTAAAATGAAACCACCATATTTAAGGCGGCAAAAATAATAATTCCATAATTTCCTTTTGCAGCACCTGCCATCATTAAAAATAATTTACCAAAGAAGCCAGCAGTAGGTGGCACACCCGCTAAAGAGAATAGGGCAATGGTTAAAACCCAGGACAACATGGGGTTGGTTTTATAAAAGCCTTTAAAGTCGGAGATATTTTCTTTGCCCGTTAATGCACTTACAACCGATACTACACCAAATGCAGCCAAGTTAGAGAAGATATAAATTAAGACAAAGTAAATCATTGATGCGGAACCCGCTTGTGAACTACCGGAAATACCAATTAAGATAAATCCCACTTGTGCTATGGAAGAAAAAGCAAGAAATCGTTTAAAGTTATCCTGACGTAATGCAAATAAATTACCAATTAAAATGGTAGCTGCCGCTAATACTACTAATATTAAATACCAAGTATTTGCAATAGGCGTAAATACTTGGTACAACATATTTACAAGGGTAAATAATACTGCTGCTTTTGAAATCACAGATAAAAATGAAGTAACAGCCACTGGAGAACCTTCATATACATCGGCTGTCCATAAGTGAAAAGGAACGGCTGATATTTTAAACGCGAATCCAGCAATTAATAAAATGAATGCGAATAATTGTAGTGGGTTGCCATTGATATGCGCCGTTAAAATAGAGAAAGTTAAGGTTCCGGAAGTGCCGTATAAGAAGGAGATACCTAATAATAAAATAGCAGAAGAAAAGGCAGAAGATAAAATTAATTTCATAGCCGCTTCTGAGGATTTTCGTTTTGTTAAATCAAAGTTCGCTGCTGCTGCCAAAGGAATAGTAGACATTTCCAATCCTAAATAGAACATCAATAAATTACCGCTTGATATCATAAAGAACATTCCCAATAAAGAAGTGAGTGTAAGTATGTAAAATTCAATTACATTTTTACTTTCCTTTAACCAAGCATATGATTGCATCGAAATGATTAGTAGCGCTAAATTTAAAAGATCCTTTTCAAATACAATTAAGGCATTGGTATTAAACATACCATTGAAAAGTGCACCAGTTTCATGGCAACAAAACCCTGCGGCTAAATTAATAAACAAGACTGCATTAATGAAGTTTAAAATACTTTCATTGCTTCTGTCTTTTCCTAGTTTAATAAAGAGCAAGATAAAGATGAGCAGGGCGAGTGCTAATTCTTGTCTTAATTGTATTAATATATTGTATGTCATGGTCTAAGATTCTAGTTATTTAATAAGCGTTACTTTGTCCAAATGCAACATAATTGCATCCGTGCTTGGCATAATTAAATGATTGATTAAAAAGGGGGCTAATCCAATTACTAAAATACCTGCAATCAAAAGCACGGCAGCTAATTTTTCGTTCCAAGTAGCATCTGCTAACAATGCATGTTCCGCACTAATTGGTCCCATAATAGCACGACCTGTTGCACGTAATATATAAACCGCTGTTACTACAATGGAGGCACCTGATAATATGGTTGCTAAACGATAAGCACCATCTGGGTTTTGCCATGAGCCCATAAATACAGTCATCTCAGCTACAAATCCACTAAATCCAGGCAAACCTAATGAACATAAACCAGCAATAACAAAAACCGTACTTATAAATGGCATGGCTTTTAATAAGCCTCCTAATTGTGCCACCATTCTTGTGTGTGTTCTACTATAAATCATGCCTATTGCAGCAAAGAAAAGTGCGGTCATTAATCCGTGTGATACCATTTGTATCACTGCACCATTAATGGATGTTTTATTTAACATACCAATACCTAATATCACAAATCCACAGTGACTAATACTTGAATAAGCATTGATGTATTTTAAATCGGTTTGCATCATAGTTGCAAAAGCGCCATAAATAATAGCGATGGTAGCTAGTAAAATAATAATCCAAGAATAAGCATGCGCGGCATCGGGCATTAAAGCTGCTATGCGTAAACAACCGTAACCACCTAATTTCATAGAAATGCCTGCTAAGAACATACTTGCGGCTGTAGGTGCAGAAGCATGACCATCGGGTACCCAAGTATGGAAAGGGAATAATGCCGCAAATACACCAAATCCTAAGAAGGCAAATGGGAAGAAGAATTTTTGAACCCCAACTGGAATGCCTTGTTGGGTTATTTGCACCATATCAAAAGTATGTGTGTTATAATAAATACCGAACAAGCCAACCATTACTAGTGCCGATCCTGCCATTAACATGAGTGCCAATTTCATGGCACTCTTTGTTTTATCTCCACTTCCCCAAATTCCAATTAATAAGAATTTAGGTATCACCGCAACTTCTAAGAAGAAGAATAAAGTGAATAGGTCTAATGAAATAAAGAAACCGTATGCACCCATACTTAATAACACCAATAAGAAAAAGTATTCTTTACTTAATTTATCCATGGTCCAAGAAACCAATATCCCAGCCACCACAATTACCGATGTTAACAAAATCATTGCTAGGGCAATGCCATCCATACCAATATGGTAGTTTATGTTTAAAGCTTTAAACCAGGTTTGGTTGGATTCAAATAAATGTGCAGCATTATTCCCAGCTGCGCGCGCGGCTAGAAATGATTTTAATAACCATCCTGCGAGTCCTAGTTGTGTTAAGCTACCTATTAAGCCAATAACTCTAATTTGTTGTAAACCTCTCGCCAACAGAATAAGTACTGCTGTAATGAAAGGGACTAATATTAATAATGTTAAGTTCATATCCTGCGATTAGTTTGTGTTTATTTCCAGATATAAATAATCAAAATAGAAAGGACTGCTACGCCACCAAAAAAGTAGATTGCATAGTTTTGAACCTTTCCAGATTGAAATCCTTTTATCAATTCCGATATTTTTGCTGTAGTTTTTGCTAATAATAACATAAAGCCATCTACAATATTTCTATCTGCCCATGCAATAGGTTGACCAATGAATGGGAATATTATTTTTTTTGTGATGAATAGATAAACCTCATCTACATAAAACTTTTTATAAGCCGCAGTATACAATCCACCAAATGCGCTGGCTACTTTGTCGGATTTATCATTTTGATTTTTATAAAAGTTGGCAGCTAGTAATATTGCCAATACGGATAATGCAACTGGAGCAATAGAGAACATTACATCAATATGTGTTTCTAAAGCTTTGCCGTCCGAAGTAACCAATTGCGAGAAAGGTACAAAGCCCACTCCTACAGCACAAGCTGCTAAAATGATTAATGGCAATTTCATTACCCAAGGACCCTCACCATGATTATTATGTGCATCGTGGTTATCATGTCCGTGCTCAATATGCGCGTGATTAGTAGCTGGGGTTTCTTTGCTCCAGAATATATTAAAGTATAAACGGAACATATAAAAACTAGTTAAGGCTGCGGTAAATAAGGCAATTCCATAAATGATTTTATTTTCATGGAAGGCAGCGGTTAAAATTTCTTCCTTGCTAAAAAAGCCTGCAAAAGGAGGGATGCCTGCAATGGCCAAACATGCAATTAAAAATGCAATATGGGTAATTGGCATTAATTTTCTTAGCCCACCCATATCTTTCATCTCATTACTATGAACCATATGAATAACAGAACCTGCCCCTAAGAATAATAAACTTTTAAAGAAGGCATGTGTAAATAAATGGAACATGGAAGCCATATAGCCTAATCCGTTTTCACCACCGTTTTTTGAAATACCCAATGCAAACATCATGTATCCAATTTGTGACATAGTAGAATAAGCCAATACGCGTTTAATATCGGTTTGTGTACATGCAATTACAGCAGCAAATAAAGCAGAAGCTGCACCTACATAAGTAACAATATTTAATGCCGCCTCATCCATAGAAAATACTGGGAACATTCTTGCCACTAAATACACACCCGCCACCACCATGGTAGCTGCATGGATTAATGCCGACACTGGAGTAGGTCCTTCCATCGCATCTGGCAACCAAATATGTAAAGGGAACATGGCTGATTTACCAGCACCTCCCATAAATAATAAAGTTAAACCCCAGGTAAGCATACTAGCTCCTAAGAAGCTAGCACCTGTAATACTAATATATTGTGCAGAATTTACAGAAGTGAATCGAGCAATTAATTCGCCAATGTCCAATGTGCCGCCATAAAATCCTAAAATTAAAATACCAATTAAAAAACCAAGGTCGGCAAAGCGTGTTACAATAAATGCTTTTTTACTTGCTGCCACTGCAGAAGGTTTATTAAAGTAGTAGCTAATTAATAAGAAACTAGAAACCCCTACCAATTCCCAGAACATGTATACTTGGAAAATATTAGAAGATAATATTAACCCTAACATAGAAAAAGTAAATAGGGAAAGGAATGCATAGTAGGTTGCAAAACGTTCTTCCCCTTTCATGTAGCCCAAGCTAAATACATGCACCATTAAGGAAACTGATGTAACCACTACTAGCATCATTACGGAAATTGGATCTATAATCATACCTAAATCGATAGATACATTGGGAGAAAATTCCAACCAGGTATATTTAAAAGCTTCTATTTTTTGAAACACGCCATTCACTTTACCATCGATAAAAAAGTATTGTTTAGCGGCTACAAAGGAAAGGATGGTGGAAGTTAATAAACTTGCTGTACCCAATAGTCCAGCAATACCCGATAAGTATTTGCGTCCAAATAATCCTAATACCACAAAAGTAATAAGTGGTAATAAGGGTATCCAAAGTATATAAAAGTAGTTTGACATAGATAAATTATTAGCGGCTTAGTATTTCATTTCAGTTGCATCCTCCACATCAATTGAATTATGACTGCGATATAAATTAATAATAATGGCTATAGCAACTGCAGCTTCAGCAGCAGCAATGGTGATGATAAATAAGGTAAAGAACAACCCGTCTAAATTATTAGGAAACAAATATTTATTAAAAGCCACAAAATTAATGTTCACGCTATTCAACATGAGTTCAATAGACATTAGCATGGTAATTAAATTACGACGTGTAAATAAGCCATACATACCAATAAAAAACAGGAAGGTACTTACAAATAATAGCTGGGTTAATGGAATCTCTTGCATAATTCTTGAGTTTACGTCTTAATTATTTTCAATATTATTGATACTATTGTTTTTAATTTCATTTTTTGGTCGCATAGCAATTACAATACAACCTATCATGGCTGCTAGCAATAACATACTCACCACTTCAAATGGAAGTATAAAGCCATGACTAGTTGTACTTAACATTTGGGTACCAATTTCAGCTACATTACTATTAAAGGGCAGGGCACTTAAATAAGTAAAGCCATCATAATGCACAATGAGTTTATGTACAAATGCAGTTCCAAATAAAGCAGCCAAAGCAGAAAATATTTTTTTACTTAAGGTTGGACTGTTCATCTCTTTACCAGAATGTTGGGTTAAGAAAATGGAGAAGATAATAAGCACTACAATACCTCCTACATACACAACAATTTGTATAGCGGCAATAAATTCCACTTGCATCCAAAAGTATAAGGCAGCGATTCCAATTAAGGAGAACAACAACCAAATAGCAGCACGAAATATTTTAACCGAGGTTACGGCTAATATGCCTCCTCCTAGTATTAAGGCAGAGATGGCGTAAAATAGGATTGATGATATATTCATTATTCGATTCCCTCCTTTATTTTAGAACCTGGTTTATTTAACACTTTTGTCAATTTGCTTCTATCAAAAACACTGTGCTCAAAATTGGGTGCCATGATAATGGCATCACTAGGGCAGGCAACAATACATAAATTACAAAGGGTGCACATTTCTAAACGATAAATAAAAGCATCAATAGCTTTTTTCTTTTTTCCTTCTGGCGTAATATCAAACTTGGTAATAATTTTAATGGTGCCATTTGGACAAGCCAATTCACAAGCAGTACAACCAGTACAGGTATGTTCATTGTTCTGGTCATGAGGCATAACAACCTCCCCTTTAAAACGATCTGCTAATTTTAAAGTAGCACGATTGTCTGGATATTGCTCCGTGATAATTTCTTTACTATGTGTAAAATAGTATCCTGTCTTCCGCATTCCTTTTAAAAGCGAAGTGACACCATTGTACACATCGGATATATAGTCTTTCAAAAACATTTTCTAATTCATTTAATGTTAAAAATGCCAACCCATTATTGCAATCACCGTTACTAATAAAAGGTTAAACAAGCTTATTGGTAATAAATATTTCCATTCTAAGTTTAATAATTGATCTACACGTAAACGAGGGAAGGTCCATCTAAACCACATAATTAAAAAGATCAAGAAAAATGTTTTTCCCATAAACCAAACACTGGAAGGGATATAATCCATGATATGGTTAAAGTCTTTCCAATGGCCAATATGAAGTGGCATCCAACCTCCTAAAAATAAGGTAGCACCAATCGCACAAACAATAAATATATTTATGTACTCTGCTAAGAAAAACAATGCAAATTTCATTCCTGAGTATTCGGTATGGAAACCTGCAGTTAATTCAGATTCAGCTTCGGCTAAGTCAAAAGGCGCACGATTGGTTTCGGCAGTCACTGCTATAATATATAATACAAAGGCAATGATAACGGGGATATGCCCTTTAAATAGCCACCAGCCGTTTTCTTGTGATGCTACAATTTCTGAAATTTGTAAACTTCCCGTTAGCACTACAATAGTTAATACGGCAAAACCAGCAGATAACTCATAACTCACAATTTGTGCGCCACTGCGCATGGCACCTAACAAAGAGTATTTGTTATTACTCGCCCATCCAGCCATTAATATACCAATAACTGATAAAGAGGAAATGGATGAAACATATAAGACGCCAATATTAATATCCCATATTTGAAAGTTCTTTGCAAAAGCGATGGGTGCTAATAATAACATGGCAACCATCATTACTACAAAAGGAGCTAGGTTAAATAAAAATTTGTCTGCAGCATCTGGTGTTAGTCCTTCCTTCATTATTAGTTTTAAAGTATCTGCTGCTGTTTGAAAAATACCACCTGGTCCTACACGATTAGGCCCTAATCTTATTTGTATTCTTGCAGCTACTTTACGCTCTAATAATACAAGTACCAAACCTAATACTGCAAATAAGGTGATACATAATAAAATCACAATTACACACTCAATAGTCAATGCTATTTGAGGTGTGAACTTGGCAAATAACCAGTCCTGTATTGTTTTTGTGATACTTTCTAAACTTAACATTTATATCTTTTTATGCGAATAATTCAATCTTTGTTTATCGGTCAATATCTGGAATTACTAAATCTAATGTGCCCATTGTTGCCATTAAATCACCAATCTTACTTCCTTTAGCAATATGATCTAACACTGATAAATTAGAGAAACCTGGCGAACGGAATTTAATACGGTATGGCGTAGTTGCCCCTTCACTTACAATATATACACCTAATTCTCCACGCGCCGTTTCAACTCTTTGATAAAACTCACCTTTTGCTAATTTCAATACATTCTTGGTTTTACCCACAAAGTCACCTTCTGGGATATTGTCAATGAGTTGTTCAATAATGCGAATGGATTGGTTCATTTCTTTAACGCGTACAATATATCTTGCAAAGGAATCTCCAGCAGTTTCAATCACCTCATCAAACTCCACACGATCATATGCATCATAAGGTGCTATTTTTCTCATATCGCAACTTACACCACTTGCGCGCGCAACGGGCCCTGTGCAGCCATAAGAAATTGCATCTTCATAACTTAAAGTTCCAACGCCTTGGGTGCGACTTTGAAAAATCACATTGCCAGTTACCAAATCCTCGTATTCTGTTACTTTTTCTTTGAACTGTTTTACAAATGCTTTTACTTTTGTTTGAAAATCGGGATGAATATCATACATCAGGCCACCGGGAACAATATAATTCATTGTTAAACGAGCACCACATGTGTCTTCCATAATATCGGTGATCATTTCACGCTCTCTAAATGCATAAAAGAACGGAGTGAAAGCGCCTAAGTCCATTGCCATCGCACCTATCCACAATTCATGTGAAGCAATGCGTGTTAATTCATTTAAAATAGTACGCACTACTTTTGCTCTCTCAGGCACTTCTATTTGCATTCCTTTTTCTACTAATAAAGCACAAGCGGTATTATTAATATGCGAAGACAAGTAATCCATTCGGCTTGTTACATATATAAATTGACGATAGGTTAAACTCTCGCACATCTTTTCAATGGAACGGTGGATATAACCTAGGTGTGGTTCAATTTTTTTAATGGTTTCACCATTCAATGTTACCACCAAATGTAAAACACCATGCGTTGCAGGGTGCTGTGGTCCCATATTTACAACTAATTCCCCATCGGGTCCTAAGTTGGTAGTATCTTTTATAATTTCAGTTTGATTGTACATGCCCAATTATAATTTTATCATGTTGATAGGATCTTCAAAATCTTTTCTCAGAGGCCAGTATCCCTTTTTTTCAGTTACTAGTTCCTTTTGTTCATCGACAGCTATCGCTGTCTCTTCCTCCAATATTAATTTTCTTAAATCTGGATGATGTAAAAATTCAACTCCAAACATTTCAAAAACTTCACGTTCTAAAAATTCGGCAGTACGCCAGATATCAGAAACAGTTTCAATGATTGGATCAGCGCTGTTTACATTTGCTTTAATGACAATGTTAATACTTCTATCCTTTGAAGAAGTTAAGTGATATACCATTGTTAAATGTGTTTTATAATCAACGCAGGTTAAACAAAACAAGAAATCCAATTGCATTGGCTGTCCATGAAGCACAGCTGCTAGCGGTTTTACATGATTTGATTCCACAATAATATTTAACCATTCACCCGTTTCGTCAAAAGTAGCTTCGGGAGCATGTGCTGTAATGTAGGATTTGATTGATTCTATGTCCATGTGTTCTAATTAATCTAAGTATGCTTTATAAAAATGATACTGTTTTATGATGGTGTTTTAAATTCATCTCTTATTTGATCTCTTGTCATACCCATTTTAATTTTCTCTTGTAAAGAAATTAAAGAATGTAATAAGGCTTCGGGACGTGGAGGACATCCTGGTATATAAACATCTACAGGAATAATATGGTCTGCTCCTTTTACTACTGAGTAAGTGTTATAAAAGAAAGGCCCACCACTAATGGCACATGCACCCATGGCAATTACATACTTCGGATCGGCCATTTGATCATACAAGCGTTTTAATACCGGTGCCATTTTATTTACAATAGTACCTGCTATAATAATTACGTCGGCCTGACGCGGAGAGGCTCTTGCTACTTCAAAGCCAAAACGAGAAAAATCATATTTGGCCGAAGCAGTAGACATCATTTCAATACCACAACAACTTGTTGCAAAAGATAGTGGCCATAAGGAATTGCTTCTAGCCCAATTAATAACGTTATCAAACGTACTTACAACAATTCCGCCACCTGGTGTTTCATGGATAATACCCGGAAATGGGGGATTACCTGCAATGTTTTCATTTAACTCCATTTGAGTGCGCCTTTTTTATGAGCATATAAAAAGCCCATGAATAAAATAAATATGAATACGATAATTTCAACGAGTGCCACCATGCCTACTTTTTTTACCACAACAGCCCATGGATACATGAATACCAATTCCACATCAAAAATTAAAAAAAGCAAAGCGAATAAATAATAGCCTACATTAAATTGATGCCAAGGAGAAGTATTGGTGGGGATGCCACACTCATAAGCCTGCCCTTTTTGAGGATTTTTAGATCCCTTCACTAATATTTTCCCTACTAATATACCACCAGCAGAAAAAGCAATTGCTGCTATAAGCAATGCAATCAAGGAAATTGCGCCCATAAACTTGTAAATTATGTGTCTTCTAAATTACGAATAAAAATGAGAATCTTTTCGAATTCAGCCATAAAGTCTAGTGCTTTGAATGAACTCAAAAATAATTTAACTTTTTGGGAATAAATTGGTGATAATTACCCCCAAACTACAGTATTTAGCAAGCTTTTGCAGTTTTAGTAGGTTTGCATATAAATCAATATCATCAATAAGCAACCACCGCATGCTTTTGCCCTGGTACATTTATTAATTGTGCCTCTACCTTAAATACATCGGCAATTAAATGAGTGGTAATAATATCGGCAGGGTTGCCTTGCGCAACAAGAGTGCCTTTATTTAAAAAATACACTTTATCTGCGTAAGCAAGTGCCCAATTAATATCGTGCACAATCATAATAACTACTAGGTCCTCTTTGATAAATTCACGTATGGTTTGCAGTAAATATTTTTGATACTGAATATCTAAATTATTTAAAGGTTCGTCTAAAAATAAATAACGGCTATTATTTGTTCCCTTTTCCCATACCTGCGCTAAAACCCTTGCAAACTGAACTCTTTGTTGCTCCCCGCCACTTAAAGTATTAAAGTCCCTGTTAAGTAAATGTGTAATTTCTAATTTATTAACTACCTCATTAATTACTTTAAAATCGTTTTTTGTGGGCTCATAGGAGTAGTGAGGATAACGCCCCATTTGAATTAATTCTGTTACCGTTAGTGGAAAAGGAATATTATTTTGTTGACTTAAATAACTACGATAGGTAGCCAGTGTAGCAGCAGGAATTTGGTTAATTAAATGATTGTCATAAAATACACTACCATTAAAATTTTGAATTTGTCCACTTGTAATTTTTAACAAGGAAGTTTTCCCCGAGCCGTTAGGACCAAGTATCATATGCAATTTACCTGGCTCAAAATTTATTTGAATGCCTGACAAAATTTGTTTTGTACCAATGGTATAATTTATGTCCTGTAACTTAAGCATCGGATTTGATAAAAAGTTTTTTCTTTAGTAAAAAAATAAAAATAGGAGCGCCAACAAGGGAGGTAATAATGCCAATAGGAATTTCCGAAGGCGCAAGTAATAGCCTAGCAGCAAGATCGGCAAGTAGTAAAACCGAAGCGCCCACTAGCATGGACATGGGTAATAATTTTTTATGATCACTACCCACTAGTTGTCTTACAATATGAGGTACAATAAGTCCTACAAAACCTATAACACCCACAAAGGAGGTGATAATGGCCACCATTAAGGTATTTAGTATTAAAATTTTTCTACGAAACTGTTTTATGTTAACACCTAAATACAAAGCTTCTTCCTCGCCAAGTAGTAAGGCGTTTAATGGTTTTATGAATTTAAAAATGGAAAAAATTACAACTATCAGTAACGCTAATACTATAAATACTTGTTGCCAATTGGCACCCGAAAAAGTTCCTAGGTTCCAAAAATTTATACTTCTTGCTTGTGGGTCCCTAGCTATATAAGTCATAAAACCCATTCCACTTAATCCCATTGCATTAATGGCAAGTCCCACTAGTAAAATAGAAAGGATAGAAGTTTTTTGATGATTTTTAGATATCATATATACCAAATAGGTGGCAAGGGTAGCACCCAAAAAAGCAAATAAGGGAACTAGTAAAGGGCCTACTAATGCTTTCCAATCCATGGGTAAATAAACTGCTAATACAAATACAATAGATGCGCCAAAAGCTGCACCTGCACTGGTTCCTATAATACCTGGCTCCACCAATGGGTTTCTAAATAAGCCTTGCATAAATACCCCTGAAACCGATAAAATAGCGCCCGATATTAAACATAAAAATACCCTGGGTAATCTTATTTGTAAAAAAACACCCTCGTAAATAGACGAAGGCGTTTTTCCTTGAAAAAAATGTTTCACAGCATCTGCCATTTGAATATTAGTAATGCTTACAGCCCCCCATTGAATAGAGGCTAGCATTATTAAGCAAAGTGCAATGCTTGAAAAAATATAAATGCTTTTATTATTGAACATTTTTGAAACTATGTAGTTGCTTCATAAGAGATAAAATATTATTACCCGATCTTGGTCCAAAATAAACTAAATCATTTTCCTCAAAACGAATAATATTTTTATTTTTTCCAGCATTGGTCAAAGCCACCCCAGGAACCCCTGCAATAAATTTATCCATACTACCCATTTGGTCGAAACCAAAATCGGTGGCAATAATTACATCAGGATTTGCTGCCGCAATGGCTTCTGCTGATAATTGTTTTGCACCTTTGGCATCATAAATAGCTGTTTCACCACCAGCAAGTTCAATCATTTTATCACCCACACCATTTCGGCCACTCATTACAAAATAAATATTACTTGCGCGGCCAAAATGTATAATCATTACTTTTGGCTTTTTAGTAGTATGCATTGCTTTTAATGAATCTGCTGCTGCGTTAATAGAAGCGTCCATTTGTTTTATAATAGAATCGGCTTTTTGAGGCACCCCATAAAAATTAGCCAACTCTTTTAAAGTTAATTTTGCACTATCAATGGTGTTAGCCGATCCAAATGTTTTTACTGTTAAACCTACTTTAGTAATTTGAGGAATTACAGTTTCCGGTCCTATATCATTACTATGAATTACTAAGTCCGGGTTCATGGCAATAATTCCTTCCGGACTTAATGCTCTATGGTAGCCCACAGTTTTTAATAGTTTGGCACTATCCGGATAACTGCTACTTAAATCCACGGCCACTAATGATTTGCCCTCCCCTAATGCAAATACCATCTCTGTTAAGTGTTTGGAAACACAAACTATGCGCATATTGCCAGGTGCTTTTGTTTCTTGATTTGAAAAACGGCCACAGCCTAGGATCGCGATGCTCAATAAACAGCAATAAATTAGTTTTTTCATACTTTAAATTTAATACAATTAAAAGGTATATTTTAAATTAATGCCTCCAAATACCATTGCATTTTTAGGGGCAGGTAAATAAGCATCTGGTAATTGGTTTGCAAATACCATTAAATAATATTTTGTATTGGTTATATTGGTTGCTCCTACATATGTATCTAAACTAAAATGCTTATCAATTAAAGTACTAAAGCCCAATTTGCCATTTAGCAAATTGTAACTAGTAGTATAAAAATCGTTTAAACCAGTAATAGGTGTTTTGTCCTTGTAGTTATAGGTAAGGTTGGCATAAAATCCGCCTTTAAATTGCATATCAACACCAGCATTCACTATCCAATTAGGAACGCCTGCTACTTGTTTGCCAGTATAGTTTTCAATACTCGTAACCGATTTTTGTATAGTAAAATTATTTGCATAAGTAAAATCGCTCTTCGTAAAATTTGCAAATGGGCTTATTAATTTAATAAAACCATTTTGACTACTCATTAAATTATATTTTATCATACCCTCCACACCATAGTGACGTTGTTCCCCACCATTTACTACATATGAATACAAGGTGGTTGATTTATTTGCTGGAGATACCACGGAAATAGCCGTCATTTTATTTTCAAAAACGGTATGGAAATAAGCAAATTCATAAATTAATTTATTGTCAAAAATTTGCCCCTTAGTTCCATATTCCATTTGAGTTCCAATTTCTGGATTCAAAGTTTCATTTACCCTTCCTGTTGCTGGGGTAGCTGGGGTAGTCACTGCAGGAGTTGTTATATAAAAATAGGAGCTCACTGGTGCTTTATAACCCTTGCTATAGGAAGCGAACAATGAAATATGTTTATTTATAATTTTATTTATAGCAACATGAGGGGAAACCATTCCTGCATATTCTTTTTCAAATTTTGAAGGCCTGGTGGTTAATGCAGGATTTAATCTGTCGTTTAAAGTAATTTTCATGTTGCTAGAACCTAGTCCAGCAGTAACGCTCAGGTCCTTTGGTAAACTTAATGTCCACTCAGAAAATAGAGAGGAAGTAGTGCTTACACTATTTAAATCCGAAGTGGTTGCATTTAATACCCAATATGGGTTTACTTCATATTTCCAAACACTTGCCGTATCTAAAGGGTTTTGTTTCATATTATAACCAACTACATGTGCGTCTTGTCTTTGAGATTCAATACCGGTGATTCCAGATAATTTTACTTGATTGCTCAATTCAAATTTTGAATCTAAAGTGGCTCTAATGCCGTAGTTGCCTGTTGCTTTTTCGGTCCATCCCGCAGCTGAACTTGCATTACTCGTAAAACTGGTTCCAAAAACAGTGGTGTTACTTGTTAAGTGTTCATTTAATTTATAACTATTGGTAATGCCTGCTCTAAAAGTAATCACATTGCTATGGCCGTCTCTTTTAATATAATCTATGTTGCCAGAATAGTCATTGGTTTCATATTGAGTGATGGTTAATTCTCCAGCACGTTGGTCATAACTATTGCTATATCCAAAATAGGTGCTTACCGTTTGTTTATCACTTGGAGTGGATACATTAATTACATTGGCATAGTCCTTACGAGAAGCATTGTGAATGGTAAAACCTTCTACTTCCTGGTGACCATAATTAACTAATAAAGATGTATTATTATTTGCTGTCTGAAAAGTACTTGTGTTTCTTCTAAGGCCATAATTACCTGTAATAAACGCTTGATCTAAACTTGTTTTTCCTTTTTCAGGAGCAACTGTTTTTAGATTTATTGCTCCTGCAATAGCTAAGCCATATAGGGATCCTGCTGGACCTTTTACAATTTCGGCCGAAGCTATGGAGCCAAAATCAATATCGTCCATTGTGGTAATACCCTCTGCATCGGTCACTGGAATTCCGTTTAAATATACTTTGGAACCTTGTCCGTCAAAATTACTACTTGCACCATTTTTACCCCTAACACCATTACCATAACCTCTAATATTAAATTGTTGACCACCCCCCACAGATCTTCGGGCCATTTGTACGCCAGGCACATTGGTTTGAATAGCGTCATCAAAAAATAAGCCCGAACCTCTTTTAATATCGGTTGTATTTAAATTGGTTATGGCTGCTGGTTGGTATAATAATGTTTTATTGCTATTGGTAGAATTGGTTACTTCCACCTCGTCCAGTGTCAAAACCAATGGAGTTAAATAAATAATAAAATTGGGGTTACAATTTTTATTGTTTTCAATTTTAGTTTCATAACCTACATAACTAATTTTAATTGTTTCCTTGGCGTTGCATTGATAAGTAAAACCACCATTGTTATTTGTACTCATTTTTTTATCTCCAATTATAATACTGGCGCCCGCTAATGGTTTTTGAGTAAAAGCATCAAGTACTTTTGCATTGATGTTAGTTTGTCCCATGGCATTGCTACACATTAATAATACACAAATCAAATTCACTAAAATAATTTTCATTTTACAATTTTATAAATAAAGGAATGTCAATACTATTACAATAAATAGTATTGATTAAGTTAAAGATGCTATTAATTAAATGCTAAGCCAAGTATTTTGGAGGAGGCACTTGCACAAGTAAAGTTCTTGAGGCAAAGTTAAATGCAGTAGGATGCACTATTTTATTAACAATACAATAAGGTTGGTATTGCTTTGCTTGTATAGGCATTTCACACTCTATACTCAAATATTTAAAAATTGTTTTTGCTTGCTGCTTTTGGGTGTCATTGGAATTATTGGATTGTATCCAGTTGTTGTAAAACTGTAGCAAGCCAGTTTCCCTATGATCATTAATACAATAATAATAAGTTTGATTTCCAACTACTTCCTTTTTTATCACATCATATAAGTTACCCGAAAGTTCAAATTCAGCATTTGCTTCTTCCCATTGCATTTTTGGACTAGCCGGAATTTTTTCAACTAAATCGTTTATGATATTTGATTTTAGCTGTTGGCTAATAATTGCTTTAGCGTTTAATTTTGCCAATGTGAACACCAAATGATGTCCAACTAGGCTCATCATAAACACAATTAAAAAAAATATAGTAATTGATTTTTTCAAGAAACTAAAAATAGTTGAAATTCTATTAATTTAACGTTTTAATGCCCCCACATTGCTGGAGAATATCTTAACAGCAATGGCCAAAAGAATGACACCAAAAAATTTACGAACTGCTAGCAAGCCCCCGGGCCCTAGTAGTTTTTCTATTATATTTAATGACTTTAACACAGCAAAAACAATAACCAGATTTACGAGTATACCTAATAAAATATAAACTTCTTCAAAGTTTGCTTTTAGAGACATGATGGTAGTGAGCGTTCCACTTCCAGCAATAATTGGGAAGGCAATTGGCACCACGGAACCGGTATGCCCATTTTTATCTCCTTTAAATATTTCATGTCCCAATACCATTTCCAATCCTAATAAAAATATTACAATAGAACCACCTACTGCAAAGGATTTTACATCCAATCCCAGTACACTCAAAAATGGTTTTCCTAAAAACAAAAAGGCAACCATTAAGCCGCCAGATATAAGCGTTACTTGCATAGATTTAATGACGCCCGCTTTTTCCTTCATGGCAATTAATAAGGGAATAGATCCCACAATATCAATTACAGCAAACAAAGTAAAAATAACAGTAACCAATTCATTAAAATGGAATTGCATAAAAAAGCTTTGTATGAAGATACAAAGCTTTTTTTATTTAAGCACCTTAGTTGCATCTAGTTGAGCGAATGAAGGTGTAGGTTATTTCAATCCAGGGCCTACTAGTGTAATCTAAACCCAATTTGAATAGTCCTCCCCATGGTATTGTACCCATATATTTCTTGAAAACGATCCTGAAATATATTTTGCACATCTACATAAAAACTTAACCAGTTATTTTCTTTATATTGAATATGCGCATTTACTAAAGTGTAGTAGTCCAATTTTACATCTGGTGTTGCATATCCGCCTACATCATAACGGCTGCTTATATAGCGCCCCGAAACAGAGGCCTCCCATTTTTTGTATCCAATATTATATTGTAATTGTAAACTATGCTTAGGTCTTTTTAATAAGTAATTATAAGTAATGGTATCGGTAGTAGTTTCTCTGTTTTGATTGGTCTCTTGTCCATTTAATAAAGTATAGTTAACACTTACGGATTGATTATGTGGTAAGCGGTGGTTTAGTTCAAGTTCCAAACCATTCACTTTTTGCTTTATGAAGTTGAAAAAGTTATAATCAATGTAATTGTAATCTATTCCATTGTTAATAGTTCTATTAAAATAAACAACTCTTGCATCCACTGGTGTGGATTTATAATCAATACCAATTTCTGAATTCACCGATGTTTCTGCTTTTAATTGCGTGTTATAACTTATTTGGTATAAGCTTGGTGCTTTAAATCCGGAAGAGATACTGGAAATTATACGAAGTCCTGGCTGAATTACATAAGAAGGGCTAATAGTGAAAGTTTGATTATCGCCATAGCGAGAATGGTGATTGTACCTTGTGCCTAATTCTAAAAACCATTTTTTGGATGCATCATTTACTAAAAGTGATCCATACAATGCATTTTGAAATTGAAAGGTATCTTTAAAAATTTCATTGTAAGGTCCCCAAACACTTATGCTAGCATAGGTTTGGTTGTAGGAACCATATCTGAAATCGGCACCTGCAATCCATTGAATATTTTGTCCAATATACTTTGATAAGAACATATCTGCAAAATGTGTTTTTCCTGCATATTGGTTGTTTTCGTAAGTAATATATTTTTTATCAACGCTATCGTTTAAATAACTACGATCCTGTGTGGTGTATTGATATTGAAATTGAAATAGGGCCTTGTCTTTTTTATATTTTAATTGCATTCCCGTCATGGTTGTTGCATTGTTAAAATATTCATCCTTATCGTCTTTAAATGCGCCGTAATCAATGCTGGCTTTATAGGAAGTTTTGCGCGTATTTGCTTGCGCAGACCAATTGTCATTGATCGTATAATTCAACTTTGTATACCAGCTATTATTTTTATAACCATCATTATCAAAATTGCCGGTATTGGTTTTATCAATGGCCGATGAAAAGCCATCTGATTTTTGATTTTCAAACCCTACTGTGTAATTTATTTTAGCAAGAACGCCATTAAAAGCAATTTGGTTTGTTTTATTTTTATAAGTTCCAGTGCTTGCGCCGCCAGTAATAAAACTTCCCGATCTTTTCTTAGTTATAATGTTAATTACGCCACCAATCGCATCTGATCCATACATGGTACTTTGAGAACCTTTTAAAATTTCAATTCTTTCAATTTGTGCTAAGGGAACTAGGTTTAAATCAAATTCATTGCTAATCATAGAAGGATCGCCTACTGGCGCGCCATCTATCAAAATTAAAGTTCTACCACTGGAAGCACCTCGCATATAAATACTAGGCACTGTTCCTACATTACTTAATGTACCAGGTAAATACAAGCCTGCTTGCTCGCTTAATACTTGTGCGACGTTTTGACCAGCATGCGCATTTAATTGTTGGGAGGTAATAACCGTAACTACTTTTCCTGTGGTGTTTTGTTTCTGCTCAATTTTATTGGCAGTGACTATGACGTCATTTAATTTACTACTGTCTTTTTGCCCAAAGAGGAGGGAGGTTGCGATTAAGCCTACCGAGAGCGTGATTAATTTTTTGCTCATTGTTTAGTTTTTTGAGTGAACAATGAGCTTTCAAGAATTAGAGAACCATAATTTATTGTTGGGGGAATCGATAAATTGGGCCAAGCGCCAACCATTTAAAGTTTATACAACAATGCTTTACAATCCTGCTTTTTACCCGAAAGCTGTTGGTTATAAATTAACTAGGCAGGTCTTCTGGCTTGTTCTTTTAAATTGCATCCTTCCCAAATTGCTTCAGTGGATTTTTTGCAATTCGTTGTTGCCAACGATAAACTTACAGCTACGGGAATAGCTCCAGCATTTACTGGATTCCCTTTTAATCATTTTCATGAACCTAATTCCAAAACAAACATAGCCAGAATAATGTAAGCAAGGCATTTTAATTATTAACGCTTTGTTGAAAACTACGCCAATTTTTATATATTTAACCTTAACAAATAGGACTCCATTGTCGGACCTATTTTAAACTGCGCAACTTTTAAATAAAGTAGGAATGAAAGAAAAACAAGGTATTAATTTTTTTAGCTTAACTATGATTGTGGTAAGCTTGGTTATTGGCATGGGCATCTTTAAAACACCTGCTACGATTGCTGCAAAATCGGGAACAGAACTCATATTTTTTAGTGCTTGGATTATTGGAGGTGTTATTGCTTTATTTGGTGCTTTAACCTATGCCGAAATTGGACAACGTTTACCGGTAATGGGAGGTTATTATAAAGTGTTTGCGCACTGTTATCATCCGGGAGTTGGTTTTACTATAAATGTGCTTATACTAATTAGCAACGCAGCATCCCTTGCGGTGGTGGCATTAATTGGTGCGGACTATGTGAGTGATTTATTATTTGGACATCCATCAAGCACTTTATTTAATGTAGGTATTGCGTCTTTGTCGGTGGGACTTTTTTATATTGTTAATTTATTGGGATTAAAGACAAGTAGTAGAACACAAAATGTGCTGATGATTGTAAAAATTAGTTTGATTCTTTTACTTATTTCCTCTTTTTTCAAAGGAGTTACGGTGCCTATTCATGGAGTAAATGAAGGAGTCATTAGAATTTATAATGGACACAATGGTGGCCTTTTACTTTTAGTGAGTTTAGTTTCTGTTTTTTTCACTTACGGGGGCTATCAGCAAACCATTAATTTTGGATCCGAGATAAAATCGGCTAAGACTATGCAGCGTGGTATTGTCCTGGGTATTTTTATTGTTTTGTTTTTATACCTCGCTATTAACTATACCTATATTAAAGTAATAGGTTTTGATCAAATGAAAAATGCAAATGCTATTGGCTCTCTATTATTTGAGGCATGGTTTGGAAAATACGGCGCAAAGGTTTTTGATTTTGCCATGGTGTTAAGTGTGCTCGCATACGTAAATGTTATTTTAATGAGTAATCCACGTGTCATGTTTGCAATGAGTGAGGACCAAGTATTGCCTAAATTATTTCAAACCAAACATCCTAAAACAGAAGCGTTGGTTCCTGGGTTAACCGTATTTGCCATCACTACTATATTAATTACTTTCTTTGGTAAGGGGGTAGACGATGTGTTAAGCTTTAGTATCTTTTTAGATTGCATGGGAATGAGCACTTCCGCAGCTACTTTATTTATTTTAAGAAGTAAAGGTCAGGGAGATGCATCTGTAACAGGGGCCTTAAAAAAATGGACCCCCATATTGGCAGCTATTTTTGTGTTGTCCTACGCATTTGTTGCAGTGGCAGTAGTTATTGATAAGCCTTATGCTGCTTTGACCGCTGTGTGTTTAATAGTAATTGTCCTTATAATTTATCGGATTTATTACTATAAAAGATCAATCAACGCTGCATAAAAAGTTTATTCGCGCCTTTCATCTATTAAAAAATGGCCTTATATGGCATCCTTTTCCGTTTGTCTAAAAATTAGTCAAGTAGGAGCTATTAGTGTACTTTTGTAGTGTAAAATGGTACGCTAAAATAAACACATGAAACACATATTTACTTTTTTATTTATAAGTTTTTCATTGAGCCTAAGCGCTCAAGATGACACCAAATGGGATTTGAAAACCTGTATTGAGTATGCTATTAAACATAACATTTCGGTTCAACAGGCCGACGTTCAAGCAAGATTAGCAAAATTACAAGCCGACGTAGCTAAATCCAGCCAATTGCCTACTTTAAATGGATCTGGCGGAATGGGGTTAAGATTGGGAAGGTCAATTGACCCTACAACCAATGGTTTTACAAACACCCAATTTTTATACAACAACTTTGGTATGAATGGAGGGGTTCAAGTTTTTAATGCAGGTAAATTGCGCAATACAGTAGAAGCAACTAATTTAAGTTGGCAGGCTTCTGAGGCGGATAAGCAAAATACTTCTAATGATATTTCAATGAGCGTGGCTACTTATTATTTACAAGTATTGTCTGCAATTGAACAAGCTGGAATCGCCAAAATACAAATTGAGCAAACCAAGCAACAATTAGCTGCAACTAAAAAAAGAGTGGAAGTGGGTTTGTTGCCAGAATTAAATTTATTAGAATTAGAAACGCAGTTAGCGAATGATAGTAGCACTTTTATTTCTACAAGCGCTAGTATTGAACAAAGTAAACTAAGTCTAAAAGCTTTATTAAATTTAGATGCAAGCAAGCCTTTTGACATACAAGCACAACCGGTAGATCAAATTAAACTACAATCCTTTGCAGACTTGCAGCCAGATTATGTATTTAGTGTGGCTTCTCAAAACCTTCCAGGTGTCAAAGCAGCAGCCTTACGCGTTAAAGCTGCGTCTAAAAATGAGTTGGCTGCAAAAGCTAATTTCTATCCAAGTGTTAGTTTTGGATATAATTTAAGTTCTAACTTTTCGAATGTTTTTAATTATGTAAGTGGATATAATTTTTCAGGATATAATACGCCCAATGCGGCATCTCCCTTTGTGACAGTGAGCAATACTAAATATTTTATTCAAAGTCCTGTATACACTGCAGTTACTTCACAAAGAAATTGGGGAAATATCTGGAATGGATGGAGTAATCAACTTAACAACAACTTTGGTCAGAGCTTTGGTTTTCAAATGAATATTCCCATATTTAATGGCAATCAATCTAAAATTTCCTATGCGCAAGCTAAGTTAAATTACCGCAATGCCACTTTGCAGGAAGAGAATACAAATTTGAAATTAAAACAGGATATTTATGCAGCGTATACCAATGCAGTAGTTGCTTTCAATAAATTGGCAGCAACTCAAAAAGCGTTGAGTTCGGCTGAAAAAACATATGAATTTGCAACCAAGCGTTATGATTTAGGTTTATTAGGTACTATTGAATTATTAAACAATCAAAATAATTTCCTTAAGGCAAAAGTGAACTTCAAGTCGGCACAATATGAGTATGTGTTCCGCATTAAATTATTGGAATTTTATAAAGGAGAAGCATTATCATTATAAGCAATTTTAAATAGACAAACATGAATAAGAAATTAATTTGGATACTTGTAGGATTATTTGCAGTTATAATACTGTTGGTTACCTTAAAAAAGACGGGTGTTATTGGTAAAGAAACGGGTGAAGAAGTGACTACCGAAAAAGTACAAACGCGAACCATTACGGAGTCGGTAAATGCAAGTGGTAAAGTGTATCCTGAAATTGAAGTAAAAGTAAGTCCAGATATTTCCGGTGAAGTGGTAAACCTTTTTGTTGAAGAAGGGGATAAAGTAACCAAAGGTCAAGTATTGGCTAAAATTTATGCCGATATCTATTCTACTCAAAGAGATCAGGTAACTGCAAGTGTGAATCAATCAGAGGCGCAATACGAAAATGTAAAAGCGGGATTAAGTGGCTTAAAAACAAGCTATGAGAACACTAAAACTACTTATGAGCGTTACAAAAAATTATTAGCTGATAAAATTGTTTCCAAATCCGAATTTGAGCAAACAGAACAAAGCTATCGTTCTGCTGAATCTAATTATTTAGCAGCACAACAAGCAATTAAAAGTAGCCAAGCTCAAATCCAAGGTGTAAGAGCTCAATTGTCTCGTGCCGAGAAGGATTTGGCGCGCACTACCATTGTTGCTCCTATGGATGGTATTGTGAGTTCTATGGGGGTTAAAAAAGGAGAGCGTGTAGTAGGTACTGCTCAAATGGCGGGTACCGAAATGATGCGTGTTGCCGATATGAAAAGCATTGAAGTAAGAGTAGACGTGGGAGAAAATGATATTACAAAAGTAAAAATTGGAGATACTGCCTTAGTAGAAGTAGATGCTTATAACAAAAGAAAATTCAAAGGCATTGTGTACAAAATTGCCAATCCAGTTTCTGCTTTAGCTACATCAGCTGCAGCAAGCACCGAGGTAGCTAACTATAAAGTGCATATTCGTTTAGAGCCTTCAAGTTATGAGGACTTAATTGTAGAAAATGCGAAGTTCCCATTTCGACCAGGAATGACTGCAAGTGCAGACATTCAAACTAAATCAAAAGTAAATGTTATTTCTGTTCCTTTAAATGCGGTAACAACAAGAGACAAAGAAGGTAATGGCAAAGACACAAAGGTTTCTGCAGCTAAATCAGACGATAAAAATACACCTGCACCTGCCAATAAAGAAGAAGATTTAAATGAAGTGGTATTTGTTTTACAAAAGGATAATAAAGTTAAAATGGTAAAAGTAAAAACAGATATTCAGGACTTAAACTATATCGAAGTAGCAGGTTTAAAGGTGGGTGATGAAGTGATTACAGGCCCCTACAGTACGGTTAGTAAAACATTAAAGGAAGGATCGCTTGTAAAAGTGGTTGCCAAGGACAAATTATTTGAAGAAAAGAAATAAAATCTACCTAAATATTGAAAATGGGATGCATCTAAAAAATGTGTCCCTTTTTTTATGTTTCCGTATCTTTGAATTATGAACAAAAAACGTATTGGTATAATTGGAAGTGGAAGTTGGGCGACTGCGATTGCTAAAATCGTGACCGACAATGGTTTTGCCATTAATTGGTGGGTAAGACAAGCCAATAATATTGCGTATTTTCAAAAGCGTCATCATAATCCACATTACCTAAGAAACGCTTATTTTGACGTAGCTAAAATTCAATTTTCAGATGATATCAATGTGGTTGTAAAAGATGCCGAAATTATTATTATTGCTGTGCCCTCTATACATATTGAACTATCACTTGCTGCCTTAGATGCAAATGCATTGCAGGATAAACAAGTAATTTCTGCGGTTAAAGGTGTATTGCCAAAACTAAATTTATTATTGAATCAGTATTTGGAGCAAAAGTTTAATTTCCCTTTAACGGATTACTTTACTTTATTAGGTCCTAGTCATGCGGAGGAAGTGGCTTCGGAGCAATTGTCCTATCTTACTTTTTCGGGAGTTAATAAGGAGCCAACCCAAGAAATTGCCAACTGTTTTAAGAATGAATACATTAATACCATTGTTAACAGTGATGTGTATGGGGTGCAATATGCAGGGGTTGCAAAAAATATTTATGCATTAGGTGCGGGTATTGCACATGGACTAGAATATGGCGATAATTTTTTGAGTGTATATATAGCCAATGCGGCAAATGAAATGAAGCATTTTTTAAAGGGGGTCATGGAGCATAAAGGATCCCAATGCGATTCCGTGAACTATTCTGCTTCTGTTTATTTGGGCGACTTATTAGTGACTTGTTATTCTTTACATAGCAGAAACAGAACCTTTGGTAATATGATTGGGAAGGGCTATTCGGTGCGTGCTGCAGAATTAGAAATGAATATGGTTGCCGAAGGGTATAATGCTTGTAAATGTATTATGGCGATTAATGAAAACATTGGTGTGAATTTGCCAATTGTTACTGCTATTTATAAAATACTTTGGGAAGGTGCCGATCCTGTAGCTTCTTTTAAAGAAATTGAAACCATTTTAATTTAGAGGGAGCCTGCTTTCATCTTGCATTTTAAACAATAAAGAATTCACTCGATATGCCGTCTGCCAAAAAGCGCGCTTCTTTGGCAATTGCAAATCCCTTATTGGTTTTTATAAGTTTACCTTCTTTAAATAGAGCCTCCATTATACTTTTGGTGTGTACTAAAAAGGCCGTTCCAAAACGCGCGTCAATTGCTTCCATATCAACGCCCTCTAATAGCCTTAAGGAGATCATCATATATTCATTATAACGCGTTGTCTCCTCCAAATTTTCTATTTCAAAAGGGACATTACCTTCCTGGATGGACTTTATATATAGTTGATTGTTTGCGACATTCCATTGTCTTGAATGAGCGTTAAAAGAATGTGCCGAAGGCCCCAAACCTAAATAGGGTATGCCTTTCCAGTAATTGGTATTATGCCTGCTTTGATGGCCGGGTTGTGCAAAGTTAGAAATTTCATAATGTTCGTACCCATAATTATGAAGGTTCGAAACTACGATTTCAAAATGTCTTACTTGTTTTTCGGTATCCACATCTTTCATTTTTTGCTGTTGAATTAAACTATGTAATGCTGTTTTTTCTTCAACAGTTAAAGCATAGGCCGAAATATGTGGAATTTCGTAACCATTTAATATTTCAATATCTTTTATTAAGTCATGGTCTGATAAATGGGGAGTACCATAAATAAGATCCGTACTTAAATTATGAATTCCTGCTGCTTTTACATATTCAATTGATGCAAAAGATTGCGCAGCTGTATGTGCTCGGTTCATCCAATTTAATGCCTCTTGCTGAAAGCTTTGCACGCCAATACTTAGCCGGTTAATGCCTAGGCTTTTCCAAAGTTTAGTTTTCTCAAAACTAATATCATCCGGATTGGCTTCGAGTGTGAACTCTTTTAAGTCCGATAAATTAAAATGCTTTTGTAAGCTATTTGTGATTTTTTCTAAATGTGTTTGCTGTAAAAGGGAGGGTGTGCCCCCTCCAAAATATACCGTCTGTATGGGGTCCTGTAAATAGTTTTTTTGGAGTACCATTTCTTTTAGGAGGGCTTCCACAAAAGCATCCAAATGCTGGGTTTGCGTAGAAAAATGAAAATTGCAATAATGACAGGCTTTTCTACAAAAAGGAATATGAATATAAATACCTGACATAGCTAAGTTTAGATAACAAAGCTAACTATTAGTTACTAATTCTGAAGGACTATACTTATTTTTGCAACGATGACTTCTATTTTAAAATTTGTTTTATCTCTGGCTTTTTGTGTTGTATTGCTATCGGCGCATGGGCAAAAGGATAGCTTATTGAAAAAAAAGGAAAGCATAACCAAAAAGAAAGAGACGGTTCCTAGTAAGAAAGATAGTGTTTTCAAAAAGAAAGAAATCGATTCTAAGAAGAAAGCATCAATATCTAAAAAGACAGAGACTGATATTGAAAAACAAGATTCCACTTCCATTAAATTAGATAGTTTACAAAAAAAGGATACGTTACTTATTCAATACACGCAAGTTTTACCAAGTTCCTTTATCAAAGAAGATGCCTGGTATTTTCAAAGGCTTCATGTAAAAAGTGGTGATTCTACATTTGACATTTTAAAAGGCTATAGAAATTATTTTGCAGACAAAAAAAATGGATATAGCCTTTATATCAAAAAAAATGTACTCCTAAAAGAGCTGCCCGCACTTTTTAAAATTGAACAACGTTTTGCCGTTCCTGAAAAAGATTTATTATTTTATTTGATCATTGGACTATTGTTATTATACGGCCTTATAAATAACATATTCCCTCAGTACTACATAAAATTGTTTAGTCAATTTAGTAAGTCTTCCCTAAGAGAAGCGCAGAATAGGGAGCAGTTAGTTCAAAATAGTTTTGCCTCTTTAATTTCGAATATTGGATTTGTGTTAAGTTTTTCTTTGATGTCCACATTGCTCATTTTTAATAATCATTTATTACCCATTTCCTTTTGGTTAGCATACTTTTATGTTTGTACTTTTTTTGCGCTATTGTACCTTGGTAAATTTATTGTGCTTCAATTAATGGGGTATATTTTTAATGTAAGAGAACTGGTAAATACCTACATTTTTGTGGTATTTATGATTAATAAAGTACTGGGTATTTTATTAATCCCATTTGTATTTATTTTAGCCTTTTCTAAGCCTGTGTATTACTCAATAGCAATAGGCGCTGGGGCTATTTTGACCCTTTTATTATTCCTATATAGGTACCTATTTACCTTAACTTCCGTTAGGAACAAATTACATATATCTTCCTTTCATTTTTTTCTTTACCTTTGTGCTTTCGAAATACTTCCCTTATTCATATTGTACAAATTTATTTTGCAATATTTTGGCGGGACATTCTAAAGCAGAAAAGTGTAAAATGGCAAAAGTAATAAGTGTAGAAAAAAAGACGACAACTAGTAAGTCCATTAAAAAAATTCTAATTTCTCAAGCAAGACCGGAGAGTGAAAGATCTCCCTATTTTGACTTGGCTGCTAAATATAAAGTGGATTTACATTTTCACCCACTTATTCAATTGGTGGCTATTCCTTCAAAAGAATTTAGAAAATCAAAAATAGAAATAGCCAACTACTCTGCTGTAATTTTCACGAGTAAAAATGCAATTGATCATTTTTTTAGAACCTGTGACGAATTAAAAGTGAATGTAAGTCAGGAGACCAAATATTTTTGTATCACAGAGTCGGTTGCATTATATCTTCAAAAATTTATTATGTACCGTAAGCGTAAAGTATTTTTTGGTGCAGACGGTTCCAATAAAAAATTATTTGATGTACTAAATAAACACAAGGGCAATGAACGCTTCTTATATGTTTGCAGTGAAAATCAACAAGACAATGAAATTGTAAATTGGTTAAAGGACCATAGTTGTCAATTCGATATGGCATACATGTATAGATCTGTGAGTAGTGATTTAAAAGAAGTTTTTAGTAGTCATAATTTTGACGTCATTTGTTTATTTACACCAAGTGGGTTAAAAAGTTTGTACGAAAACAAACCCGGCTTTATCCAAAACGGTACAGCTATTTGCGCTTTTGGATCCAACACTTGCAAAGCAGTGGAAGAAGCTGGGCTCACTTTACATATTAAAGTGCCTAGTCCGCAAACGCCAAGTATGATTGCAGGATTAGATTTATATTTAAGCCAATTGAACAAAAAAAAATAAATTGCATTCAATGAATGCAAACCCCGCCTTTACCAATGCGCTTATACATGAAACAAGTCCGTACTTGCTTCAGCACGCTCACAATCCAGTAAATTGGATTCCTTGGTCCAACAACCTTTTTGATTTAGCCACACTTCAAAACAAACCCATTCTATTAAGTATTGGTTACGCGGCTTGCCATTGGTGTCATGTTATGGAAAGAGAAAGTTTTGAATCGGAGGAGGTAGCCAATTACATGAATGCGCATTTTATAAATGTAAAAGTAGACAGAGAAGAAAGACCCGATGTGGATCATTTATATATGGACGCTTTGCAAGCCATGACAGGATCCGGCGGTTGGCCGCTAAATATTTTTTTACTACCCAATGGGAAACCTTTTTACGGAGGTACTTATTTTCCACCTATTCCCATGCAAAACAGGGCTTCTTGGATGGACGTATTAAAAGGCGTACAAAATGCTTTTGCCAATAACTTTGAAAAATTAGTGGAACAAGCCACGCAGTTATCCAATCATTTAGTGCAAGCGAATATTAAAATCCTTGAATCGGAGATGGATGAACTAGCGCAATTTCAAGGCAATAAGGATGAACTGGATGTAATGGCCAATAGAATACTTTTATCGGCCGATACTACTTGGGGTGGATTTGGTGCAGCACCTAAATTTCCTCAAACCTTTGCGTTGCAGTTATTACTCAGACATTTTCATGTTACCAATAGTCAGGCTTCCTTGTATCAAGCAACCTTGTCTTTGGATAAAATGATCCAAGGAGGTATTTATGATCATTTAGGAGGGGGATTTTCTAGGTATAGCACAGATGCTCAATGGCAGGCACCCCATTTTGAGAAAATGCTTTACGACAACGCCTTACTTATTTCGGTTTTATCCGAAGCCTATCAAATAACCAAAAAGGAATCTTATAAAGTAGTTATATATCAAACCATTCAATTTTTAGAAAAGGAACTATCCAATGGACAAGGCGCCTATTATGCGGCATTGGATGCTGATAGCGAAGGAGTGGAAGGAAAATTTTATACTTGGACCTATGCGGAATTAAAAGCATTAGTCCCAGCAAATGCATTTGAAAAATTTGCAGCATATTATCAAGTAACAGCAGCAGGTAATTGGGAACACACCAATATTTTATGGACGCAATCTAATTTTTTAGAAAGTGAATCAACCGAATTCAAAGAAATAAAAAATGCATTATTTGAAGTAAGATCAAAAAGAATTAGACCCTCTTTAGATCACAAAGTTATTTTATCATGGAATGCATTACTCATTATTGCATTGTGTAAAGCTGCAGCAGCATTGGGTGACAGCAGTCTAATTGATAAGGCAATGAACTGCATGCAATGGTTGGAAACCAATATGTTTAACGAAGAGGAAAATTATTTTTATCATACACATACCAATCATAGCAACAAGTCTTTTGCCTTTTTAGATGACTATGCTTGTTTAATACAAGCCTATATTTATTTACAAGAAGTAACAGGCAATTTGGCATATTTATACAAAGCTAAAGCATGGACGGAGTATGTTCAAACACATTTTGTGGATGAAGAAAAAGTGTTCTTTTATTTTACTGCAGATTATCAAACCGATGTCATCATCCGAAAAAAAGACAATTATGATGGAGCTCAACCAAGTGCCAATGCAATGATGTCCTTTAATTTATTTTACTTGGCAAACCTTTTTGACCAGCTGCTTTGGAAGACACAGTCCATTAAAATGGTCGCTTCCATGCATAAAAGAATGATTCAATATCCTTCCTCTTTTAGTTGTTGGGCACAAACCTATACGATTCTAACTTTTGGCTTTACCGAGTTGATTAGCATAGGTTCTAATGCTAAAAAGGCCATTTTAGCCGTGCAGGACATATTTTTACCCTTTAAATTGTTGTTAATTTCGGATCAATATGACCCTGCATTGAGCCCTTTGAAAGGCAAGCAAATATATGATAATCAATACTTTATATGTAAATCCGGAACCTGTTCTGCACCTTACTCAAATCTCAACGATTTTTTAACAACTCTCAATCAAACAATTTACTAATTTGCGTATCTTACTTTCATTGGATTTAGTAACTTTATCCATATTACCAAGAGTAAGTGCATGCAATGCATTAAGAAAAAATTAAATATTATATTTTGCTTAGGTGAAATAGGTTATAAATAAAAATTATGGTTAAGTATTTTAAGATGGCAGGTTTTAAATTTCCGTTTATGTTACTTGCAGTACTTGCGAGTTCTTTATTATTTTTTGCATTCGAATCAAGTAATGTAACTAAGAATAAGCGTATTAGAACTGATGCTCAAATGGTCTACATTCCAGGGGGATCCTTTTTTATGGGTGCAAGCGATGAACAGATTGATAATTCTTTAATGAATCACAAAAAAAGAATTTCTGTTTCTAGTTTTTGGATGGACCGCACTGAGATCACGAATGAGCAATATCATCGATTTGTAAATTATGTGGCAGATTCTTTAAAGTTTTTAGCAAGTGCAAAAGGAACTATTAATTTTGTAGACGTATTAGATACTTTAAAAGTGAATTGGAATACAGTGGCAACTATTAATAAAAGCTTAGCACGTCCCATTTCCAACCAGGCAGCGCAAAACAACCAAAATACTTTTCAGGAATTATGGGTGAAAACAGAGGATAGAGAATTTAAGAATGTATTTACGTTTGACAATAAAAAATTAGTGTACCGATCTACTTTTGTGGATCTTAAGCGTGCTGCTTTAGAAACCAATTCATTTAATGGCTTGGATAAGGACCTTCGTGATTATATCACTAGCGATACCGTTCAAGTATATCCAGATACTTTAGTATGGCAAAGAGACTTCTCTTATGTTTACAATGAACCTTTGGTAAAACAATATTTTTCAAATCCTTCTTTTAATGATTACCCAGTAGTAGGAGTTAGTTGGGAACAAGCTAGTGCATTTTGCCGTTGGAGAACTTTACACAACGACTACTATCAAGGTAAGCAAGGTAAAAAAGACGTTATGATTGAAGGCATTTATCGTTTACCAACGGAAGCAGAATGGGAATATGCTGCAAGAGGAAACTCGAAAATAAATGCCATGTATCCTTGGGGGGCACCTTATGCAAGAACACGTGAAGGAATTTTAATGGCGAATTTTAAACCAGGTAGAGGAGATTATTTTGGTGGAGATAATAAGCATGACGACATCACACCTGTTAAAGTAAGATCATATACCGAAAACGGATTTGGCTTATTTGATATGGCAGGTAATGTAGCAGAATGGACTAGTTCAAGATACGATGAAGCGGTTGATAATATTTTGGGTGACTTTAATCCAGACTATCAATACAATGCTAAAAAAGACGACCCAGTGATTATGAAAAGAAAATCCATTAGAGGAGGTTCTTGGAAAGATATCGCTTATAACTGTCAAGTAAGTACGCGTAATTACGAGTATCAATTTAATCGTAAATCATATATTGGGTTTAGATGTGTACTTTCTGCGCCTAAAGCGTATTAAAATAATTTTACTTCAATCATTCATTCATTTAAATAAATAAAATAAAACATGAGTCAATCTCCAAAATCAGAAAAAGGTTTAAAATTTTACGTTGATAAATTAGTATCTATTGGTGCCGCAGTAGTAATTATTGGTGCCTTATTTAAAATCCTTCACTGGAAATTTGCCAATGAGTTATTGATTGTTGGTATGTTTACCGAAGCAGGTATCTTCTTAGTATATGCTTACTTGCCTTCTGATAATGATGGGCATGGTCCAGCTGTTGGCGGTTCTGCTACTTTAGATAGTACCGAATTAATCAATGCATTTAATGAAGTAAAAACATCTATCGAAAATACAAATACAAGTTTAAGCACTATTAGTTCTTCGACCAATGGTTTAAAAGAGTTGGACGCTAAGTTTGCTGCAATGGGTAAAACCTTAGACGAGTTGAATCATTTTTATGGTAGTTTAAAGAATGTTTCTGAAACCATGACTAGCTCAGTTGGTGAAGCTGCAAGAACAAAAGATCAGTTAACTGCTTTAGCAAATAACTTAACTGAATTGAATGCAGTTTACGCAAACATGATTCATGCAATCAAAGGGAAATAATTAAAATACAAAATTCAAATTAAATATATTTTAGATGGCATTACCTAAAGAACCAAGGCAGAAGATGATTAATATCATGTACTTGGTATTAACTGCTATACTTGCCCTAAACGTTTCTAGTGAAATTTTAAATGCTTTTAAAACCATTGATGCCAGCTTTGCGAAATCTAATGATGGATTAAAAGTACGTAGTGCTAAATTAATTTCGGACTTTGATGCTGAACAAAATGCACAGTTCGCAGACAAAATAGTTATTTGGAAGCCACGCGCCGAGAAAGTAAGAGATATTTCTGATAGTGTTTATGAATACATTGAAATGTTGAAATCAGATTTGAAAAAAGAATCTGGTCAAAAGCCACCAAGTACTGAATTTAAAGAAGATGATTTAGAAGCATCTACTAGAATGTTTTTAAATGGAAAAGAAGGACAAACGAAAGGAGAACAATTGTATGCAATGCTTACTAAATACAAGGCAAGCTTAGCTGGGATTGAAGCATTAGATAAAACGGTGGCTGGTTTGCCAGATTTTACCGCAACGCCAACTTCTTATAATAAGGACAATGAAAAGTTAACTGCCAGTATGAATCCTGCTCAAAAATGGGCGAATGGTTATTTTCATATGACACCTACCGTGGCGTCATTAGCTATCTTATCTAAATTCCAAAATGATATTAGAAATAGTCAAACACAATTAATTGAGTATTGTTATGCGCAAATTAATTCTGTTTCTTTACCTATCACCGACTTTGGTGTAATCGCTAGTGCGAATGCAACGGTGGTAATGTCTGGAGATGAAGTGGCTATTACTGCTGGCTTGGGTGGTTTTAATAAGGACTCTAAGCCAACTATTACTATTGATGGAGCAAGTGTTCCAATTGGAGCGGATGGTAATGGCGTTTATAAAATGGCAGCTTCTACACCTGGAGATTATACCAAACATATTGTAGCTACTTTTATAAATCCAAATACGGGTAAGCAAGAAACTAAAACTGCCGACGTTAAATTTAAAGTTGGTATTCCAACAGGTTTAAATGTATCTGCCGATGCAACTCGTTTCTTTTATGCGGGTGCACCAAGTGGTAACCCTATTTCTATTTCGGGTGCTGCCGGTGGAGCAGGTTCTATACAAGTAAGTCCAGTTTCTGGTGTTACAGATGTTCAAAAAACAGGGAATGGAACCTATAGTGTGTTTTGTAATACATTAGGGACAGCGGTGTTAAAAGTAACCGATGGTAAAACCACCACCACAGTGAATATACCAGTTAAAAAATTACCAGATCCTCAGTCGGCTTATGTATTTGGTACATTGGATCAAAATTCTGGACAAGGTGGTTCGATTGGGGCAAGTGAATTTAAATTACAATCTGGTTTAAAGGCAGTATTGCCTGAGGACTTTGTATTTAAAGGAATTGAATACCGAGTTAAGTCATTTATCATGCAATTTTCTGGCAAAGGCTTTAACGGAACTGAATCTATGACAGTGGGCTCTTTTTCCAGTGCTTCTGCTTTAATGAGTAGATGTACACAAGGTAGTCAGGTTGTTATTTCTGACATTACTTTTGTGGACGGTGCTAATATTGATCACAAATTAAAAAGTAAAATAAGTTACTCTCTTAAATAGTTAAGTGTAAAATTTTAGTAGCAAGGTTTTAATAAATAAAAGTATTATGCGTAAATATATCATTCATTTCAAGTTTTTTGTCTTAACCATTTTCACTATGATAGGGTTGCAAGCTATTGCCCAATCACCCACAAAGGTTACAGAAAAATTGACTAGGGTTAAAGAAGTTAGCCTTGAGGAAAACAATGGATTTACACAGGATTCTAGCTTTTATTTGAAGCCCAATAACAAAGAGAATAACAGAATACCGCCAAAATATCCTGAATTAAGAAAGGAGGATGTTTTATTTACAGAAACCATTTGGGAAGATATTGATGGTCGTGAGAAAAAAAATAGACATTTCTTATATGAAAGTGTTGATGAAACTGGAGAACGTAAATTTTTTAAAATTTTGACAAGTATCCTTGAATCAGATACCACAAATGTGAAAGCCTATGCGCCTAACAATGATCGATTCACTACCCAATTAAAAATGGATAGTGTGTTGACTATTTTGCTTGGGCCAATGGTAACTAAAAAGTTAACCAGAGAAAATGGGTCGGTAGTGGATACTTCCTTCCGTGATCCAACTTACGCTGGCGCTGATATTCCAAGTGATTCTTCTCTTTACACTTTTAGAATTAAGGCACAATATATATTTGACAACAGAACCAGTAGAATGCATTACCGTATTTTAGGAATTGCTCCTATTGCAGTTATTAAAAAGACAGTGTCTGTGCCAGATGGAAATGGAGGTACGCGTGATGTAGATTCAGTCGTTCGTAAAACCTTATTTTGGATTTCTTATCCAAAAATTAGAACGTATTTAGCCAATAGAGACGTGTATAATCCAACCAATCAGAAAAGAATGATTTCTTGGTCCGATTTATTGGAAGCAAGATATTTTGATAGCAGAATTACAAAAACTTCCTACGGAAATTATAATGATAAGGACTTGTTTGAATTATTTAAGGATCCTAAGAAACGGTTAGAAGCTGCTGAAAAAGTAAAACAAAGAATAGACGATTTTGATCAGGATCGTTGGGTGTACTAATAATATTATTTTTCAAAAGCCGCTTTTAAAATAGCGGCTTTTTTTTCGCCTATCAAAGCCACAAGCGTGGAGATATTTGCGTCTTTAATTTTTTGAACTGACTTAAAATGCAATAATAATTGTTCTTTGGTTTTCGGTCCAATGCCGGTAATGTGATCCAGTCCAGTTTCCAAAGCACCTTTTGATCTTTTACTTCGGTGAAATTGAATACCAAAACGGTGCACTTCGTCCCTTATGTTTCTAATAAGTTTATGCGCTTCGCTATGCCAATCCAAAATAATGGATTTACTATCTCCTGGGAAAAACAATTCCTCTATATTTTTAGCAAGTCCTACTGTGGTTACTTTGTCTTGTATACCCAATTCCGTTAAAGCCTCTAATGCTGCATTTAA
>CANGFA010000025.1 GCA_947453145.1 Bacteroidota bacterium
TATTTTTCCTATAATATGATTTTGCTTCCCAAAAAAACAGTCGCCAATTAATATACCATGCACCTGTTCTTGGTTTAAATCCATGATCATCATATTTTGAATAGTAGCAACAGCTTCGCCTTTTTGATTAAGAATAGTGTACATGTTTGTTGGGTTTTTGGGATTGGTTAGTTTTAATAAGCATGTCTACTATATCTTCGGTGCTGTGTTGCAGCTCCAATTTTATTGATTTTTTCTCATTAATCCAATGATTAAAATATTGCTCAAAATTTTTATCTATCTTCTTTAATATCATAACCCCAAGTTTTTCAAGGGCCGCAGCATTGCAAGCTTGCTCGTAATGATTGTTTATGGGTATACTCAACACTTTCTTGTTCATATACATCGCTTCGGCAGGTGTCTCAAACCCACCAGCTGTGATAATACCATAGCAACGAATTAAGCTACTTGTAAACTGCTCATTACTAATAGGTAAATACGTGATATTGTTTTTACATGTAATTTTATTTACCTCCTTAGTAAAAACCTCAAAATGAAGATTTGCTTGTTTTAAAAAATGAGGTTCAAGCACCTCTATTGCATACTGAGGCAAATACACCGTAATATGGCCATCATTTATGGGTTCTGCTTTAATAATGTCTTCCTTAATAATAGGGTTAAATATATGATGATCATAGCTTTCAAAATGAAGTCCAATATGTGTTTTACTTTTTACGAATTTTTCAAGTATTAAATTTCCTAAAAAATCTTTTTTTTGGGGTCTGGGTGTTTTTTTACTTTGAAAACTTGCTTGATGACCAAAATGTACACAGGGTATTTTTTTTAATCTACAAGCTAGGGATGTTACAAAATCAAAATCATTAATTACCAAATCATATTCTTCTATTGGCAATAATTTAGCATCACTAAATACACTTAGAGATAAGGAGCGTAAAATTTTAATATAATCAAGCCCCCCACTATGCTTATAAAATAAACTTAGCCCCTTACTCTTGTATTTTATAGGCAAGTTACTGTTTAGATGTGCATTGCTTCCACTTAATAAAAAATGGACATCGCCATGTTTTTTTAAATATGGGTATAACTCCACTGCCCTACTTAAATGGCCATTCCCCGTAGCTTGTATAGCGTAAAATATTTTCATACATGTATTAACTTAGAGTGACACTTGAAAAGCCACCTCACTGGTTAATACATTTAATTCCGTATTTAAATGCACAATTTTAATTTTTTCGGATGAAACGTGTTCATATTGTTTAGGGTCATACTGATATAAATGCCAAGCATTTTCGTAATACTCTAAGGAAGTAGAATTTTCAATCCAGTCCCCACTATTTAAATAGGTTACAGAACCTTTTTCGGTGGTCACCACCCTTTGTTGTGGCTGATGAATATGCCCACAAATAACATATTGATAGCCATTTTCAATAGCTAACTCTGCTGCCGTTTGTTCAAAATTACCAATCCACGAAACCGCTTGTTTAACCCCATTTTTTACTTTTTTACTAAAACTCATTTTTTCTTTTCCCATCATTCTATAAATCCAGTTAAACAAACTATTTAACACAATTAATAAATCGTAGCCATACCCACCTAATTTAGCCAATATTTTAGCACTCCCTTTAGTGGTTCTATCAAATACATCCCCATGAAATACCCAATTTTTTTCACCATTAATTTCAAAAACAATTTTATCGGTCAATTGAATATTTCCCATTTCAAAATCGGCATACTTACGCAATGCTTCATCGTGATTGCCGGTAATGTATACAACCTTGGTACCTTTACTGGCCATGCTAAATATTTCCTTAATCACTGCCATATGACTAGCTGGGAAAAATCGTTTACTAAACTGCCAAATATCAATGATATCACCATTTAGAATTAAAGTATTAGGCTTGATACTCTTAAGATAGTTAAGCACTTCTTTTGCTTGGCAACCAAAAGTGCCTAAATGAATGTCGCTTACAACGCAAACTTCCATTTGTCGTCTTTCCATGGGTAGTAGTTTGTGTAAAATACGTCTACTAGTATTACCTGATTGTTTCGTGAATATTAATAAATCATTAATTTAAGCACATAAATTTGTAACTTATAGTAGTATTGATAAATTCGTATTGAAACTGAATACATTATGAAAGATAGATTTATTGCAAGAGACATTAGCTGGTTAAGTTTTAATGGTCGTGTGTTGCAAGAAGCCAATGATATAAGCGTTCCTTTAAATGAGAGAATTCGTTTTTTAGGTATTTTCTCTAATAATTTGGATGAATTTTTTAGGGTTCGTGTAGCCACTTTGAAAAGGATGGCAGAGTTTGCGGATAAAAAAGGGCATATTCAAAACATAGATCTCATAGAGGCCCCTCAAGCAATATTGGACGAAATTCAAAGAATAGTTTTAAGGCAACAAAACGAGTTTAATCGAATTTGGCAAAATTTAAACAAAGAACTAAAAGTCAATAAAGTATTCTTAATAGATGACAAGAAACTAAACTCGGAACAAAAATTGTTTGTAAAGAATTATTTTGATGAGGTAGTTCGTCCCTATATCATTCCATTAATGATTGAAAATGTTCCAGAATTGCCTTACTTAAGAGACAAAAGTTTGTATTTAGCTATTGTAATGGGCAATAAAACAAATGCTTATGACCAAAAGTTTTCACTTATTGAAATCCCATCAAGAGCAGTTGGGCGCTTTATTGAACTGCCTTCCAAAGCAGGCACTTCAAATATTATCTTATTGGAAGACTTGATTCGTTTTAATTTACCCATCATTTTTTCCCACTTTAAGTACAATCAATTTGAAGCGCATGTATTTAAAATTACAAAGGACGCAGAAATAGATTTAGACCAAGAAATTGGCATAAACTTTATTGATAAAATATCAAAAGGAATAAAAAACAGAAGAAAGGGCAAGCCAGTAAGATTTGTTTACGAAAAAGAGATGAACGCAGAAATGCTTGAATATTTAATTAAAAAATTAAATCTTACTAGAAAAAGTACAATCATACCAGGGGGGCATATTCATAATTTTAGACATTTTATGGATTTCCCAAATGTCATTGCAGTCAAACAAAAGCGTCCAAGTCCTTTAACGCATCCTTCATTTAAGCAAAAAGAGTTGGTATCCGAAATGGTGATTAAAAAGGATATCATGTTGCATTTCCCCTACCATGCTTATGATCCAGTAATTGATATGCTAAGAGAGGCTGCCATGGACGACAGCGTAATAAATATTAAAATAACAGCTTACCGTCTAGCATCCAATTCGAAAGTAATTAATGCGCTAATTAATGCAGCGCGTAATGGGAAACAAGTAACCGTATTTTTAGAACTTAAGGCGCGGTTTGACGAAGAGGCCAATTTAGAATGGAAAACAATTATGGAAGAAGAGGGTATTAATGTGTTAGTGGGTGTTCCCAATAAAAAAGTTCATGCAAAATTATGTGTGATTCAAAAAAAGATAGCAGGAAAATTAGTAAAATATGGTTTTATTAGTACGGGTAATTTAAATGAAAAAACAGCCAAGATATATGCCGATCATTGTTTATTAACGGCAAATAAACAACTAATGAATGAGTGTAGCAGGATCTTTAATTATCTTGAGAATTGGCAACAAGGTGATAAACCCATTGTTAAGATGCGTCACTTATTGATATCTCCTATTAATATGAGGAATTCAATACTAAAGCTCATTGACAATGAAATTGCTTTTGCAAAGCAGGGTAAAATGGCAAAAATTATTATTAAACTTAACTCATTAACCGACATTACTTTAATTGAACATTTGTATAAAGCTGTTAAAGCTGGAGTTGAAGTTCATTTAATAATTAGAGGTATACTTACCTTAAAAATAAACAACGAAAAAGGGAATCAGAAACTAAATGCGACTAGTATTGTAGATCAATATTTAGAACACGCAAGGGTTATGATATTTTTCAATAAAGGAAATGAAAAGGTATATATTTCAAGTGCCGATTGGATGGTGCGAAATTTAGATCACCGTATAGAAGTGGCAGTACCCATTTTTGATGCTGCAATAAAGAAAGAATTAATAGATATTATCAATATTCAATTAAAAGACAATCAAAAAGCCAGAATACTAGATCAAGAATTACTTAATAAATATGTACCTTTGATTGGTAAAAAATACAAGTCTCAGGAGCAGACATACATTTATTTAAAAGGGAAAAAATAATAATTTGATACTCGCAGCAATTGATATTGGCAGTAACGCAGCTAGGCTTCTTATTAGTGAAGTAATAGAAAAAGGAAAAGATACAGAATTTAATAGAATAAATATTATACGTATTCCACTTCAATTAGGTTTTGACGTTTTTGAAAAAGGTTTTATTGGTAGCCGTAAGAAAAAAATGTTAATTGACACCATAAAGGCCTATAAACAACTCATGAAAGTATATGAGGTGGAGCATTATATGGCTTGCGCGACCAGTGCTATGAGAGATGCTCAAAATAGCAAGGAAATAATAAAAGAAATTGAAACAGAAACAGGTATAGAAATTGAGATTATATCGGGCGAATTAGAAGCCGAAATAATATACGAAAACCATATTGCTGAATTATTGGACAAGGAAGATAGTTATTTATACATGGACGTAGGCGGTGGTAGTACGGAACTTACATTATACCATAATAATGAACTAGTTCTACAAAAATCTATCAATATCGGAACTGTTCGAATCCTCACCAATAAAGTAAAAGAGGAAACCTGGGATGAACTCAAGGATATTTGTAAAAATATTGCTGAAAAATACAACCATATTACAGGAATAGGTTCAGGCGGAAATATTAATAAAATATTTTCCTTATTAAGGTCAAAAAACGACAAGCATTTACAAGCCAGTTCCGTAAAAGAAATGCAAAAGGATATGATGCAGTTAAGTGTGGAAGAAAGGATGAAAAAATATAATATTAAAAAGGATAGAGCCGAAGTAATCGTACCTGCCCTTTTAATTTATAATAACCTATTTAAGTGGTGCAATATTGATCAAATATTAGTACCCAAGATTGGACTTGCAGACGGTTTAATACAGCACTTATACGATATCGTGCTAAAGGATAATTAAAGCTTATTATTAAATAAATTTTAAGAATACCTTTTTAACGTAATTAAATTTTCGTTTGGTATAAAAATGCTGATTCAATGTAGAATTGATTCCGCAAGCAACTACTATTTTACTAATATTATGTTCCTTGCAATTTGATTCTACAAAATCATATAGGGAATCTGCAGCTTGCCATTTTCTAAATTTTGGCAAAATATACAAATGAGAAATTTCCGCAATTACTTTGTCGCTGAAAATTTCGTTATATAGTCTTAAAGCAACACAACCTGCAGTAGAACCATTATCCTTTTTATGTATTATAAAAAATTGATAATTTTTATCCTTCAAATTTAAGCTGAATAAGTTTTTAAACTCGATTAATGTAATAAAAGAGTTTGTATACTCCACATAGGAATCGTAGAATATTGAAATGTCTTCAATAGTTGCCTTTTTAAAATTGTATTCAATGGACTCTTGAATCATGTTATAAAATTCAAATAATTGCAATTAGTTAACAATAAAAACACATTAATAAATTGTTAAGTAAGGAGTCTTAAGGAACCTAGTTATTTTTTGCACCGTTATCTATCCAGCAATAAATTGAATTTTTCTGAGCGGTAGTTAGCGTTCCACCCTTTGGCATTCTGCCCGATGAAATAGAAGCCCTAATTTGGGTAGCATTATCATGTACAACTTGGAAGGTATTTAATTGCGCAGCATTGGGCCCATCATGGCAACCACTTAAATTACAGCTTGCGTTAAATAAAGGCAGAATAGTGGAACTAAAGCTGGTATTTGGATTACATGTTGTATTTGTTGTATTTGAATTACTTGAGTCGTTTTTAGAACAAGCCGATACCGAAATACAAATAACAAATAAGATAAGGAAAAAAACAGGTATTAATTTTTTCATTTATGTAATATTTAAGTCACTAGTAACTTTAAAAATTTATTGTAAATCAAAAAGCGTCCTCAAGAAGAGGACGCTTTTTGTATATGGAATATAACAATTATTTAGTAATATCTTATTTCCAAACTGTCCAACCTTTCCACCATGTTTGGTTAGGGCCAGAAGTTGCAACCGCACCTCTAAATGTTGCTGTCTTATCAAAGAAAGCGTTTTGTAATTTAGAGTCGGTGAAGTCGCCATTAGATTTATAATCCAATGAAGTATTTAATCCTAAAGTACCATAAGCAGTGCTTAAGTTACCTGAAGTTGCAGGACCAGCACTTGCATAAGGAGTAAAGTCTGGATTGGTATAGTTAAAAGGTTGGATCAACTTCATAATATTCGCATCTGCAGAACTTAAAATTGTGTTATTGTAAAATGGAGTTGAGAAAATAGCTAAAACATCCGCAGTTGTTTTGTTGGTACTTGCACCTGTTTTGCCAATGTATTCTATATCTACCGTATTTCCAGCTAAGGTTACATTTTTTAATCTTGTAACGCTATCTTGTAAGTTCTTGAATGTAGAACCGTTTGTTGTTACTTTAGACTCATCTATAGTAATACCTCTTGGCCATCCTGCAATAATAGAGTTTTGAATAGAAATACCAGAGTTTCTTCTAATTTGCGCACCTGCATAGAACAAGTTGTTACCTTTTCCAGAAACTGGATTAATTCTTGGTCCAATCGCAGTCATATTTGAAAATACTGCAGTTGTTTTTGGAGTGAAATCAGAACCATTACCATCATTATCTGATTCAAATGCTTCTGAGTTAGAGATATCGGCAATTAAAGAATCTCTTAATGCAATACCAAATTGAACGTTACCAGAATATCCAAAGTCAGTATCAAAATCATCATCCTGTGTTTTGTAAGCAATTAAATACTTACAGTTAACTGTACCGCCAAACCACTCATAAGCATCATCTTTTGCATAAGTAACTTGAATGTGGTCAATAGTTGTACCATTACCTACACCTGCCATTGTTAAACTATTTAACTCATTATCTGGTTGATAAGCATAACCAGCATATTCAATTCTTACATATTGTAAAATACCACTGTTATCTGCATCATTTCCTGTAGGGAAATCTGGATCACCAGAACCTGCTAATCCATATCCTACCACGGCATCATTTACTCCACCTTCAACAGAAGTTAACCCTTTGTAAGCAGTTCCTTTCCAAGTTAAAGATTGGTTTACTGTTGCTGTACCTAATAAAACAATACCACCCCAGTCACCTGAAGCTGGATTTGCTGAGGCTGATGTGAAAATAATTGGCTTGTCAGCAGTTCCTTTTGCTACTAATTTTGCACCACGGCAAATAATTAATGCAGCAACATCTGTTCCAGACTTACCCATTACTTTCGCGCCTTCTTGAACTGTAACAGTAACACCTTTTGTAACATAAACAAGTCCAGAAAGATAGTTAATGTCTTTCGCGTACAAAGTAGTATCCTTTGTGATTTTACCTGATAAAGTAACTGTGTTAGACACAACACCTACAGGAGCAATTTCCTTCGTAACTACGAAGATTTCTTTTTCGCCATCGGTTTCAATCTTTCTACAACCAGTAATGGCTAAAAAAGCTAGAGATAAATAAAATAATTGTTTCATTGTTGTTTGTATTTAAAAAAAAATTTGTTTTAATATATTATAAAGAATAGTTAATGGTTACACCAAAAGTGGTTCCAAATTTTCTAGAAAAACGAAGCCCGTCTGTAGCAGCATCATAATCCGTATTGCTGTTGTTATTTTGATAGAAAATTTGTCTTTGGTTCAAGATATCAGAAATGGTCATTTTGATTTCTGCTTTATTATTTGCAAATTTCTTACTTACTTGAAAATCAACTAATGCTCTAGGATTTTCATATACATCTGGTGAACCGGCACCTGCTTGAATATCTCCTACTAGGTAAATGCGCTTACCAACCTGGTTTACCAATGCCGTGATATTTAAACCTTTTTCTGCAACATCATACAACAAGCCTGCATTTATTAAATAGGGCGACTGGCCTTGTAAAGCTCTACTGATTCCAATGTTATTATCTTCAATTTTTGAATTAATATAGGACCCATTAGCTTGCAAAGTAAAACGTTTAGTTAATTTTTTTCTGCCTTCTAACTCAAAACCAAATGCAGTTGCTTTTGCAGCATTTTGGAAAGAGAATAAACTTGAACCTCCAGAGCCTTCTTGGTAAATACTCTCAATAGGATTTTCAAAATTCTTATAGAATACTCCAGCTGTGAACATTTCTCCTGCGGAAGGATAATACTCATATCTTAAATCGGTATTGGTAATTTTAGTTCTTTTTAGGCCAGGATTACCTGATACAGAAGCGTTTAATTCAAAATCATAAATACTTAATGCAGACAATTCTCTTAATTCAGGACGAATCACCGTTTGAGAACCTGTTAATCTTAGGTTTGCTTTTTCAGTTAACTTGAAAGATGCATTCACACCAGGCAAGTAATCGGTAACCTGAGAATAAGTATGTCTTGGGTCCCACTTTTTAACCGAACCAACTAACTGATCAAAATTTTCAACCCTTAAACCCCATACTACTCTTAAACCATTTGATACTTTATTATCAAATTGCACATAACCTGCGTTTAAAATAGTATTTGCCAAGTATCTAAAGTTTCTATTTTGAATAGAGTTAAATGCAAACTTATTGTCATAACCATTGCCATAGTTTTCAGGTGCAAATGCTTGATCTGCTGGTAAACTTCTTAATGCAAGGTTATCAATAGGCATGGTGATTGCAAATAATTGCGCATCATATAAACGGTCCTTAACTTGAATCATATAACCAGCCTTAATGGTTTGTTGATTTAATTTTAATGTTAAATCACCACCGCCTGTATAAATATAATCAGATAAGGATTTAAATACACGACTACCTGATTGTTGAGATAATGAGTTTGAAATATTTAATACATAAGGGTCATTACCAGTCATATTCTTTGTATACAAAATTCTTCTTTGATCCGGACTGTAAGCATCTAAAATATTAAACGCTCCATACCAATTAAATTTCAATTTTTGAGTTAAACTATGTTCACCATTTAATTGATTAGTAAAGAAAGTGTTTTGATCAAAAACAAATTCATTTCCCTTTACCAATTGTTGTCTATCATAAACTGTACCCGCTCTTTGTGTAAATACATTACTAGTTTTAACATTCACAATTGCCTTGTAGCTAATTTTATTTAATGGATTTAAATAAATAGACAACCCAGCAATACCTCCCATGTTAATATCATTTATATACTTATTGTCTTTTAATGCTACATAAGGAGAGAAACCAGCATTAGACAACTGATTCTGATTGTTTGTATTGTCTTGGAATCTGTATGCATTTGCATAACTAATACCAACAATACCACCAATTTTCTTACCCCATAAAGTACCAGAAAAACCACCGTTCATTTGTAAACTAACATTTGGCTTTGCTGTTGTCATTACTGGCGCCCAATTGCTAGACATAGATTTTCCCATAGCGGTTTTAGCAGCCATGCTTGAAGTATCAAAATTTGATTTAGTCGTATAACCCATTGGCAAAGATCTTGAACCATCGTCAATACCATACCAATCTGTTTTACCCCCTTTATCTTTTAAGAAATCTTTCCCCGTAATCATGCTATTTGCACTTGTTCCAATTTGAACGTTGAAAAAGTTTTTATTGGGTACATCCTTTGTATTTACTTGGATTAAACCTCCTGCCCACTCTCCTGGCAATTCAGGAACGAAAGCTTTGTTGATAATTATGTTATCAATAATTTGAGAAGGGAATAAATCAAAAGAAAATGTTTTACGATCTGGCTCTGTGCTTGTTAATAAAATACCATTCAACATGGCTTGGTTATATCTATCAGCCAAACCTCTTACAATAATATATTTACCTTCTTGAATAGACGCACCTGGAGTTCTTTTTAAAATTTCGGCCGTGTTTCTATCTGGACTTCTTTTAATGGTTTCAGCAGAAATTACAGATGCTACTGTATTCGTATTTTTTTGAAATGCGATTAAAGCGTTGTCTGTTGCACCTTTATTGGTTCCTCTATTTGCGCTAACTACTACGTCTGTTAAATTTTTATTTTTTTCTTCTAATAGTAAATCTGCAGAAATTTCTTCACCACCATTTGTTGCTTTAACTGTAATTGTATTTTCTTTATACCCAACATATGAACCTATTAATGTGTATTCCTTATTAATATCGATTGTAAAAGAAAAGCGTCCTTCCACATCTGTTTTTGTAGTTTGAGTTTTATCTGCTTTTAAACTTACTGTTACTCCAATTAAAGCCTCGTTTTTAGCATTAGTTACCTTACCATTTACTTTCGCTTTTTGAGCTTGAGCAAATAAGGTAGAAAAAATGATTGCAATTAGGATAAATAGCCTTTTCACGGTATTGATTTGTTTGTACCGCAAATATTAGACTCTAATGTTACCAAATTGTTACCTCAATGTAAACATAATATTAACTTTATAAACAAGCTAACTGTTTGATAATTAATTGAAATTCAATGTTATTTCTTAGACAATTTCAAAATCAAATCCGGCCCCTCTAATTTTATATTAGATACATCAATCACTAGTCCTTCCTTACTAACATTACCTTTGATCCAAGTGCCATTGTTCACCACTAAAATAGTAGCCGCATTGTATTCCCCCGGAATCGTAATCATATTGTTAGTGGGTTTTTCAAAAACATGCACATAAACAAAGTCCTTATTTTGAGTAGTCACCCCCCAGGTTTCTGCTTTCATTGGGCCACCACGTGTTCCATATAGGGTATTGCCAAATTGCTTGGTCCAGTTTCCTACTAATGCCAATGTATCTGTAAATTCTTTGCCTATTTCTCCATTGGGCATAGGACCTACATTTAATAATAAATTGGTATTGCGTCCTGCTGCGCCCACTAGCGTTTTAATAAGTTCAGGAAATGTTTTATAGTTATGGTCGTTAATTCTAAATCCCCAAGCATCATTCATAGTAACACAGGACTCCAAGGGAAGTGCCGAAGCAGATTGAAAACTTAATCCTGATTTATTTTGTCCTGGTAAATCCTGTTCAAACATTTGAAAGTCTTCGCCATTAATTGGATCTAAATGATGATTATTCCCGATCATACATGCAGGTTGTAATTTGTGAATTAAGCCATAAATTTCATCATACTTCCAATCAATTCTAGAAGTTCTATCGGCCGAACCCTCAGGATTGGTTTGATCCCAATGTCCGTCAAACCAAATACAAGAAATAGGACCATAATTAGTTAGTAATTCTGTTAGCTGATTTTTCATGAATTGCAAATAAGAAGCATAATTGCTTTTTTGGGTGCGACCTGCTTTTTTCCCAGTTCTACCTGTTTCATAAGGATAATCGCTTCTACTCCAATCCAAAGTGGAATAATACAAACCCAATTCAATACCCTGCTTTTTACATTCAGCGGCAAGCATTTTTAAAACGTCTTGTTTGTAAGGCGTATTGGTTATTTTCCAATCCGAATATTTGGTATCCCAGTTAGAAAAACCATCATGATGTCTGGTAATAAAAACAATATACTTCATGCCTGCATCTTTTGCAGTACTCACCCATTTTGTTGCATCAAAATTGATTGGATTAAAAAGCTTTAATAATTTTTTATAGTCATTGGCTTGGATACCATGATTTTCCATCACCCACTCTCCATCCCCTAAAACACTGGAAGCGCCCCAATGAATAAACATCCCAAACTTGCGATCCTGAAATGCAGTTCTTGCTGTTACATTACCAGCAGTTGGCATGTAGGTATTCGCAGTTGTTTGCGCTTGTATTTGTAAAATTAAAAAGCAAGCAATGAGTGTAAACAATTTATTCATAAGGCAATTTTTCGTTCTTTAAATTTAATTAAAAAAAACAATACATGCGCTTGAATATTACGGATTACCTCAATATCAGTTAAGAATACTAATTGTAAAAAATAGGTGTAGCAATTGCTAATCTAAATGATATACACTATGAAGGTCGTCTGTATTTTTAAAGTTCACCCCTAAATCATTAATAAGCCCATCTTTTACATCATAGGCCCATCCATGTAAGTGCAAATCTTGTCCGCGCTTCCAAGCATTTTGAACAATGGATGTTTTTCCTAAATGAAAAACCTGTTCAATTACATTTAATTCAACAAAGCGACGTCCTCTTTCATTTTCATCCTTTATTGCATCTAGTTCTTTATAATTAATACGATACACGTCTTTTAAATGTCTTAACCAATTATCAATCAACCCTAATTGTTTATTGTGCATTGCGGCTAAAACACCGCCGCATCCATAGTGACCACAAACAATCACATGTTTTACTTTCAAAACTTCGACCGCGTAAGAGAGCACGCTTAACATATTCATATCGCTATGCACCACCATATTTGCAATATTACGATGTACAAATACATCCCCTGGCTGGGTTCCTGTTATTTGGTTAGCAGGGACCCTACTATCAGAACATCCTATCCATAAATATTCAGGATTTTGCGTATCAGCCAAATTATTAAAAAAATGAGGATCTAATGCCAGTTGTTCTGCCACCCATTTTTTATTGTTCTCTAATAATTTATTATAGGATTTTTCCATAAATCAAGTAATCATTTACAGGGTAAAAATAGGCATATTTAGCTTAATTTTAAAGAATGAATATGACTATTGAGATAATGGGCTGGATTGCTTCCTTGCTAATTGTAGGGTCCTATGCGCTAAATATCACAGGCAAACTAGCAGCAACTAGCAAATGGTATGTGTGGGCAAATATTATTGGTGGATTTTTCTTTATCATTAACACTTATTTTCATCAGGCTTACCCTTCCATGTTGGTTAATATTATTTGGGTGATTATTGCCTTTATAATGATTTTTAAAAGCAAAAAATAAAGTTCCTAAAACGTGAATAGCTTTAAAAAAAATATTATTCATTTGATCAAATGGTTACTCATTTGTATTATAGCAGGAACTATAACTGGAACGGCTATTGCAGGTTTCTTATTAAGTTTAGACTTTGTCACTTTGTGGCGTGAAAAACATTTTTTTATTATTTATATTTTGCCAATTATTGGACTATGTATTGGATTACTTTATCATTATTGGGGAGACGAATCTAAAAAAGGAAATAATTTATTAATACAACAACACAAGAACCCTAATACTAGAATACCATTTAAAATGGCCCCACTCGTATTTGCTAGTACACTCTTAACTCATTTGGCAGGCGGATCGGCGGGGAGAGAAGGTACTGCGGTACAAATAGGCGGAGCCATATCCGACCAACTCACAAGTTGGTTTACATTAAATGAAAGTCAAAGAAGAACTATTTTAATCATTGGAATGAGTGCAGGTTTTAGTGCTGTTTTTGGAACTCCATTTGCGGGAGCCATATTTGCGTTGGAAATTATGTTATTTAAGAACATACAAAAAACAGACATCCTTCCAAGTTTGCTAGCCGCATTTATCGCACATTATACTTGTATTGCTTGGGGTGTAGTGCATACTAAATATGCTATACACGTTACAAACATTTTAAACACTACTTCCATTATTTACACTTTTTTAGCTGGTCTTATTTTTGGAATAGCTGCATTACTTTTTACAAAATTCAATTTGATTTGGTCTACCCTATTTCAAAAAATAAAGTACGAACCATTAAGACCGTTTATAGGAGGGATTGTATTAATAATAGCAATTAGTTTATTGGGAACTACAAAACATATCGGACTTGGCCTACCCACAATTATTGAATCCTTTAACAACCCTGTAGGGAAATACGATTTTATTATTAAATTATTACTCACCACATTCACTTTAAGTGCAGGCTTTAAAGGTGGCGAAGTCACTCCCCTTTTTTTTATTGGTGCCACACTAGGTAATGTGTTAATTTGGTTTATCCCACTACCCATGGCATTACTAGCAGGAATGGGGTTTGTAGCCGTATTTGCGGGTGCAACGCATGCAGCCATTACAGGTATTGTTTTAGGTATTGAACTGTTTGGTCTGCAGGCAGGGCTATTTGTGGGGTTTGCAAGTGTAGTTGCATACTTTTCATCTGGTGAAGAGGGTATATATAGTGCACAAATAAAAGAAGGTGCAAAATATACATTGTACAATTATCTAAAACGTGTTTCAAAATTATAAGCAGTAATTATTATTAATCATTTGTGATAAAATTTATGGCCATTTTAAAGTTAGTAGAATCAGAAAAAGAATTAATTGGATTAAAACAATTACAAACTAATAATTTAAGAAGATTAATTGGCGAGGAAGAAGCAATGAAGGAAGGATTTGTTACTTCTGAATATGAATTAAGCTTATTACAACAAATGCATGTCATACATCCTTCTATCATTGTGAAAGAAGGAGAAGAAGTGGTTGGGTATACCATTGTAACCAATAAGGAAGTATATGGTGCACACCCAGAACTAGATCATTTATTCAATACCCTAGATGCCACTGAATATAAAGGGGCATTATTAAAAAATAGCAACTATATTTTAATTGGTCAGGTATGTGTTGCAAAAAGTCATAGAGGTCAGGGATGGGTGCCAAAAATGTATGAATACTATAAAAGCTTACACGCAAAACATTATCCTTACTTGGTAACGGATATTTCTCAGGCTAATAAAAGATCCATTCGCATGCACAACAAAATTGGCTTTGAAACCATTGGCGTAATTGAACAAGTAGGCACGGGATGGGATATTGTACTCTGGGATTGGAATACTATTTAATTGCTAAGCACGCGTAACCGGCCTTGTTAAACAAGTTGGTCCGCCACCCCCTTTCACACTAATTTCTTCCCCGTTGTATTCGATTACTTTACATCCTGCTTTTTCCAATCTTTCCTTAGTGATTGGATTTCCTTTCACCATTAAGCAAACACGGGGTGCCAAAGCCAACACATTACATCCCATGCTATCAAATTCCGAATCCGGCACTTCTACTAATTCATAGCCACGTGCAATTAATTCATTTCTAAATACAATGGGAATTAAAGGAGAATACACCACGGCTAAATTGCTATCCACTGGGCTTAACACGGACATTAAATGAAATACATCTGAAGGTCCTTTATAATGTGGCATTGAAACCGGTAATACATTTACACCCTGTGGTGCCAATAAAGCAGCCAATTGTCTGATGCCTTCTTCATTGGTTCGATAAGTATGTCCTACTGCTAATGTTTTTTCATCCAACCAAGCCACATCACCACCTTCTAAAGTGCCAGGTGCAGTGATTACTCCTAATACTGAAATATCATTTGCTTCAAAAGCACGCTGTTCTGCTGCAGGTTCTTTAATACGTCCTTCCTTTCCCATATTACAAATAATCATTCCCCTATTTGTTGCTATAGCAGCATCTCTACAATAAATAGAATCCATATTCACTGTATCGTCCTGAGGTAAATACAAAACCTCCGCACCATTGTCTTTTAATATTTGTTCAAAGGCATCATATTCTAGTAATGCTTTTGTAATATCGGGTTTACCTAAATAATTAAGCGCTTCCCAATGTTGTGTTATATGCTCATCATTAATAAAAGCATCAGAAACTTTTTTGATAAATACTTTAGTTAACTTTCCAGATTCTGAATGTGCACTCATTTTCACTTAATTATTTGTTGTTAAAAGATGTTTATAAACAGGAGATTTATTTGGCTTGATTTTGGTCTCTTTTCCAAATTGCAAAAACATAAATAGGCACAGAGGACATGGTTAAGACAAAGCCCCAAAATACAGTCTCATAGCCAAGCCCTAGCATTATCCAAATGCAAAATATAAAAGTGAGTGCAGCTAACACAATCGCGGATGTAAATATATTTTTAGTAATATCCGAAACGCTCAAACGCATTAATAAATAAGAAGCCGTGCAAAAAACATAAGGAATTAAAATGGTGGAAGTAGTTAATAAAATTAAAAACTGAAACTGTTCTGCTAACCCTTTAGTATAATTCATAATCATAAATACCGAAACAAAAATGCTTGAAATAACAATACCATAAACCGGCACCCCTTTTTCATTTTTTCGCGTAAATAGTTTTGGAAACAATTGATCCTTGGCAACAGCATAAGGCATTTGTCCTTGTATTAATATATACCCATTTAAAGCACCAAAAGCCGAAATAGCAACCCCTGCACTTACCCAGTATTTTGCTCCCTGTCCCCAAATAATAACAGCCGCATCCGCAAAAGGTGTAACACTATTTTTAAGTTGCGCAGCGGGTATCATGCCCATGATACTTACCGTACTTAATATATATACAACAGTTGCGATAAGGGTTCCCAGCGTTGTTGCTTTAGCAACGGTAGCTGCTGAATTAGCAACGCTGCCCGAAGGAATAGTGGCACATTCAATTCCTAAGAAAGCAAAAAAAGTTAGTGTAGTAGTAGCAGTTATTGCCGAAATAGTTGAAGTTCCACTTGCATTAAATGGCAGAAAATGGTTCCATTGAATATAAAATAAACCAACTATTCCAATTAATACAATAGGAACAATTTTAAGAATGGTTGTAACCAATTGCAATATACCCGAGGTTAATATACCTAAAGAATTAATCCAGGATAAAAACCAAATGGTAGACAAGCCTACGCCAATTGCTAAATAAGGATTGGTTGCAAGTTTAGGAAAGAAAGTACTCATCGCACTAATAAATGAAACCGTGATAGCTGCATTGGTACACCATACCGAAACCAAATATCCCCATGCAACTAGGAAACCAGCAAAGTCGCCTAATCCTTTTTGAGAATACGCATAAGGACCACCATCAGCAGCAGGTAGCAATTTAGAGAGATGTGAAAAAACTTTCGCAATAAAAAAAGCACCAATTGCCGAACAAACCCAACCTATTAAACTAATGCCCCCAAAGCCAGCCAAAGTAGATGGCATCATAAAAACACCGGCACCAATCATATTACCCACCACAAGCGAAGTACTTGTCCATAATCCCAATTGTTTTTTTGAGTCCTGCATGTATTCAAGATAAGAAAAGTAGCGGAATCTACAGGAGAAAAAAATAAAAAAGGCCCCGATAAATCGGGGCCTTTCAAAATCATATAAGGTAAATATTACCAGTTAGGATTCTTAACTGCGGCAGAACCAGCAGCTGGTGTGTTCTTAGATGTTTCATCTGTAGGAACATCCCAATAGTCCATAAAGTTGTAGTTGATTTTTGCGTTTGTGTAAACAACTTTGTTATAAATCAAAGTAGCACCATAACGACCACCGCCATTAGCGATACTATAGGTCCAACCCCAACGTCTTGCATCAAACCAAGATAAACCACGGAAAGCAAGTGCAGCACCTCTTTCTTTAGTTAATTCAGTTAAAGCAGTAGTTGCAGAGATAGATGTTGCTAAAGCAGCAACACCCGCTTTTTGGAATGAACGAACAGCGTTGATTAATGCAACACCACCCGCTACATCACCAGTTCTAATTTTAGCTTCCGCTAGCATTAAAGCATTCTCTTCGTAAGATGGTCCTATAAATACTTCAATTCCAGCTGGTTGCTTAGAACCTAAAACGGGAACTGACAATCCTTTAGCAGCGCCATCCACTAAACTCCAACGAGTTGTATTTGTGTTAGCGTCACCATAGAATACGCCATCTTTATCTGTAAAGTTTGCTAAGCGTGCATCTCCTGCACCGAAGTTAGCAACTAAACGCTCAGAAATTTTATACGTCGTATTTTGGTTTGAAGATGCAGCGATACTCGCTACAGTACCAGAAGTTGCAGAGAAGAATGAGTTAGCACTAGAAGAACGACCTGTAAACACGTTGTCGCCTTGGCCAATACCTGCGTTGGTATAAGTAATTACTTGTGCCCAATCAGCAGCAGTCATTGCAGGAATAGATGCTTTAGAAATAGAAGCACTTGTGCTACCATTTACAAAAGGAGCTAATTTATTTACAACAATGTTTCTAGCCAACAATGTATTGATTGACTTGATAAATTGAGCAGTTGTTGGAGCACCACCTAAACCTACTTGGTTTTGAGAAGGGATTAATTGAGTCATCATTGAAGCATAATCACCTTGATTACCGATACCAGAAAGGGTTGTTTGAGCTAATTTTAATTGCTTGTCAGATTCAGCGATAATTGCAGCACGATCAACAAATTTATTGTTGATAGTAGCAGATTTATCTTGAATTAAACCAGCATAATACATACTACCTAATTGAGCGTATGCATATCCTTTCCACCAATAACACCAAGCTTGTACTGCTTTTACTTTATCTGCAGACATTGCAATTGTTGGTAAAATCTCAAGGGTTGTGTTACAACCATTGATCATTGCATACATACTTGTCCACTCATAATATAAAGCATTGTTTCCGTTTGCTGTAGAAGCTGGATCGTTAAATCCACGGATAATACCTAAAGCTTGAGGTGAAGCATTTGTGAAAGTCGTTGCAGCAGCATTTGTTGGATCTGCAATGAAACTATCAGGAACACCCATTGTAGTAGTTTGGTTATTAGAACCTTGTCCACCACCAACAACGTCACCCATTAATTCGCGGTAACCCCATGGTAATGAAAAATAGCTATCTCCTAACCAACCGTTACCGTAGTTAAAACCGTTCCAATAAACGCTACCTTTTGCATAAGCTGCAATACCTCCTTCGGTAGTAACGTTACCACCAAACGTAGGATCGTTTGGATTTTTAACATCAAGTTGTTTCTCGCAAGCGCTTGAAACCAACATGATGACTGCGACCGCCAAGATGTACAAACTGTACGATCCTGATGTTCTTTGTTTAAAATTTATTAATCTTTTCATCTGTTATACTTTTTAATTTAGGTTAGAATTAGAATCCAAGGTTTAATGAAATTTGGAAAGATTTCATATTTGGAATCGTGCTATGGTCAACACCTCTATCATAAGAAGAGTTAGATGCACCAGAACTAATTTCCGGATCTAAACCATCATATTTAGTAAAGGTTAACAAGTTACGACCACTTAACACCAATTGTGCTTTCTTAGCCCATTTCATATCTGTTAATTTTGCAAAATCAATACCAACAGAAACGTTTCTTAATCTAACAAAAGACGCATCATAGTAGAAGAAGTCTTTAGTAACGTTGTTACCAACGCCCTTCGCTGTATTACCCAATGCATAGTAAGCACTTGCATAGTAAGCAGACCAAGCACCTGTTTGACCACCAATGGTAACTGGTTTAGCGAAATCACTGCTAATACCATCACGGAACATCCACTCTTTAGTTTGGTTGTATAAATGTGCGCCGTTGATCCAATCAAATTGGAAACCAAAAGTGATTGCTTGCTTAAAAGTAAAGTTGTTGATGAAAGAAGAAGTGAATGTAGGGTTAGGATCTCCTAAAGAAGTTGCTTCGTCAGAGAAGAAGATTGCTTTAGTTGCTGTATTCACTACACGACCTTCAACAATTTCATATTTACTTTGATCAGCAGAGGCGATAAATGGAGTACCATCAGCTCTTTTTTGACCAACACTAGTTAAAGCTTTGTAACCATATAACTCACCAATCTTACGACCAGCAGCTAAAGCCAAACCTGTAGAACCAGCATAAGATAACAATGGTATATCACCACCTTCTACTTTATCAATCATAGAAGTTTGTTTACCCCAGTTTGTTGTGAAATCCCAGTTAAAGTTTTTAGTAGATAAAACTGGAATACTTAAGCTAAATTGAATACCATTTGAAGACAATGCAATTGCGTTTGTTAATAAACTTGTTCCACCAGTACTTGGCGGTACGTTTTGAGCAAAGATTGCGTTATCGGTATTACGCTTCCAATAAGTGAATGAAGCATTTAAGCTTCTAAACCAGTTACCAGACTTTGCTAAACCTAATGATAAATCAGTACCAAATTCTGTTTCGCTTGAAACCTCCACACCTAAGTTTGGATTTTTAGCGGAAGACTGATTGGTGTAAGCTACTTCATTACCTGTTGGTTGTAAGTTTAATACTGGGTAACGATCAAAAGTACCTGGTTGGATACCCGCTTGACCATAAGCCGCACGTAATTTCCAAGAAGTAATAGTGTTGCTTAATTTATCAAAGAATTTGAAAGACTCTAAATTCACATATCCATTATAGTGAGGGAAAGTGAATGGTTTAGAACCTGCACCAAATGCAGAAGAATAATCCGTTCTGAAACCTGCTGTGATACCTGCGTGGTTATCCCAGTCAACTTTCTGATCTAATACATAACCATAAGTTACAAATGTTTCATTGTAGTCATAGCTATAACTTTTTTCTTGAGCTGAAGTAATTGTAAATGGAGGATTCAATTGTAATGAATAACCATAACCATCTAATTCCTTATATTGATTTTTACGATAGTCAAAAGCAACTAAAGTAGAAGTAGTGATAGGAATTTTTAAACCAAAATCTCTTTGGAAATCAGTTGTACCTACCATATTCGCGGTAAAGTTTTGCTTAGTTTGATTATACTGGTAGTTGTTAATAGCTCCAGTATTATCAGCACCCGGACCAGCCCAGCTTTCATAGTAATTAGAACTTTCGTCTAATGATTGGTTGTAATAAGTCCAAACATCATTTTCGTTCTTATAGCTAATACCATATTTCGCATTGAAAGTTAAATTTTTATTTAACTTATAGTTTGCTTCAAAATTTTGAATGATATCATAACGCTTACTGTTACCATTTGTATAATCAACTTGGTAATAAGGGTTACCTGCGTTTACAGATACGAAACTTGCTTTTTGATAAACAGGATGTTTACCACCAACAACTGTATCTGCAATACTTAAGAAAGGAGAGGTATTTAAGAAACCATAAATTTGACCTACACCTGCATTTTGCGTACCATATCCAAATCCTGTTCCACCTGGTGCACCTAAACCTGGGTGCATTGTGTTTTCAGAATAAGCAATATTAGTAATTGAACGGATAGTGAAACCTTTAAAGATTTCTGCACCAATATTAGAGGTAATATTTGTTCTGTCTAAATAACCATTGTTTCTCAAGAAAGGAGAATTAGAGTGGTTATTAGATATCGTTAAACTAAAGTCGTTTTTGTCTCCACCACCATTGATGTTTACACTATTATTCAAAGTGGTTGCATCTTGGAAAATTTCCGCGAAGTGGTCATGATATTGTAAAGCTCCAACATAAGGCTTATTAAATTGGTTTCTTGGATCCAAGATACCATAACGTGTATAGTTTTGAGTTTCACCAGGAGCAGCAGGATTAACGCCAACGTTGCTACCATAAGTGTAAGCCAAAGAACCAGAACCTAAGATAGATCCTAAAACTGGATCCACTTTCAATGGAGCACCAGTTGCAAAACCACCACTGTTACCAGCAGAGATAATATTACCAGCAGCATCCGTTAAGTAAGGGTGTAATTTAGCTTTACCAAAATTACCAGAGTTAATGAAAGAGCTAACAGCATAACTAGAAGATGCATTTACATTAATTTTTCCTTTTTGACCTTTTTTAGTGAAAATTTGGATAACACCATTCGCACCTTGCGCACCATATAAGGATGCAGATGCAGCACCTTGAACTACCTCCACACGATCAACTTGAGTTAAGTCGATAGTTGTTAAGCTAGAAAAAGGAACCTCTACTCCGTCTAATAATACCAATGGACGTGTACCACCTTGTACAGTGTTGATACCACGTAATACGATATTTACTTGGTCACCAGGGTTACCTGATACAGAAGAAATTTGCGCCCCTGGGATTTTACCAATCAAAGCTTGATCGATAGAAGCTGCAGGAACAATAGGTAATTTAGCTGAACCAATTGATTCAGTAGAAATACCTAATTTTTTTCTTGAAGTTGCAACTCCAGAACCTGTAACAACTACCTCACTTAATGCTTTCACATCAGTGGCTAATTTAACTGTTACATTTGCAGCAGCAGCAACTGTTTTTGACTCATATCCAAGGGCTTGTACTGTTAAAGTAGCACCATTTGCAGCTTTAAGTGTGAATGTACCATCATTGTTTGATGTTGTTCCCACTTTTGTACCTTTAACTTGAACAGAAGCTCCAGCAATTGGATCTCCTTTTTCGTCAGTAACTCTACCATTTACAGTAGCGTTTTGGGCCATTGCAGTACCAAAGAAAAGGCACGATGCAAGTAAGCTCCATAAAAATTTTTTTCTCATACTTGTTTTGATTTTTGTTAAACTGAACTTGTCTTGTATAACACGAAGGGCTAAATTAATAAAATATTAACAATTCACAATGGAAAAGGGTGTGTTTTAAATAAAGATTTCTACTATTTTAGTAGACTATTTTCAAAAATTCATATAACTAGTTGATTATCAATAAACATATAATGTAAAACATATTAAGTTTAAATACATGTATTATATTTTAGCTTAAATGATTGAAAATGACACTGTTTTATAAAAATTAATCAATTTTTAGGGTTAATAATAGTTTTTTACCTCTTTTGTTAATTTATTACATTCATTGAAAAATTAAGGGCTATGGAAATTTCAAAAGATACTATTCAATCAGCTGCAGATCGCATAAAACCCTATATCCATAAAACCCCCGTGCTCACCAATCAAAGCATTAATGAAATGTCCGGGATTGAATTTTATTTCAAATGTGAGAATTTTCAAAAAATTGGCGCTTTTAAAATAAGAGGTGGGATGAATGCGAGTTTAAAACTAAGTCCCGAACAATTAGCAAAAGGAGTAGCAACGCATTCCTCAGGAAATCATGCGCAAGCCATGGCCTTTGCCGGAAAATTATTAGGAACCAAAGCATACATTGTAATGCCTTCCAGTTCACCACAAGTAAAAGTAAATGCAGTGAAAGGATACGGAGCGGAAGTAATAATGTGTGAACCCAATCAAGCAGCTAGGGAATCAACTTTACAAAATATTGTAAATGAAACAGGTGCTACTTTTGTTCATCCCTATGACAATGATGACGTCATTGAAGGGCAAGCAACTTGCGTGAAAGAATTAATTGAAGAAATTCCTGATATAGATATTGTGATCACTCCAGTTGGCGGAGGTGGTTTATTATCGGGCACTTGTTTAGGCGTACATTTTTATAAACCTACTATTAAAGTATATGCAGGAGAACCCGAAGGTGCAGCAGATGCGATATTAAGTTTCAAATCGGGTAAAGTAGAAAAAGCACCGTATGTAAATACCATTGCAGACGGACTCTTAACCACATTAAGTGAAAGAACGCTTTCTATTATTAAAGAACATGTTACTGATATTTTATTAGTAACAGAGGAGGAAATAAAAGCAGCACTTCGTTTAATTTATGAACGAATGAAAATTGTGGTGGAGCCAAGTTGTGTTGTACCTTTTGCTGCTGCTTTAAAAAATCCTGCATTATTCAAAGGGAAAAAGGTTGGTATTATTTTAACAGGTGGTAATGTTGATTTATCCAAATTTGGAGAATGGTTTACTACAACCAATTAATGGCGAATGAAACAAAATAATTTATTTGAAAAATAAGATTGAAAATATTATTTACGGAAGTCTTCAAAAATAAAAACTATGAAAAAACTATTATTCTTATTTCTTGCAATTCCCTTTTGGACTGTAGCACAAAATAATGACTCCACTTGGATTGTAAATAATTATACTAAAAAGGAAGTAATGATACCCATGCGAGATGGGGTAAAGCTTTTTACAAATATTTATGCACCAAAAGATGGAAGTGAAAAACATCCCATTTTAATTGTTAGAACTCCCTATTCTTGTGCACCTTATGGAGAAAATGTTTTTTCAAGTTACTGGAACTCACCGAGAAAATATTTTTTAAAAGAAAATTATATTTTAGTAACACAAGACGTTCGTGGTCGTTGGATGAGTGAAGGTGTATTTGAAGACATCCGTCCTTATATCCCTAATAAAAAAGCAAATGAAATTGACGAGGCAACGGATGCCTATGATGCCATTGACTGGTTGGTAAAAAATATTCCAAATAACAATGGTAATGTGGGTGTGTTTGGAACTTCTTATCCCGGATTTTATGCAAATATTGCTGCACATTGTAATCACCCTGCATTAAAAGCAGTGAGTCCTCAAGCGCCCGTAAGCGAATGGTTTTTAGGAGATGATTTTCATCACAATGGTGCTTTTATGTTGTTAGATGGATTTAATTTTTATTCCGGTTTTGGCAAACCACGCCCAGTACCAACCACCGTTGGACCAAAAGGATTTGCTTTTCCAACAAAAGATAATTATGGATTTTATTTGCAAACAGGCGCCATTTCCAATTTTACCAAATTAATGGGTGATAGTATTGCATTTTGGAAAGACTTAATGAATCATCCTAATTATGATGCATTTTGGAAAGCAAGAAATGCAAGAAGTAATGTGCAAGACATCAACCCAAATATTGCTACTTTAATTGTGGGTGGATTATTTGATGCCGAAGATTGCTATGGTGCTTGGAATTTATATCGTGCCATTGAATCAAAAGCAAAAAATAATAATAAAATTGTGATGGGCCCTTGGCATCATGGACAATGGGGACGCAATGATGGTAGTTATTTGGGCAATGCTCAGTTTGGATCTAATACTAGTGAATGGTTTGGAAAAAATATGGAATTGCCTTTCTTTAATTTCTATTTAAAAAATAAAGGGTCGGTAGATCAAATTAAAGAAGCCAATATTTTCATAAGCGGTGCCAATGAGTGGAAAACATTTGCACAATGGCCTGCACCAAATATGAAAATGACAGCCTATGCATTAGGGAAAAATGGAAGTTTTGGATTAGCGAAAACACAAGTGACAAAATCGAATGACGCAAGTGCTTACGATGAATACATCAGTGACCCTGCAAAACCAGTTCCTTATGTTCCAGAAATTCATAGTGGTCGAACACAAGAATACATGACCGACGATCAACGTTTTGCTGCAAGACGTCCCGATGTATTGGTTTATCAAACACCTGTTTTAGAAAATGATATCACTCTGGCTGGCCCTGTTGTAGCGGATTTAATGGTAGCTACTTCTGGGACAGACGCCGACTTTGTCGTGAAAGTAATTGATGTGTTTCCCGATGATTTCGAAAACGCAAAACCAACCAATCATGTAATGAATGGATATCAAATGCTAGTGCGTGGCGAAGTAATGCGTGGAAAATTTAGAAATAGTTTTGAAAATCCTGAAGCATTTGTTCCCAACAAACCTACACCAATAAAATTTACATTACCTGATATAGCACATCAATTTAAAAAAGGACACCGCATGATGATTCAAATTCAAAGTAGCTGGTTCCCTTTAGTTGATCGCAATCCACAACAATTTTTAAATATTTACACAGCAAAGGATAGTGATTTCCAAAAAGCAAATATTAGAATATATCATGGGGCTTCTACTATTCAATTACCGGTATTAGGAAATTAAAAATCATTCCCATTTTATAAAATAAAATTTAATAAAAGATAGATACTACAAACAAGGCCCGCGATTCGCGGGCCTTGTTATTTATAAAATCATTATAAAAAGAAAATATTACTTTACATCAATTTCACCAGCAACAGCCTTCCTTAATGTATTGGTTAGGTTCACAAATTCATCAGTTGCATTGTTACACAAAATAATCAATGTTCTTTTTTGATCTAAAAAACGCATAATTAATGTTTTATACCCTGGGTTATCTCCATCATGCCATACAATTTTTCCATTGGGTGCATTGAGTATTAAATTCCAACCAAAACCATAGTTGGAAATACTCCCCTCTTTTAATGTCATGGGAGTATAAGCATCTTTTAAAGTATTTGCACTCACCAAAGTATTACCATATAATGCTTCATCCCATTTTAATAAATCCTGCGCGGTTGAACTAATGCGTCCAGGTCCTTTTCTGTTACCCAACCAAATGGTATAATTTGAAGATGGGAAGGAGTCGGCACGTACATATTTATTCCTTTCTGGCACGAATATGTAACCTAATGCAAAATTTTTAGTACTGGCTTTCTGTTCCAAAGTTCTAATGGCAGTACTATTCATTTTTAATTTGTCAAAAATTTCCTTATTGCAAAATTCAATAAAATCCCTGCGGGAAACTTTTTCAATAATGCTTGCTAATATTACAAAGCCGGTATTACTGTATTCATATTTTGTACCGGGTTCAAATAATGCAGGAGGGGCATATTTATTAAGGTATTCAATAATATCGGTGTTGTTAGCCACTTTAGTTTTATCCCAATGCTGATCCATTATATTTTGATAATCAGGCAAGCCACTGGTATGCGTTAGTAATTGACGAATGGTAATCCCTTTGTAAGGAATATTAATGTACTGCTCCACTAAATCGTCATATTTCAACAACCCTTTTTCATTTAACATCATAATGGTCATAGCAGTGAATTGCTTGCTTACAGAAGCCAATTCAAAGATGGTATTGGTTTGATTAGGTATGTGTTTTTCATTGTCCAAGTTTCCATATGCTTTTTCAAATTTTACTTTCCCATTTTCAGCAATTAACACCACCCCACTAAATTTATCTTTCTTTGCTAGGTCATTTAATGTGTTGGATACTTTAATGTAATCAACCGATTGGGCGCTCAACTCATTTTGTTTAGCGCTCATTGCAATGAATACTATAAAAAATAAAATGAAATGAAACAGTCTTTTAAACATGCGAAGTGTTTTGGTTGATTGAATTTAATGACTAATACTCATTTAAATGTAAATTTTTAAAGAACTGCTCCTCACTTATTTCAACCACTTCCCCTGGTTGCATATTCCCCAATTGAATATCCTCAATGGAAACGCGAATAAGTCTGATGCATTTATGATTTACTGCTGCAACCATTTTACGAACCTGGTGAAATTTACCTTCCGTAAGTGTAATATTTACCCAGGTTGAAATTACATTTTCATGTAATGGTTGTCCAACTTCAAATAAGCCAAGGGGTTTATGAACAATCTGAACTTCACAGGGTGTTGTATTAAAACTAGTTCCTGTTTTAGCACTAATCTCAATGCCTGATGCAAGTTTGTTTGCCGTTTCTACATTCATTGCATTTTTTACCTGTACTAAATAAGTACGCTTATGTGGAATAGGGCCTTGAAAAAGTAGTTTGGTAATTTTTTTATTGGTCGTTAATAA
>CANGFA010000026.1 GCA_947453145.1 Bacteroidota bacterium
ACACTACCATCAATGGCAACACCACCATCAACGGCGCTGCTGCTCTTAATAGCATCTCCACTGGTACTACGCCCGCTACTAACGACAACTCCACTAAGCTCGCAACAACCGCTTACGTTATGTCTACACTCGCTTCTCCCGCTAACGGAAAAGCAATTTCAACAACTGGAAATAGCGGCCTAGTGGATGGTACTAATTTTATTGGTACCACAGATGCACAACCTTTTAATATTAGATTAAATAATATTGCCTCTGGAAGAATGGACGTGGACATTAATAAAGGACAAGTAAGTTTAGGATATGGATCCTCTTATCAAACTAGCTTGTCAACAACAAGTCCATATTATGGAACCAAAAATACTAGCATTGGATATCAAACAAATTACGGAACCATTTTAGGTAAAGAAAATACAGCCATGGGTTACCAAGCTTTGAATAATAATTCAAGTGGATCCTCCTCTGTTGCCATAGGATACCAGGCAATGAGTAATGCTAACAACACTGCAGGTACTACCGATTTTATTACTTATAATACCGCTGTTGGTTATCAAGCACTACAAGGTTCTTCGCTGCCGGCTTCCAATACCGGCACAAACAATACTGCCTTGGGATATCAAACATTGAAAGTAAATACTACAGGAAGTTATAACAATGCAATTGGAACGAGTGCTTTAAGTAGCAATACATCTGGCAGTAACAATATCGCAAATGGATATACCGCATTAGCAAGCAATACAACAGGTAACTACAATACAGGTATTGGCAGAAATGCATTAAATGCCAACACTACTGGACTAGGTAATATTGGTATAGGATATAATGCAATGTCTTCTAATACTACAGGAAATTACAATATTGCTATAGGCTATGGTGCAAACATTAATGATGGATTAACAAATGCAATTGCAATTGGACAATCTGCAAGCAACTCAACTTCAAATAGTATTCAACTCGGTAACACGAATGTTACATTAGTCAACACTAGTGCAACAGTAAGTGCAAAACATTTAAAAGGAAATTCAACAGCACCAACCATTGCAGCATCCACTGGTGCAGGCACTTCACCTTCTGCAATCTCAGTTACAGGAACAGACATGAGTGGTGTAGTAACTTTAACAACAGGCACTGCTCCATCCATTAATGCGGTACTTGCAACTGTTACTTACAATTTAGCCTATGCCACTGCACCCGTAGTAGTCATTACTCCAGCAAATGCAGCTACAGCAAGCCTTGCAGCGGCACAAGCCGTATGGGTAAATATTGGAACTGCCAATTTCACCATCAATACCAATGCCACTGCACTAAGTGCTGGAACCATTTACAAATGGAACTATGTTGTGATTCAATAAAACAAAAATGGCTCATAATAAAGAAGGGCGCCCATGGGCGCCCTTCTTTATTATATACAAAAAGTAATAACAACTATTAAACTAGGTTTAATTATTCTATGATAAGTCCATACTTCTCTAACAATCCTCCCAACTGAGTACTACTATGTTTTGATTTTTTTATTTTATTCTTTTCAGGGTCAATAGCGTAATTGAACGCATTTCTAAAATCAACACGTTCTAAAATTGAAAAAGAAAAAATAGCTCCAGACAAATCACATCCATTCAAAACAGACTCCGTCAAATCACATTCTGTAAAATCAACCTCGGTTAATTTTGAATGATTGAAATTGGTTTTTTTAATTTTTGTTTTATAGAAAGAAGCGTTGGTTAAAATACAATTGTCAAAAGAAAAAGCCAATCCAAAAGCATTGGCATCACAAAATTGCAAACCAATCATTTTACAATCCTTAAATACAATGTCACGTAAAATAGTATTATTCAATTTTAGTAAACTCAAATTTGAACCTGTAAAACTACAGTCAATAAAAGTATAATGAGCAAGGTCAAGCTGGGATAAATTACAATTGATAAAAACACAGGACTCATACTCTCCTTTAGGGAAGGGCTGGGTCGTAAAATCGATGTGCTCAAATTGTTGATCAACGAATAGTTCCATGATGTATACTTTATTAAAACTAAGATATGGATTTTATGGATAGCCGTCGCTTCGTTCGAATCCTGTCTTCCATATTAAACTGTCAATTAACTTTAGCGCATTTATTGCTTTGCAAATTAGTTCCACTACTCGGCTTCAGCAAATACGCTTGAGGTAGGGGCATAAAAAAAGTCAGTATTACTACTGACTTTTTGGTCGGGAAGACAGGATTCGAACCTGCGACCCCTTGGTCCCAAACCAAGTGCGCTACCGGCCTGCGCTACTTCCCGTTCCATTATAACTTGCGTTATAAATATTTTTAACCGGTTAAATGCTCAAAATAAAAACCAAAGAACAAAATTAAAGTGCGGAGAGGAAGGGATTCGAACCCTTGGTACAGTTTAACCCGTACGGCAGTTTAGCAAACTACTGATTTCAGCCACTCATCCACCTCTCCTCCGAACCTCATTCGAGGGGTGCAAAAATAAGCACCTATTCTTTAAATTCCTAAAAAAAGACCGGAATAAACTAAATAAAGTTCATTCCGGTCCATTATATTTTTTAATCAGCCTCTTTTTGTGCTTTAATTGATTTTTAATTACATCGCAGCTAGTTGAACCTTCTGTGTTAACTCCATTACATTCTCTCTGAACATAGAGTCAGTATCCATTAAATCCTTTACGGTCTGACAAGAGTGGATTACAGTAGTATGATCACGACCTCCAAAATGCTCTCCAATGGTCTTTAAAGAGTTCTTAGTAAATGCTTTTGCTAAGTACATTGTAATTTGACGTGCTTGTACAATTTCACGCTTACGTGTTTTTTGTAACAATTTATCATAAGGCACTTCAAAGAATTCACATACCATTTTTTGTATCGCGTCAATCGTAATTTCCTTGCTACTTGTTTTCACAAAGTTGCGTAATACTTTCTTCGCTAATTCAACGTCAATCTCTTTCTTATTCAAAGAAGACTGTGCTAATAAAGATATTAATGCACCTTCTAATTCTCTTACATTGGTATTAATATTGTAAGCTACATACTTCACTACTTCCTTTGGCATTTCTAAACCATCTGCCTTCATCTTCTTTTCTAAAATCTCAATGCGCGTTTCATAGTCTGGCACTTGAATGTCTGCACTCAAACCCCAACGGAAACGGCTTAATAATCTTTCTTGTAACCCTTCTAAATCTTTAGGTGCTTTGTCCGATGTTAAAACCAACTGCTTACCACTTTGATGTAAGTGATTAAAGATGGCAAAAAAAGCATCCTGAGATTTCTCAGCTCTATTAAAGAATTGAACGTCATCAATAATCAACACATCTATCAATTGATAAAAATGTATAAAGTCATTAATAGCGTTATTGCGACTATGGTCTTGGAACTGATTAATAAATTTCTCAGAACTCACATATAAAACCACCTTATTGGGATGAACGCGTTTTACGTCGTTACCAATTGCTTGCGCTAAGTGTGTTTTACCCAAACCTACCCCACCATAAATGACCAATGGGTTAAAGGAATTCGCTCCTGGTTTTTCAGCCACTGTTTTACCAGCACGGCGGGCTACCCTGTTACAATCCCCTTCAATAAAAGAATCAAATGTATAATTATGGTTTAACTGAGGATCAATTTGCATTTTCTTTAACCCCGGAATCACAAAAGGATTCTTCACTGGGTTATCAATCACCAACGGGAAATTCATCTCGTTGTTATTGTATGTTTTCATGCCACTTGCCGGCACATCCATTGATCCTTTTTTATTGTTACCGCTGTCCACCATGATGCGGTACTCTAATCTTGCTTCTTTTCCTAATTCACGCTTTAACGTCTTTGCTAATAAATTAACGTAATGCTCTTCGATGTATTCATAAAAAAATTGGCTAGGCACCTGAATCATTAAAACGTTGTCTTTTAAGTCAACGGGTTGAATTGGTTCAAACCATGTCTTAAAATGCTGCCATTCGACAATATCTTTAATGATTTTTAAACAATTGCTCCAAATTAATTCTGCGCTCTTAGCCATTTTACTTACGAACCCTTTATATAGTGAAATAAGATTATTCTATAATTTGCCTGATATTATCGAATTGTTAATCAGAATGCGAATATTCAAAAGAATTGTTGAAAAAAAAACTTTTTTATTTGGTTTTTTTTACATGTCTTAAAAACATTCATTTTGACCCCTTTCTCAAATAATTATCAGGCGTTCAAGATAAAGTAATTTCTAATAAAAAGAGAGTTTATCCACTTTTTTTTAAGTATTTTTTTAATATCAAAAGCGAATGACTATTTGCTTTTTAAGGCAAGGCTGCAATGTTTTAAGCTTTTACCCTACCTTTACCAACTTAATAATAACTATGAGCTACGAATTAACCGGTAAATTAATTGCCAAATACGACACCGTTCAGAGAAAAGAAACCTTTAAAACAAGAGAATTTGTAATTGAAAAGTCGGACGACATCAATGGCAAAATCATTACCAATTATGTAAAATTCCAATGTGTTCAAGATAGAACCACTATGCCTGACCGCTTTAACTTAGGTGACACCGTAAAGGTCTTGTTTAATATTAAAGGCTCTAAATGGAATAAAGACGGCAAGGACAATTATATTACCAATTTAGATGCTTGGCGTATGGAAGCAGTTTCATTAGGTGGCGATACCGCTCCTAGTGAGAATACCTATTTTGATATGCCTCCTGGCGAATCTGGTGACGACCTTCCATTTTAAGTAAAAACATATTATCTATACAAAAGCCTGTCTAGTTTAGGCGGGCTCTTTATAAATAACCTACCGGCATTTTTTTAGGATAAAAACCTAACCCATGCAAAAGAATATACAACTTCGTGTTAAGCCCGAGGAGGCAGCAAACGCTTCTGTACTTATTACAATTTTAGCCAAGGCCATTGGCCAAGAACAAGCGAGCATTTCGGGCTACCATATACTCAAACAATCCATTGATGCTAGAAGTCGCCAACAGGTTTGGGTCAACCTTACTGTTTTGGCATTTGTCAATGAACCTCCGAGTAGTCGATATCAAGATAAAATTGAATTCCCAACCCTTCCCCAAAATGCGAAAGAAGTAATTATTATTGGGGCAGGTCCAGCTGGACTTTTTGCAGCACTCGAATGTATTCAATTAGGGCTTAAACCCATCGTGTTAGAGCGAGGAAAAGATGTCCGTTCCCGTCGTCGGGATTTGGCCAAATTAAATAAAGAAGGTATGGTAAACCCAGAGAGCAATTATTGCTTTGGGGAAGGTGGAGCAGGAACCTATAGCGATGGCAAACTATATACCCGCAGTAATAAACGTGGAAGCATAGATAAGATACTAAGACTATTTTATCAGTTTGGAGCAGACGAGCGAATTTTATATGAAGCCCACCCCCATATAGGCACCAATAAACTCCCTCATATAATTACTGCGATGCGGGAACAAATTGAACTAAGTGGCGGGAAAGTGCTGTTTGAGAAAAAACTAGTAGACTTTGTTATTGAAAATGGAGAGATCAAAGAAACAATCACTGCCGACGGTGACCGTTTTCCCACCCAGGCAATATTGTTAGCCACTGGGCATTCGGCCAGGGATATTTTTATCCTGTTAAAGGAAAAGGGCATTTTAATAGAAGCCAAGCCATTTGCCCTTGGGGTAAGGGTGGAACATCCACAATCTATTATTGATGGCATTCAATATCATTGTGCCTTGAGAGGTCCTAATTTGCCACCGGCATCCTATAGTTTGGTAGAGCAAGTAAGTGACCGAGGCGTGTTTAGTTTTTGTATGTGCCCAGGGGGAATTATTGCTCCTGCAGCCACTGCTCCCGGAGAGATTGTCGTAAATGGATGGAGCCCAAGTAAAAGAGATAATCCCTATGCCAACAGTGGCATGGTGGTTCAAATAGACCTTGCTACCGCAGGTGAATTCCTGGTTAAAAAGGGTTTGAAAAGTAATAAATTAAATTCAAGCTTTGATTTAAATAACCCATTATTATTACTTCATTTTCAACAATATGTAGAAAATAAAGCATTTGAAATGGGGGGCGGTTTGCAAATTGCCCCTGCCGCAAGATTAGTTGATTTCTGCACAAATAAAACCTCGACAAATTTACCAGATGCAAGCTACTTGCCCGGACTCCATGCTGCAGATATGAGCAGTGTTTTACCTGGCTTTGTGCACCAAACTTTACAAGAAGGGTTCAAGGCTTTTGGTAAAAAAATGAAGGGGTATTATACTAATGATGCCATAGTGGTTGCCACCGAAAGTAGGACCTCTTCACCGGTAAGAATTCCTAGAGATGCGGATAGTTTTCAACACCCTCAGGTGAGAAACCTTTACCCATGCGGAGAAGGTGCTGGCTATGCTGGCGGTATTGTGAGTGCAGCTATGGATGGTCAAAAATTGGCCATTGCCATCGCAAGCCAATTAAAATAATATAAAGGAGGAACTAATCTTCCTCCTTTTCCTTTGATTTTTTAGAAAGCAATAAACCACTCTTTATCAATTGATTAGACCTATATGCTTTTAATTCTTGATCCAGCTCCAAAGAAATGGATCTGGAAGTTCCTAAATCGGGTTTTCCTGCGTTTACCCATGCAGTATATATAAAGTCTGTAAACATATTTGCCGAAGCAATCAATTGTCCATTAATAGTGGGGCCAAGTTCACGCGCATAAGCCTCTGCAAATTCCTTGGTATAAACTTTAGCGTCTTTACCATACATTTTTTGGACTTTATATTTTGTTTCGGGTGTGAAATTTGCAGTCAACTTTGTTTCCTTCGCAAACATATTAGGCAGCAAAGCATTGGCTTTTCGAATATCCTTCCACAATGCGTCTGCTGGATTTTTCAAATAAACTGCTTTATGTTGATTGTATAAATCATATTGACTTAAAGCAAACGAAGGAATAAAGGTTTCCCATAAGCTATGCATCCCTTTTTGTCCCGTTAACTGACCATCATAATTCATGGTGGTATGTAAAGGCACATGCATATCTCCAATATAATGGCCTAAATCGGCAGCATAATAAAGTATACTATCCTTATTTTTAGACTTAAACGCATTGGTTAAGTTATCCAATTGTGCTATTACGTTATAAGGACCCCAACCATGTTTCCTAAGACTATCTAAAGTGTATTTTTTAATAGCCGTATTTAAATCCAAGGGCATGGTATTAATAGCATTGATTCCATAACGTTCTATATCTAATATGTGCTTTGAGCTCTCCAATTTGTCAAATCTTTTTCTATTATCCGGTCTTGGTGCATTCTCCACCAAATACTCCATATTATCATGAAAAAAGCCTTGTAAAGGTGGAGGTAAATTATATACTGCCAATTGATTCACCGTTTTGTGCACCAAAAAACCCCAGCTACTTAGTCCAATAAAAGTCGCCAATAAGCAAAAGCTGAATAATATTTTCTTTTTGAACATAGTCTAAAATTTGAACGAAGATAGCCTATTATCCTTTTTTTTAAACGCCGCTCAGCTAATTTAACCTATCCCTAAAATGAGGCAGAAGTTGAATTAAATACCAATATATTTGGGTATAAATTCTTCATATGGAACCATTATTAAGCCTGCAACATTTAAAAAAATATTATGCTACCCAAAAAGCAGTAGACGATATTTCATTTGATATTGAAAAAGGAAGCATTTTTGGACTTTTGGGTCCCAATGGTGCCGGGAAAACTACCTTGTTAAGAATGATTACAGGTATTTTTTATCCAGATGAAGGACAAATACTCTTAGACGGGAAAACATTTAATCCTTCAGAAGATATTTCCAAAATAGGCTATATGCCAGAAGAACGCGGCCTGTATAAAAAGATGAAAATTGGAGAACAAGCTTTGTATTTAGCACAATTAAAGGGGTTGTCCAAAGCAGAAGCCACTGAAAAAATTGTGTATTGGTTTAAAAAACTAGAAATGGAAAGCTGGTGGAATAAAAAGGTGGAAGACTTAAGTAAAGGAATGAGTCAAAAATTACAGTTTGTGATTACGGTATTACACGAGCCAAAGCTGATTATATTAGATGAACCATTCAGTGGACTAGACCCCTTAAATGCCAACTTAATAAAAGACGAGATTTATGGTTTAGCAAAAAAAGGATCTACCATCATATTTAGCACCCATCGTATGGAGCAGGTGGAAGAAATTTGCGACCATATTGTATTAGTGAATTTGGGTAAGAAAATACTTGATGGAACAGTAGCAGATATAAAGCAAATGTATAAGGAAAATATTTTTGCAATTGAAACCCCTCAAATGGAAGGCATCACGGATAATTCCATTTTTTCGGTAGTAAGAAAAGAAGGGAATAAAGTACTCGTAAAAATAAATGAAGGACACAACTCTAATCAAGTATTAACACATTTAATTCAAGGCAACCATTCAATTGTTGCATACAATGAACTACTCCCCTCTTTAAACGATATTTTTATCAAATTGGTGGAATCTACTCATGCTACTGCTAGGGCTTTTCAAAATATTTAATCTAAAATTATTTTATGCATAAAATTTGGCTGATTATACAAAGAGAATATTTAACAAGAGTAAAAAATAAACGTTTCCTTCTTGTTACTTTCCTAATGCCTTTATTGATTATTGGGCTCATTTTTGGAAGCGCCTACCTGTCTACTACTGGTACCGAACACCGTAAGATAGCGGTGATAGATCCCAATGGATTTATAAAATCTTCTTTAAAAAATACCAGCCAAATTGAGTTTGAATTTCCGGATAAAGTAGACACTAGCAATTATACTAGCAAGGGCTTCACAGATATTTTAATTTTACCCAATTTTGATAGTGCTAAAAAAACAAATTACATTCTTAGGTCCAAGAAGTCCATGGGATTAATGATGCAAAATAGTATCAGTGACAAAATAAATACAGCCATTGAAGACCAAATGTTACAGGATGCCGGCATTAGACAGAATGTGCTGGACTCTATTCATAAAGCTTCACAGTATGCCGAATTAAAAGCTTATGAGGATAAAGGAAATGCAAGTAAAGAAAGTAGTGCTGGTCTTGCCATGGGAATTGGTTATGCAAGTGGATTTTTAATTTATATAACCTTATTTATTTATGGAACCATGGTTATGCGAGGTGTGATGGAAGAAAAAACCAATCGCATAGCCGAAGTGATCATTAGCAGTGTTAAACCTTTTGAACTCATGCTGGGGAAAATCATTGGCATTGGTGCAGTAGGCCTTACTCAATTTGTAATGTGGATTATTCTCATAACCAGTTTAACTAGTGTTGGAATGAGTATGCTTCCTCCGGATATTCAACATCAAGTAACTACATTGCAACAAACAAACGGACAAATGGGCGGTGCAGCAGGCATGGCTCAAGCTAGCGAATCAGCCATGCGTATTTACAATATGCAACATACAATTGCTAATGCAAACTGGCCTTTAATTATAGGTTGTTTTATATTTTATTTTTTGGGGGGTTATTTATTTTACTCAGCTTTATTTGCTGCAGTTGGAAGTGTTGTAAACGAGGATCCTCAGGATGCGCAAAGTTTAATGTTCCCTATTACAATGCCTATTATTTTCTCCTACTTAATTACCAATATGGTTACCCAAAACCCAAATACGCCATTGGCTTTTTGGGCTAGTATTATTCCTTTAAGTTCTCCCATGGTCATGATGGCGCGAATTGCTTATGGGGTTCCAAGCGCGGTTAGCTATTGGGAATTGGCTTTAAGTATGATTATATTAATTGCTGGCTTTTTATTCACTACTTGGTTGAGTGGAAAAATTTACAGAACCGGCATTTTAATGTATGGCAAAAAAGTTAATTGGAAGACCATGATTAAATGGGCTTTTACAAAGCAATTCTAACATTAACACCCGCCCTGGTGTTTACAATTGGAGGTGCAGATGAAATGTATGGAGTAGCCCTTCTTTGATCAAAGAAGAACTTTAAATTAATTTTACTATTTAACACATAGTCAATGGAGGGCTGTAAGGTAATTTCTTTTTGACCACCTGTTCCATAGGCATTGGTTTGATCTAGTCTGCTATTACTATTATATACATCCCGCATGGACATATCAAATCGGAAGGTTAAGTCATTGCTTAACTTACTATTTCCTAAACCAGGAATATTAAACGGAAGTCTTAATCCTTTTTTACGCCAACTTGCCCCAATCACCCATTCTTTACTGTTGTTTTCGCTTAATTGATAGTCCACCAAACTTAAAGACAACATTCTACTTTTCTTATATTCAAAACGCATGGACCATTGATTCACCGTGGTTACATTTAAACCAATCAAAGGCTCCATTCTTTCGCTAATGGTAACGTTAGGAATTAAAAAATAAGGAATATAATTATGACTAATTGGATCTAAGAAAGTAGGGGTTCCTCTCCTACTAGGATCATCGGCAAAATTTAATGAGCTTGTAAAACTATTCATAGCCAAGCTTCCATTATAGCCATTGGTTAAGGTAATATTGGTAAAGTATTCCGACAAACCTGGCATCTTAGTTAGTCCCGTATACATGATGCTCCAATTAGGCATGGGAACCATACCACCAAAAGGATTGGATCTGATATTACCATTTCGTTCATTTACTAAGGAAACTTTTTTCGGATCCTGGCCCGTGTATGCAGCTATAAAAGAAGGTATCAAAACATCCTGTGCATATCTACCATACCCTTTGCTATAGCCACTTGCGTCTACATTGCCCTCTCCTAAACGCTGAGAAATAATACTTCTATAATTTTGAAATGCCTTAAACTGCAATGAAATAACATTAGGATCATGAGTTTCAAAGAAGGTATTTAAAGCCATATAACTAATATTAAATCCGCCAGCCGATAATGGATTTGCATGGGTTTTAGTACCACTTAAACTAAAACTAGTATCCTTATACAATTCTGCGTATTCTTTAGAGAAAGTTTTATTAAAATTAACATCGATAATTAAAGAAGGCAAGGGCTCTAGCATAACTCTTGCCGATAATTTCTGATCGAAAGTTTGCCTAAACATCATATTAAAAGATGGATCCTTTGTTAAATTCCCTTTCTTTTCTTGCCCATTTAGCCAAGCGGTATCCGGTTGGCGACCAAACATATAGTCAATATTAGGAGAGAGTCCCGTAAAAGTTTTATCTACAAACTGAACTCCAGACATGTATCCCGGTAAACGGCTATTAAAGTTTTCGGCATAATCTACATTGGCAGTTTGCATCATGGTTAAAAAACGAGCAACCGACTTTAATGGACCTGGAATATTTACAGGTTCGTTTGCTTTTATAATTCTGTTTGCAATTCTTTCCTGTCTTTTATCTTCCTTCCATTTTTTAAATGCCGAATCTTTTGCCTTACCAACAAGTCCCGCTAAAGCCTCTTGCTTTGTAATAATTATTTTGGTCGTTAAAGGATTAGAAACACTTTGACGTCCACTATTGTATTCATTATTTAGTGCAGCATTAATATACTTTGATTTTTTATAGAAGCCCAAGAAATTAAATTGAGCAGAAACCTGTTGTGACATGGAATTCTCAATGGTGTTTCCCAATGTTTGAGCAAGCCTACTAGCTCCTATCCAATTGTAATTGGTAGCAAAATTATAACTTGAATTAATCCAATTGGTTAGAGGGAATTTATTGGTAGGAATATCATAACGCAAACTAAAACGTTGATTATATAAGGTATTACGTCCTCCGCCCAATAACATTCTATTTATGGAATCCCTTTTTGCTTGTGTATTAATGGGACCATCTGGTTCATCAATTCTAGCATTCATAGTGGCATTAAAATCCATATTCAAGGACCTTGTTAAAGGCCATCGCATATTAAACAATCGTACCATGGTAAAATATTTGTTGTAGGTGGTCTCTACTTTATCGGTGGTACCGTCATAGGAACTTACTACCCTTGGCGTAAACTCGCCATATTGTCTATCTAAAACAGTTCTATAACTAATTAAGCTTGGTGAAGGATTTACATTTATATCTCTAGCCCAAGCAAACCAAGGAGATGCATTTTTTAATATTTTCTTAAATGGCTCTATCGACTTCCCATTGTGGTTATAAGTATAGCCTATAGCGCCTCGTTGTTTTGTTAATTTATTGGCTTCAATCAAAGGACTTGTTTGAACCAATTGAGAATAAGAATAACTAAAATCTAAATTACTAATACTTAATAACGAATTTTTTTGGCCAGGCAAGAAGCGCACATTGGTAAAATTCAAAGTTTTTATAGTTGTTTGATCGGTAGATGCATTTCTGACAGAATCTTTTTTAGCACCTGTCAAACTGTTTATTTTGTCCTGATACATAACGTCCTTATCAAATGGATCGAATAAAGGAGTTTCTATGGACTTATTAATACTAGCAAATACAGGTAAGGATAATCTTGTTTGCTTAGGCAATAATTTACCAGCATCTATATTAGTGGCCACATCAACTTGCGTTAATCCTGTTTTTGCTCTTTGATTCATACTTTGTTCAATAGTACCAAATCCTGCTGTTCTGTTATTTACCGAAACTGCAATCGTACCTAAATCGGCCATTACTAAATCCATTCGTCCTAAAGCAGCCCATGAACCTCTTTCATCTAAGTCAGATAAACGCAATTCATTGATCCACATTTCTGCATCAATTTGTTGTTGCGAACTGGTATTTTCAAAAGCAATTAAGACTCCTCTCACCTCCCCTAAATTGGGGTTACCCATTACAGAATAAGTTTGAATATTATTAGGATCAACACCAATCTGTGGTCTCGAAAACTTAGAAGTAAATGAATGATGTTGTTTATCCCTTTCTAATTTTAAATTCACTAAATCATTTAAACTTAAGTTTAATTCGTTCTGCAAAGGCCATACTAAATTAGATTCTGCACTAGCATATATCTTTTGTTTGGTGGTAGTTAATGGTATTCTAATTTCATAATAGTTGTTTTGAAAATCTTGACCCATTCTAATGACTGCAGTAATAGCCCCTTTTTCTACTTGCGTGATATTAGATTTATTTTCCGCATGCAAAAACATGGACAACTTTCCATATCTTCTAATGTCCACATTCATGGTTTTAAATACCCCTCTAGGTGTTTTACCTCTTTCAAGATTGTGAATTTGAACACTTAATGACTGTTCATTTTGCAATAAGTTCACACCATTGTTACTTAATAATTGTACGCGCTCAATTCCAGGAGGAATGATATAATTTACGGGTGTTCTACTACTATTTTCTTCAATACTTACGGCCAATGTGTTCACGGATGTAGTGCTATTGGTGGCAAGTGGCGTATAACTTCCTGTACTATCTACGTCATACATATATTGCCTCCACTGATTACGCACTAAACTTAATTTTGCAAAACGTAAGGTGATAGAATCTTCAAAACCGGTTAAATACATTCTAACAAAACGAATAGATTTAAAATCTTTGATTCCCCCAACTACATCCGAAAAAGATTTAACAGGCACTCTAAATAAATACCAATTTTCAATACTCTTGGAACCATCAGCTAAAGTAACATTCACCGTTTTACTATCTGTTACATATTTAGTGCTACCTACCCCCATACTCGTTTTTTGAAGCGGTATCTCATATTCAAAATAAGCTTCCGATTCGTTTAAGGTATTGTCTCTATTTAAATCTTCATTATCGGGCAACAAGGTGGACGCAGTACTAAATTGACTTGTACCTGCAATTGGTGAATTGCCTTGTGGATTATTAAAATATTTGTACCTACTTAATATACCCGCATTGGCAGCATCATATTGAGCGTCTCTATACCAAACATAGTTGTCTGCTGAAGGGTCTTTGGTAAATTGTTGTAAAACTGTTGGATTTGTAATTTGACTAATTACATCTACTCGCTTTACTTTTTCTTCCTCATCATTCATTCCGTCCAAACCAACGTCCTGAAATTTTCTATCCTCCGAATTATTACTAAATGCATTGGTCACTTGTATTGGATTCACTGGAACCTTGCCCCATGTTGAACTGTCAATTTGCGCAGGTATTGTTGGTGTTGGCATTCCATTTTCATAAAAGCGCCTGCCGTCTCTTAAAATGTCCTCACTTACATTACCTAAATTTAAAACCAACTTACCTTTACTAGCGGGTGATTTTAAAAACGGATCCTGTACCCAAAATTCAACATATTCAATAATGCTCGTTTCAAAATCGGTCTGATCTAGCGCGCGCATAATACCACCCCACTTATCTGTTGGATTTTTAAACTTACCTGTATTATCTAAATCTTTGAAGTTATAGTTATAAGGGCCTCGATCCTTTGGATAATACGTTAAATCAAATGTAGGAAGTTGAACATCCGTAATGTTGGTTGTTTTATTAGGAAATAGTTCATTGGTAAATACCTGTCTCACTCTTGGATCACTTATCAAAGCTTTGTTATTATTCATAGGATTGTTAGGGCTATTGGGATCCTGCAAAGTAGGTTCAATAGTATACCAAGACAATCTTGCTCTATTTTTATTATAGTCAATATTATTAGACAAATTGCCTTCCGAAAAACGATCCATGGGTGTAGAAGCCAATGCCCAGGCTGTAAAAGGAAAACGCAAATCAATATCCGTTCTGGTGGCTTCAAAATCATCTAAATAAACCACCCCACTTCCTCCCTTACCAATTTGTTGCGCGTGACCTGGCTGTAAGTATGCCGCTTCCCCATTGGCTGTGATATAGGATTTTGCTTTTGTTTTATAAAACGGCAATCTATTTAATAAGTTGGTGACTGCTGGCAATTCGGCTTTATAATTAAAATCAAAACCATACATGGCATTTTTTATTGGATCAGAACCAAAATTAGTTTTAGTAAAAAATGGACGCTCACTTAATCTTTGGGTAGAGAATCCAAAATTAAAATCCTTGCTAGCCATATAGTCCAATCGCAAAGCTCTAAATCCTCTTTCTTGAAATCCAAATCCAATATTATTCTCAAAAGAAACATTCACCGGAATATTAGAACTTAAAATGCCTGGATTAATAATACGCACCGTACCTGATCCATAATCTACAATATAATCTGTTCCCTCTTTTAATATTTGTCCACCTGCTCTTACTGTTACGGAACCCGGAGGTACATTAAATGCATTCAAACTAATTTCGGCGCCACCACTGCTACCTTTTACTTGGCCTTCCATTACAAATCGATCTAAATTGGTATAGGTTTGTGCTTCGGATTTAATATTCCTATACAATTGAGGGAAAATATATTTATTAACGGTAGCACTATCTATACCTTTAAAAGCAACATTTTTTAAATCATTTCCAAATGGTTCTAACAAAGGAAAAACAATGCGTCCCATTTTTGATAATACAGTGTACCCTTCTACGAAGTCAAACAATCCATCGGGTTGCGGATCGTTTTGATTGTTTAATCTATCTAACTGTAATATTTTTAATAAAGATTGTCCCTCCACTTCTTTACTTGTTAAAGGCATGTATCTTTTAAGTCCTGCACTTGGTGCATCATACAATACATTTAATTGAAAATCCTGTTGTTGAATGGAGCCAAATAAATCCAATGAGTAAACGTTTTTCATCATCAAATCCCAAATTGGTAAATCAGTTCTTTGTGTAGTGGCTTTTAATAATTTTAAAAACATGATTTGCTGTACTCCATTATTTGGATTCAACGCTACATCGTTAGAGAACTCACCCACCTGATACACTTTACCATTATAAGTATATTGATAAGCAACACCCAACACTTCGTCAGGTTGTAATGGTATATTCAAGGATAAAAATCCAATTTGAGGATTAAAAAAATATTCGTTTTCGGTTAATTTTCTTGCAAAAGTTCTTTCATAATCCTCTGCCGAACGCATCCCCTCTGAAGTTAAAATAGAGGCTATCCCGGCTGAATTTCGCGCATTGGGATTATTGATTATTGTGGCATATAAATTATTAGAAGCATTGTCTGGATAAGGATTTGCATTTCCTACCCACTTTTTGCTATTGGGTTGTGGCTCACCTAAGTCGGCTAGGCCAACCACATCTCGAGAATTGGTGGTTTGCCCATTTCGGTTGGTCACCCAAACTTCTATTCTTTTAATTTGAATTTGAGAATTTACAACAGGCAGAGAGGACATGGCCTTGTTGTAATTATTCCTAAAATATTGCGCTAATAAAAAGTGTCTGTTTTCTTCATAGTCGTCCAAACGTTTTTGGAATTTTTGGGTGGAAGCCCCACCTTGTAAATTCATGGATTGTCTTTGCGACTTTTGATTTGCAATGGCAGCAGTAATAAATAATCTTCCAAATTGCAATTGGGTTTTAATACCAAATAAATTTTGCGTGCTAGGTATTAAGGCACTTCTTGAAATATAATTGATGTTACCAGCTTCGATACTTTTAATAATCTCGTCTTTTTTGCCCTTATAATTTAATTTTATTTGATTGTCAAATCCCAAATTGGACAAGGTATTAAAGTTCACAGGAAACTTTAACTTATCACCAATACTAGCGTTCATACTAAAATTAGTACTCGCATCAAAATCAAAACCCCCATTGGACCTTGCACGTTCTGGCAATGTAGGATTCATTACGGTTTGACCTTGATAACCTGCTTTAATATTAATTTCTCCTACTGGTTTAAAATCTAATTTCAAATCCGAACCCGTCTTACCAAATAAACGATCGAAATAACTATCAAACACTTTCACCTTTGGGCGCGTCACTTTTCGATTTAATACCCCTAATGAATTGGCACGATAAGAAAAATAAGCTTTCTCATCCTTGTCAGATTTTAATTTCCAAAATTCATTGAAACTTAAACTAGCAGGTGATTTTGAAAGTCTTCCATTTATATATTCTCTAATATAATATTGCTTTGTGGCAGGATCATATTCTACGTTTCTTTTAATTAAACTAGTATCTCTTAAATCAAATGGATTATTGCTAGGCTGAGATAAAAAATCTCCGCGCCTATCCTTTATCGCATAACGTAAGGAATCTTTTTTATTATTTTTTTGGGATGTATCAGAAACCTTTAAACCTCCATTTACTTGCGCAGTTAAAGGCTCTTTTAATAAAAGAGACAGTATAACACAAATAAATACTTTAAATGGTTTCAATTAAATAACATTAGTAATTAACAATTCTTAAGCGCAGCTTTAATAAGCGTTTCTAAATTTAATTGATCGCCCTCTGCTTTGATGGTTTTATCCACTGCTTTTTCGGCTACTGCTTTTTGTATACCTAAAGATATCAAAGCCTGAATGGCATCCTGATGTGGATTTACCTGTGTAATCGCAAATCCACCCAACGGATTATTGTTCATACTAATTTTGGAAAGTTTATCTTTTAATTCAAGTACTAATCTTTCAGCCGATTTTTTTCCAATTCCTTTAATCGCTTCTAATTGTCTTGCATCACCTTGCACAATAGCGCGAATTATTTCATCTGGTTGCATACCAGACAACATCATTCTTGCTGTACTTGCTCCTACACCTGAAACACTAATTAAATGAAGGAACAATTCCTTTTCTTGTAATTCATGAAAACCAAAAAGTACCTGGGAATTTTCAGTAAGATGTAAATAGGTATGAAGCTGTCCACTTTCCTTTTTAGAAATAGCTTCATATGTATGTAAGCTTATATTTACTTCATACCCAACACCTCCAACATCCACTATTAATTTAGCTGGGGTGACTTGAACAAAATGTCCTCTTAAAAATGCGATCATAATTGACTCAAAATTAACGTTTAAGATACTAAAAATGACCTTTTACCTCTATTCTTGGCCAAAATTTAAGATATTTGTAAGCCAAATTAATAAAGAACCTATGTCACAAACGCTTAGAGCTGCCATCACCTCTGTTGGAGGATACGTTCCAGAGACCAAACTGACCAATTTTGACTTGGAAAAAATGGTAAATACCAATGATGAATGGATCCGAACTAGAACAGGGATTTCTGAAAGAAGAATTTTAAGAGAACCCGGAAAAGCAAGTTCAGATATGGCAGTTAAGGCCGTCGAAGAAATTCTTCGCAAAAAGAATTTAGATCCTATGGAAATTGATTGTATTATTTGTGCAACCGTTACCCCCGACATGGTGTTTCCTGCAACGGCCAACATTATTGGAGATAAAATAGGTGCCAAAAATGCTTTTGGTTTTGATTTAGGTGCTGCCTGCAGTGGATTTTTATTTGCATTAAATACTGGAGCCACCTTTATTGAAAGTGGACGTTATAAAAAAATTATTGTAATTGGTGTAGATAAAATGAGTTCCATTATCGATTACACCGATCGTGCTACTTGTATAATTTTCGGAGATGGTGCAGGAGCCGTTTTATTAGAACCAAGTACGGATGAAAATGGATTTCAAGATGCTATCTTAAAAAGTGATGGAAGTGGCCGTGATTACTTACACCTTAAAGCAGGTGGAAGTTTAAAGCCAGCAAGTATCGAAACGGTTATGGCAAAAGAACACTATGCTTTTCAGGATGGTCAACCTGTATTTAAATTTGCTGTTAAAGGAATGGCCGATGTTACTGCCGACCTTTTAGAAAAACATAATTTAAAAGGAGATGATATTACTTGGCTAGTGCCGCACCAAGCCAATTTAAGAATTATTGATGCTACTGCCAATCGTGCTGGAATCCCTAGTGAAAAAGTAATGATTAATATTCAAAAGTACGGAAACACAACAGCAGCAACAATTCCACTGTGTTTATGGGAATGGGAATCTCAACTAAAAAAAGGAGACAATTTAATATTAGCTGCTTTTGGAGGTGGATTCACTTGGGGTGCTGCTTGGGTGAAGTGGGCATACTAATAATAAAAGCATAAATTACATAAAATAAAAAGGCCTACATGAGCAAAAAATTATTTAAAGGAATAAGCACAATCACCTTGCACACTGCAAGTCATGAGAACGATAATTTTTCTCATACCACTCCTATTTATGCAACCTCTACTTTTACATTTGGTTCCGCCGAGGAAGGTATGGAACGTTTTAAAGGTGACGATAAAACAAGATTGTATACACGTTGGGGCAATCCTACATTTACTGCTGCTGAAAAAACCATTGAAGCATTAGAAGCACGTGGCTTAACCAATGTAGACGGTACGCCGTTAGAATTAAAAGCGTTGTTACATTCAAGTGGACAGGCTGCAATGAGCACTTTGTTTTTTAGTAATCTTAGTTCAGGAGATAGTTTAATTTCACATTACTCCTTATATGGTGGATCACAGGAGTTAATGCAAAAGGTTTTAAATGAAGCAGGTGTAAAAATAATACTGATAGACATTCATAATGAAGCTTTACTATTAGAAACAATTAAAGCCAATCCAACTACCAAACTCATTCATTTAGAAACACCCGCCAATCCTACGTTGCAATGTGTGGATATTGAAGCAATTTGCAATATAGCACATGCGCATGGAATAAAAGTTTCAGTAGATAATACAGTAGCAACCCCTTATTTGCAACAACCCTTTGCATTAGGTGCGGACTATGTGTTTCATTCTGCTACTAAATTTTTAAATGGTCACGGTAGTGCTTTACACGGAGTGTTGCTAGGAAAAGATTTGGAGTACATGCGTACTAAAGTTTGGAAATGGCATGCTTTATTAGGCGGCAATAGCAATGCATTTGATGCCTATTTATTAATTCAAGGAATGAAAACGCTGGAATTAAGAATGGAAAAACATTGTAGCAATACGGAAAAAGTAGCGCAGTTTTTACAACAACATCCCGCTATTGCTCATGTGAATTATACCGGTTTTGAAAGTCATCCACATCATGCTATTGCTAAAAAACAAATGAAGCAACATGCACCTCTCATTAGTTTTGAATTAAAGGGTGGCATTGAAGCTGGAAAGAAATTTATAAATGCAGTTGAAATTTGTACGCGCGCGGTTTCATTAGGTACTGTAGATACTTTGGTATCTCATCCTGCAAGTATGACGCATATGTCTATACCAAAAGAAGAAAGAGAAAAATATGGGATTACCGATGGCTTAATAAGAATGAGTGTAGGTATTGAAAATATCGAAGATTTAGAAGCCGACTTGGCACAAGCACTAGCAAAGGCACAACTCTAATTTAAATTTTAAAAAAGTACATGGATATTAAAATAAGACCGGCTATTAAAGAAGACTGTCAACGCATGATGGAATTGATTCATGAACTTGCAGTTTATGAAAAAGCACCAGAGCAAGTAGTGGTAAGCTTTGATCATTTTGTAGAGAGTGGTTTTGGGACGCAGCCCGTATGGTGGGCATTGGTGGCGGAAGTGGAGGGCAAAGTAGAGGGCATGGCATTATATTATATCCGCTACTCTACATGGAAAGGTCAAAGGTTGTATTTAGAAGATTTAGTGGTTGCGGAAAATAAGCGTGGCCATAAAATAGGCAGTCTATTATTTGATGCATTAATTGTAGAAGGAAAAGCTAAAAACTTTAAGGGAATGAACTGGCAGGCGTTGGACTGGAATGAACCTGCGTTAAATTTTTACAGAAAATACAATAGTGGATTTGATCCAGAATGGGTAAACTGCTCCATTGATTTTTAGAAGGTAATAAAAAGTAGAATCAGCAAACTAGTCAAACAGCGTTCTCATTCTTCCTGGTCTATTTGAATAACTGCCTTTTCTAGATTCACCAATTTTTCTTGAAAAGGTTAGCTCAAAAGCACTCAATTTTATATTTGCCGCAGTAATATTACTAGTATACACATCGTAACTTAAACCAAATGTGTTTCTTTTTATTAAAAAAGCCATAGTTGGGATATAGGATTCATTTAATTTATAAAGGCACCCTATATACATTTTATACAGATCGTCATAGTCTTTTTTAATTTTTAGTCCCATTAATCCGCCGACTGTGAATTTATTTTTTAAGCCAGTGTTCAAATAATTAAAATTCAATAAAACAGAATTTCCTTCCTCTCCGTCTTCCCCGTCATTCAATGCAAAATCGCAATTGGCAAAAGCTCTATAACTAAAATCACTGGCTTTATTAAAAGGAGAAAAAGTCACATTTGGTTTATCATATTTATAAACCATTACACCTGATTGTATAAAATTTTTGCCCCCATGTTTGGTATACATCAATGCAGCATTAAATGAAAAATTGCTTGGATAAGGCTTTATATAATCCATACTTGAATAAGAAAGTAAATCTCTATAATCATATTGATCACCAAATCTAAGTTTAGAATTGTCTATACTGGATTGAGCATAAGTGGTGCCAATCCCACCTGCTAGGTGACTGTTTAAGTCTTGATCTAAGAAAATATGGTAAGCTAGATTTAAAGTGAAATAATTATTTTGCATGACTCCATTCATAATTCTATCATTAACAAACTGGAATCCATAACCAAAGTAATTCATACTTTCTTCCTTATCCTTTTTTATTCTTGTATCAAAAGAAATAGTCTTGGTTTGAAATAATCCCGTTTCACCACCCACCACTGGATTTCTGTAATTTGCTTGGAAACGATTGTCAAAGGATCCGCTGCCCGCAGCGGCTGCATTTTGATATTGACTCACGGAGAAAGGTTGTGACAATATTATTTCTTGACCATTGGCCAAGAAATGAATCATCAGAAATCCAAATAATATATAAATATATCTCCTCAATGCTTTAATTTATTTTAATAATATGAAAGATCCTTTTTTAGTATATACCCCCGATTTACCTTTTATACGATAACTTGCAAACCAATAATAACCATCTGCTTCCTGCACTTTTCCATTTGAATCCTTGCCGTCCCAAATTTCCCATCCATTTCCAAAATTCATATCTCTAGTTCGGCTAGAGAAAGTAAGCGGGAAGGATATTTTATTTCCAAAATTATCTCTTGGAGTAAATGAAATTCCAGATCTATTAATAATGGTGAAAGATTCAACAGACTCAATACCTTCATTGGCAATGATTCTTAGCACATCATTTAATCCATCATAATTAGGCGTAAACGCATTGGGTAAATCAAAAATAAAGTCTCTTGTTACGTCTATATGGTAATTATCTGCAACCGTACATTTAGTAGTTGTATCCGTTCTTATTAATACATAGTCCGTAGAATTTTCGCCATTAAATATTGGATTCGGTTTGTCATAGAAATTTAAATTTAAACCCGGTTGCCAATTATAATCAACATAGCCAGAATCCAATTTTGTAGGAATCACATAGTCGTCTTTATAAAAAGCTTGATAGTTAAAACGCTGAGGTAATATTGGATCATATATTTTAAATTGGAAGGAATTTGTGTTTTGTGAAACACAGCCATTCATATCCTTCACATTAAAATACACATTGGTTACTCCTTTTTTAATAGCGGATAAATAACCGTCTTTTTGACCAATCACATTTCCGTTATTGGTGTAAAAAGTGTACACATATGGAGGGACTCCAAGCGAAGCATTGTTTTTTAAACTTACATTTAATCCATTACAAAGACTAAATAGATCTGGCAATGGAGTAACAACGGGTACTTCAAAAATAGTTGCAACTACTGGAGCTCTGGGGTTGCTGATACAACCGTCCAACAATGCTTGCGCATAAAAAGTAGTTGTTTTTTTCAATAACGGTGTGGTATATTTTAAAGCGGTAAACAAAGTATTTCCGCCGGTTGAATCTGCGAACCAATTAACAACTCCATCACTCGCAGTAGCGTGCAAGTTTAATAAACCTGGGCCACAATTTGTCGTATCCGTAACACTGGTTATCGTAGGGATTGGCTTTATTTTTGCCAATACTGCCGTTCGATTAAATGAAACACAACCTCTAAATATAGCACCTGCATAGTAGTTAGTACTTGTGTTTAAAAACGGAGTTGTAAAATTATTCCCTGAAGCAATGAGAGTTCCACCAGTACTAGCTTCAAACCAATTTGGCGTACCTAAATTAGCGACTGCTTGCAAATCAACAAAACCAGGGCCACAACGTTCACCTGGTGTTATTTTAGTTAGTACAGGTGTTGGTATTACTTCTAATTCTAATGCCGAAGTATATTCTGTTTTACAAACACCATTTGTAACCGCAGCTCTATAATATTTAAATGAAGAAACTGCACCTGGCGCTGTATTGTCAATAGCCGCATTTAATATATTTCCTTTGTCGTTAGTATTGCCATAGCTAAGTGAATTAGCAGTTGCTAAAATAGATGCCGCATTGGCCATGGATGACATTTGCCAAACAATTGTATTACCTACATTATTTTTAATGGTCATTGTTGGCTTATCTCCAAAATTACAAATTGGAGAACTACCTTTTACATAATAAATATCTCCTGCTAAGGTTGCAGCATCAGTTTGCACATTTGCAACATCTGAATAAATAGAAGGGCAGACGCCACTGGTAACCACAGCTCTATAATATAATGTACCTGCTACATTTGTTGGTATACTTCCAGATGGTAATATAGCAGTAGTTTGTCCCATTATGTCTTCATATCCAGTTAAAGAATTTGCAGTTTGCCATTGAATAGTTCCAACATTACTAGGTAAAACAATCCCTGTTGCTGGACTACCAATACATACTTCTTGTGTTTTTTGTGCAGGTAAAATAGATCCTACTTTTGAGGTTGGATCAACACTCACGGTTAATATATTTGTACTTTGATTTGGACACACCCCGTTTTGAATAACGGCTTTATAATAAGTAATTAACTGAGTAGTACCTGGAGCTGCATTATTAACAACGCTATTAATACTTGTACCCGTTTGATTTAGTGTGAAATTATTAAATGTAGCGCCGTCATTTGAGAATTTCCAATTAATATTTGAACCCGTATTACCGGTTAAACTTATCGTTGGCGCAGCACTATTATTACATATAACAGCGGCAGATGTTGAAATAGTTCCCGGTACAGTTAAGCCGTCGGTTTGAACAGAAACAATGTCCGAGTTGATAGAAGGACAAATGCCACTGGTAACCACCGCTCTATAATATAATACACCTGCTGCAGTAGTTGGAATATTTGTTGTTGGCAAGGTAGCTGTAGTTTGTCCTACAATGGTATTAAAAATTCCAGCAGGCGCATTGGATGTCTGCCATATAATAGTTCCAACATTAGTTGGCAATACCACACTTGAAGCAGGACTACCAATACATACTTCTTGTGTTTTTTGTGCAGGAATTATAGTGCCTACTTGCGAGGAAGGATCTACTGCAACTAAAACTTCATTGGTGGTTAAACTATTACACACTCCACTCTTCACAATGGCTTGATAATAATTTACTACTTGTAAACTTCCTGGTGCAGCATTATTTACAACACTACTAATACTTGTACCATTTTGTGAAGCAATCGGATTTACATAACTCGCACCTAATAATCTAGTTTGCCATTGAATGGTTGAACCCGTATTACCGGTTAAACTTATCGTTGGTGGCGTAGTTCCATTACAAATTAAATTAGAAGTACTTGCAATGGTTCCTGCAACAGTAGCAGCATCCGTTTGAACAGTAGCAATATCTGAATAGATAGAAGGACAAACACCACTAGTTACTTGTGCTCTATATGTTTTAGTTCCAGCAATATTTGTTGGGATCAATCCAGAGGGTAAGGTTGCTGCAGTTTGACCAGTTATTGTACTATAGGTTCCAGCAGGCGCATTGGCTGTCTGCCAAATAATAGTTCCAACATTAGTTGGTAAAACAATTCCAGTTGCAGGACTATTTATACATACTTCTTGTGTTTTTTGTGCTGCCACTATCGAACCAACTTTAGAAGTGGGATCTACTGCAACCACTACTTCATTGGTGGTTAAACTATTACACACTCCACTCTTCACAATGGCTTGATAATAATTTACTACTTGTAAAATTCCTGGTGCAGCATTATTTACAACACTACTAATACTTGTACCATTTTGTGAAGCAATCGGATTCACATAACTCGCACCTAATAATCTAGTTTGCCATTGAATGGTTGAACCTGTATTACCGGTTAAACTTATCGTTGGTGGTGTAGTTCCATTACAAATTAAATTAGAAGTACTTGCAATGGTTCCTGCAACAGTAGCAGCATCCGTTTGAACTGATACAATATCGGATTCAATTGCAGGACATACACCACTTTTAACAACTGCCTTGTAATATAATGTACCCGCTACATTCGTTGGGATATTTACTGATGGCAAGGTAGCTGCTGTTTGACCAGCTATATCACTATAAGTGCCGCTTGCACTAATTGCAGTTTTCCAAACAATTGCTCCAGTATATGATGGCAAAACCACATCCAATGCTGGACTGCCAATACACCACTCTTGAATTTTTTGTGTTGGTGAAATTAATCCTACTTGTGAGGTTGGGTCCACACTCACTAAAATCGGAGTTGAAAAATCTGAAGTACAAACACCACTTGTTACTTTAGCTTTATAATATTTACTTGAAGTATTATCAATCACAGCCGAAGTAGTTCCAGCTGAATTTGAATAAACACCATTTGAAGTTGGAGATGACTGCCATTGTATGGTTCCAACATTTCCTGATAATGTAATTACAGGAAGTGACGCCGTAACTGTTCCATAACATACTGTGGATGTTCCTGTAAGAGATGCAGTGCCAGCTGAGGATGTTGGGTCAACCAATACTGTTGAAGATATGGTTGCTGATGGACATACTCCACTTGTAACAACAGCATTATAAATAGTTGAATTGGTATTATTAATAGAAGCTGCAGGATAAATAGCATTTGTTAACCCAGTCATATTACTATAAGTTCCACTTGGGCTTGATGCAATTTGCCATTGAATTGTTCCTGTATATCCAGTCAGTGTCAAATCTGTTGGCGCACCTGCTTGACAAATTCTAGGGGTAGGATTGGAAATACTTCCTGCAACAGAAAGTGGATCCACATTAACTACAATTGGAATAGATGTAGCAGAACCACATGGACCACTTGAAACTTTTGCTTGATAATATTTTGTTGCGGTATTATCTATGAAAGGAGAAGTGGTTCCTGTCGTATTGGAATATACACCACCAGAACTAGAAGAAGATTGCCATTGAATTGTACCAGAAGATCCAGTTAAAGTAATTATAGGAAGTCCAATACCAGTTGTTCCATAACATACGGTTGAATTACCTGTTAAATTTACTGTTCCAGCTACAGGAAGCTGACTAATTTTCACAGCAGCTACTAAAGAAGGTGTAGCAGGACATACTCCATTTTTTACAATAGCTTGATAATATTTAGAATTTGTATTATCAATTGCACTTGCAATTAAACCGCTACTAGTTTCACCAACCATATTAGTAAAAGTCCCTGCACTATTTGTAGTAGAACTTTGCCATTGTATTGTTCCAAGATAGCCAGTTAAGCTAATTGGTGTTGGCGCATTACCAATACAAATATCTTGTGAGCTTGGAGAAATATTTCCTGGAGCGGATGGTTGGTCAACCGAAACAAATAATTCGTTAGAAGCAATGGAAGCACAAACTCCACTAGTAACCAATGCTCTATAATATTTAGAAGTCCCATTATCTATAACTGGAGAGGTAGTTCCTCCTGAGTTTGAAAATACACCACCACTTGTTAATGAACTCTGCCATTGTATTGTTCCCGTATTACCTGTTAAAGAAATGGACGGTAAAGCGCCAGGTACCGCACCATAACAAATGGTTGAAGTACCAGCAAGAGTAGCTGTACCAGCAACAGTTGTTGGATTTACACTAACCGTTGCGGTAATAGTTGCAGCAGCACATACTCCATTTACTACAACTGCTTTATAAAATGCAGTGTTTAAATTATCAATAGATGCAGAAGGAAGTATAGATGCAGTTAAACCTACCATATTTGTATATGTTCCTCCTGATGTACTTGA
>CANGFA010000027.1 GCA_947453145.1 Bacteroidota bacterium
CTACAGCGTCATGGTAGTAAAAAAAGACCATTCTACTTTATCGTAGTGGCCGACGGACGCGCACCAAGAGATGGTAAATTCATCCAAAAAATTGGTACTTACAATCCTTTAACAGTTCCAGCGACAATCGAATTAGATCGTCAAAAAGCGTTAGAGTGGTTAAACAAAGGTGCTCAACCTACTGACACCGTTCACAGAATTTTATCATTCAAGGGTGTTCTTTATTTGAAACACTTATTGCGTGGTGTTAAATTAGGCTTATTTGATGATGCGACAGCAATGGCTAAGTTCCAAACTTGGTATGCGGAGCATGAATCACAAGTAGCTTCTAAAAACGATGCGCACAAAAAAGCACAAGCTGCTAAAAAAGTGTACGTACCTGTTGTAAAGAAAGTTGCAGAGCCAGTTGCTGAAGAAGCTCCTGCTGAAGTAGCGACTGCTGAAGTTGCTCCCGAAGTAACTGAAGCGCCAGCTGCGGAAGCTGCTGCTGAGGAAACTCCAGCTGCTGAATAGTTTACACTATCAACATAGCTTTAAAAACCCCGGTATCCAATGGAGTCCGGGGTTTTTCATGCACTACAGTTTCTATTAAAAGAAGTAAATTTGCGTATGAGCGAATATATCCATATTGGTAAATTAGTAGCACCACACGGGGTTGTAGGGGCAGTGATTTTAGAACACGCTTTAGGAAAATCAATTTCATTTAAAGGGGTGGATGCTTTGTTTGTTGAAAAACAAGCAGGCAGTTTTATTCCTTATTTTATAGAATCGGCAAGTGCTAAAACCGAAACCATAACTCATCTACAATTGGAAGGAGTAAAGACAAGAGAAGCGGCTAATTTTTTAACCAGTAAAAAAGTATGGTTGCCACAAGCAGATTTTCAAAAATTGGTGGAGAAAAATTCTCCATTGGCTTTATTGGGTTACATGGTTCAAGAAGCTGGGAAAGATATTGGCATCATACAAGAAGTAATAGAACAACCACATCAATTAATGGTGACTATTTTATACCAGGGCCAAGAAGCTTATATACCATTGCATGAAGAAAGTTTAAAAGGAGTGAACCATGCAAAAAAAATAGTGCAGGTGGAATTGCCGGATGGCTTATTAGATTTATACACGGAAAATGGTGCCGATTAATTCTTGGTTTAGCTACATGTAGTATTCATAAAGTATCACTCATTTACCCCTTCCCAACCGTAACCAAAAAGCGTTCATAAAGTATTTTTTAAATAATAAAATTAAAGTCTACTAAATTAGTAGGAAATATGTATCTTCGTATTCTCGATTTAATTATTGGAATTAAGTAACAGAAAAAACAATTTATTATGAGTTTACGATTAGGGGATATTGCTCCAGACTTTAAAGCAAAGACAAGCATTGGTGATATTAGTTTTCATGCATATTTAGGAGACAGCTGGGGTATTTTATTTTCACATCCCGCTGATTTTACACCAGTATGTACTACAGAGTTAGGACGTACTGCTGCCTTACAAGAAGAATTCGCTAAGCGCAATGTAAAAGTATTGGCGTTAAGTGTTGATGGCGTTGAAAGTCATAAAAGTTGGATTAAAGATATTGATGAAACGCAGCATGTTCATGTTGGTTTTCCAATTATTGCCGACGAAGACCGCTCCGTTGCAAATGCATATGATATGATTCATCCAAATGCCTCTGAAACTTTCACGGTTCGTTCTTTATTTATTATAGGACCAGATAAAAAAATTAAATTAATGATTACCTATCCTGCTTCAACGGGAAGAAATTTTGTTGAAGTGTTACGCGTAATTGATTCTTTACAATTAACGGCCAATTATAGTGTGGCTACGCCAGCCAATTGGGTGGATGGAGAAGATGTAATTGTAGTGCCTGCGGTAAAGACCGAAGATGCTTTAATTAAATTTCCAAAAGGAATAGATATCGTTAAACCTTATTTGCGTTACACGCCGCAGCCTAATAAATAATTGCTATTCTACTTAAAGAATAAAACAAATTCTTAGAAAGTAGTTGGTATAAAATATAAGCTTTGGACGATTCTACATACAGTGTGTCACTGAAGATTCGAGTCAAAGCCTAACAAATTAAATCCTTGCCTTTAAAACCGCGGGGATTTTTTGTATATTTAATATTCAAACATTTTCAATTTTAAAAAATTAAATATGCGTCGTTTATTATTTATGATGGCAATGAGCTTAAGTTCAATTTGCTTATTTGCTCAAAAAACCTATTTGCATTGTGGTCAATTAATTGATGTTAAACAATTGCAGGTGCTAAAACAAAAAACAGTGGTCATTGAAGGAAATAAAATCATAGACATTATTGATGGATATGCCAAAGCTGGGGCAACTGATAAAACGATTGATTTAAAATCAAGCACCGTGATGCCAGGATTGATGGACATGCATGTGCATTTAGAGCAAGAAACAAGTCCGAATAGATACTTGGAAGGGTTTACGCAAAATGAAGCTGATGTTGCGTTTGGTGGGATCAAATTTGCACAAATAAGCTTAATGTCTGGATTTACTTCGGTGCGTGATTTAGGTGGGTCTGGTGTAAATATTGCTATGCGTAAAGCAGTTCAAAAAGGTCAAATTATAGGCCCAAGAATTTATACTGCAGGAAAATCAATTGCAACTACAGGCGGACATGCTGATCCAACAAACAATTATAGAAAAGACTTAATGGGTGATCCCGGACCTAAGGAAGGTGTTATTAATGGACCTGAAGACGCATACAAGGCAGTAAGACAAAGATATAAGGATGGTAGTGATGTTATAAAAATTACTGCTAGTGGAGGTGTATTAAGTATGGCAGCTAATGGTGAAAATCCTCAATTCACTTTGGAAGAAGTAAAAGCAATTGTTGCAGCAGCAAAAGATTATGGTTTTAAAGTAGCTGCTCATTGTCATGGGGTTGAAGCCATGCGTAGAGCAATAATTGGTGGTGTTAGCTCCATTGAACATGGTACTTTAATGGATGAGACTGTTTTCCCTTTAATGAAAGAATACGGGACTTATTTAGTGCCTACCATTATTGCAGGAAAATCAGCAGCCGATTCAGCTAAAATTCCTGGATACTATCCACCAATGGTTGCTAAAAAAGCATCCGAGATTGGTCCGAAAATTCAAAATACTTTTTCAAAAGCGTATAAAGCAGGAGTGAAAATTGCTTTTGGAACAGATGCTGGTGTGTATGCGCATGGAAAAAACTGGAAAGAGTTTGTGTATATGACTGAAGCGGGCATGCCTGCGATTGAAGCCATTCAAGCGGCAACTTGGAATGCGGCCGACCTTATGGGAACACAAGCAATTTTAGGAAGCATTGAAAAAAATAAATTAGCAGATATTATTGCAGTAGACGGTGATCCGATGACCAATATTGAAGTAATGGGTAAAGTGAATTTTGTAATGAAGGACGGTGTAGTGTTTAAGTCTAAATTATAAATAAAATGTAGCCCACATTTTTATGAAGCGGCATTCCATTTTTCCAACTGCTTTAAGGTTGCAGTTAAATCTTTAGGTAAAGGGGCTTCCAAAAGGAGCTCCTTTCCTTTGTATTCAAATTGAACACTGGCTGCATGAAGGGCTTGTCTGCCCATTAATGGACGTTCTTCCTCTTCTACTTTTGCAAGCTTAAAATTTTTCTTTTTAATGCTAGATAATTTTAATTTTTCGCCATCACCATATAAATCATCTGAAACAATAGGGTGCCCAATATGTTTTGCATGTACCCTAATTTGATGTGTTCTGCCTGTATAAATTTGAAAACTTACCCATGCGTATTGCTTAAAGTATTTTACCACTTCATAAGAGGTTTTGGATTCTTTTCCTTTCGCATGAATCATCATGTAACCCTTTTTAATAGGATGCTCCATCATATTTTCTTCAATCACACCTTCGGGTTGAGGGCGTCCATTGACCAGGCCAAAATATTTTTTGGTAATGGTTCTGCCTTCAAAAATTTCGCCGAGTTCTTTATGTGCTTCGGCATTTTTAGCAAAAATTATTAAGCCACTTGTTTGTTGATCCAAACGGTGTACTGTAAAAATAGCACCCAGCTTTTCTTGCAAAATAGATTTAACGGAAACGTCTTTTCCAAAACGATCTGGAATACTTAATAAACCTGCAGGTTTATTAATAACTATCATGTCCTCGTCTTCAAATATGATATCTAGCATCCTCGTTTAATTATGAAATGGAATTAGTTTCCTCTAAATTATAATTTATTTAGAAGCTTTACGGGTAAAGGACTTGTTTAAGAATTTTAGTAAGCGTACTTCTTTCTCACTTAAGAATCTCCATTTACCACGATCCACATTTTTCTTTGTCAAATTTGCAAACATGACTCTATCCAAATGTCTTACATCATATCCTAAGTGTTCAAATATTCGTCTTACAATTCGATTACGGCCACTGTGAATTTCTATTCCAATAACTTCTCTTTCTTTGCCAACGTAACTTACCGCATCTGCTGCAATAAATCCATCTTCCAAAGTAACACCCGCGGCAATGGCTTCCATATCGGCCTTGGTAACGGGTTTATCTAAAGTAACTTCGTATATTTTTTTTATTTCGTAGGAAGGATGGGTTAATTTTTGTGCTAAATCCCCGTCGTTGGTTAAAATTAAAACACCTGTTGTGTTGCGGTCTAAACGACCTACTGGAAACATTCTTTGTGTTGTTGCATTTTTAATAATATCCAATACTGTTTTTCTTCCTTCGGGGTCATTTGCGGTGCAGATGTAATCCTTAGGCTTGTTTAATAAAATATAAACAGGGGTTACTTGTAATTGCAAAACCTTTCCTTTTAATCTTATTACATCTTTGTATTGCACTTTATAGCCAGGTTCCAAAACTGTATCTCCATTCACGGTAATATGTCCACTTTTCACAAGCTCGGCTGCTTCACGTCTTCCGCAAGTGCCGGCATGTGCAATGTATTTGTTCAAAGGCATTTGCTCATGCGGCATGTCATCACTCGCATTTACTTTACCAATACCTGCTGTTCTTTTTGCATCTGCCTTATCCATTGATGCAGGGGTTCTTTTGGATGCAGCTAAACGAGGTGAACCTACACCCGCACCTCTTTTGATTTCACCATATTTTGCAGGCGTATCATCCACTGCTTTTTTAGGGGCAGATTTTGCTCTTAATGGGATAGAATATTTTGGAGGGCCGGTTACATAATCTTTTTTTGCATAGCCCCCTTTTTTGTTATTACCAACAGGTTCTACTGCAATCCCTCTAGCAATGTCTTTTTTTCTTTGACGCGCGGCTTCACCCGCTGCTCTTGAATCGGCTTTTGCTTTTTTCTTTTCTTGTCTGTATTCTTCTTTAACAGCACTACCTTTTTTCTTATTGGCAAATTTGTCAAAGTTGTCTGATCTTTTGTTCTTCATGCGCCTAATTAATTATTTTTATGCTTATGCAACTAACCTTTATTAGCTAACTGTCCACAAGCTGCGTCAATATCCTTTCCCCTGCTACGTCTTACGCGAACGTTCACTCTATTTTTTTGCAAAATTTCTACAAATCGTTCAAAGCCATCTTCGTCTGGTTTATCAAAAGCAAAATGATCTACCGCATTGTATTCAATTACGTTGATTAAATCGGCAGGTACTTGACGATATATTTTTGTTAATTCTTCGGCGTCTCTTTCTGAATCGTTAAAATCTTTAAATAAGATATATTCAAACGAAATTTCAGTACCGGTCTTTTTATAAAAATAATTTAAGGCTTCTACCAATGATTTAATATTATTACTCTCATTGATGGGCATTACCTCGTTTCGTTTTTTGTCGTTGGGTGCATGAAGGGAAACGGCTAATTTAAATTTAACACCATCGTCGCCCAATTGTCTAATTTGTTTTACCAAGCCTGCTGTAGAAACGGTAATGCGTTTAGGACTCATACCCAACCCGTCTGGAGAAGTTATTTTTTCGATGGCTTTTAAAACATTGTGATAGTTCATCAATGGCTCACCCATTCCCATAAATACAATATTGCTTAAATGCTTTTCATGTGCCGATTCACTTTGTTGGTTGATATAAACTACCTGGTCGTAAATCTCATCAAAGTTTAAATTTCGCTTGCGATCCATTGTGCCCGTGGCACAAAATTTACAACTTAAGCTACATCCAATTTGAGAAGAAACACATGCAGTTTTTCTTTCACTTGTAGGTATTAAAACTCCCTCAATCATATGATCGTCAAAAGTGCGGAACCTTGTTTTTAAAGTGCCGTCCTCACTTTGCTGCGTGGCATCAATTTGCAAAGCAGGAAAACTAAAATGTTCCACTAGCTGTTTGCGCAAATCCTTGCTCAAATCGGTCATTTCGTCAAAGCTGTGGGCATGCTTTTGCCATAACCATTCTACAATTTGTTTTACCCTAAAAGGTCTTTCGCCCACATTCGTTATAAAACGTTCAATTTCAGACACTTCTACATGTCTTATATTCGGTCTAGTCTTCTCCATAATGCAAAGATACTTTATACATTTTGATAACAATTTATTCTTTTTGCGGGCTCGGAAAAACAGTTTAAATTCACTTTCTCAAAAAAATAACTATGAAAAAATTAATGTTAATGCTAGTTGTAATGTTAGGTGTTATGACAGTGGTGAATGCGCAAACAAATCCTTTAAAGGAATATGCAGGAAAGTATGTTTTTGCTGCGGGTAGTCCAATTGCAGAGTCAATAGTTGAAGTAGAAGACAATACTTTAAAAGTAACAACCGCAATGGGAAGTTTTTTACTTGATAAGAAAGGGGTAGATACTTTTTATATCGCAGCTTATGATGCCTTTGTAATTTTTAAAAGAACGCCAGCAAAAGTGGTAGAAGCAGTTTCGATAAATGCTCAAGGAATGGAATTAGTTGGTACAAAAGAGGCAGCAGCTTCTACATCTGGCAACAAGGAAGAGGAATTTCAACAACAAATGTGGGCAGAGAAAGTAGAAAATTAAATTATTTTTTTTAGATTTTAAAACTGGAAATTTACCAGTTCATCAAAAGAAACAGTAGTTTGTTTTCCAGTTGCTAAATGCTTAATTGTACATTTTTTATTAGCAACTTCGTCTGTTCCAATGATTACAATATTGGGAATTCCTTTTTTCTCAGCGTATTTAAATTGCTTGTCAAATTTGCTCTTTTCGGGGTACATTTCGCAAGCAATTTTTTTGTCTCTTAACATCCCCATTTGAGCATAAGCCACTTTTGCCTCTGCTTCTCCTAAATTAAAAAATAATACCTGTGTGGACTGTTCTACACTTGCAGGAAAAAGATTTTTTTCTTCTAAAACATCATATATACGATCCACGCCAAAGCTAATGCCAACGCCAGGTATATTAGGTACGCCAAATAAACTAGTTAAGTCGTTATAACGGCCACCGCCGCCAATACTACCCATTTGTGCATCTAAGGCTTTAACTTCAAAAATAAGACCTGTATAATAGTTTAAGCCTCTTGCCAATGTAAAATCAGCTACTAAATTTTCATGCATTCCAGTAGACACATAGTAGTCCAAAACATAATTTAATTCTTCCATTCCCTTGCGTCCATTTTCGTTATCACCTAACAATATCGCAAGTGCATTTATTTTTTCTGTATTGGTTCCTGTAATATTTAAATAACGTTCTACAACTTCTTGTTGTGCCAAAGAAAAATCTTTATTATTTAATTCTTCCTTCACTTTTTCCCAACCAATTTTATCAAGCTTATCTATAGCAATAGTTAGGTCAATTAATTTTTCTTCACCTCCACAAACCTGTGCTAATCCCAATAAAATTTTTCGATTATTTATTTTTATTTCAACAGGTAATTGTAATTTTTTAAATGCAGTTACATATATCGCCAATAAGTCCACTTCATTTAATAAGCTTTCACTTCCAACCACATCTGCATCACATTGATAAAACTCGCGGTATCTTCCTTTTTGTGGTCTATCGGCCCTCCAAACTGGTTGAATTTGATAGCGTTTAAATGGGTAAGTTAATTGACCATGGTTCATGGCCACATATCTTGCAAAAGGAATAGTTAAATCATAGCGTAAAGCACGCTCGGTAATGGAACTGCTGTTTTTGCCTTCTACTACTTTTGCAAAGCCCTCGTCAATTTGTGCACGCTTTTGAGGGTTGTCTAAACCATTATTTAGAATTTTAAAAATCAATTTATCACCCTCCTCTCCATATTTACCCATTAAGGTTTCCAAATTTTCCATAGCAGGTGTTTCCAAAGGCTGAAAGCCATATAATTCAAATACACCACGGATGGTTTGGAAGATATATTGACGTTTTTGTACCGTTGCGGCGTTAAAATCTCGGGTGCCTTGTGGTAAGGAAGGTTTGCTCATGCTATCCAATTTGACTGTAAAGATAAATTTTTAAATTCATCCTATATAATTGATTAATTTGCTTTCTTAAATCAAAGCAATATGGCCGATTTTAACCCAAAAAGAGAAAGATCCGATAAAACTTATCGAATTTTTAGAAGTATATATGACTTTACCATGGCTGCACTCATCCTTGGCTGTGCATTAGTCATGTTTGCTGCAAAATACTTTCATTTAGATCAGATTATTAATTTAGACAATGAGTGGCGTATTATATTTGGATGTATGTGTTTATTGTACGGTGGGTTTAGGTTATACCGAGGTTTTCAGAGAGATTACTAAATTAAGGATTCATTGAATTATTTTCACGATTAAGCTATTTTTTTATGCGCTACACTTTTTTTGCATTTATTCTTGTTCTCATTGCATTTGGATGTTCCAATGAGAAGCAATATGCCCCTCAGGATACACTTACTTCGGGTCGAATTCGTATTTCGGCAGAAGAAAGTTTTAAACCCATTTTAGATGAGGAAATAAAAGTGTTTAAATCATTGAATCCGCAGGCAGATTTTATTGTGGAATATAAGCCTGAAATTGAGTGTTTAAAGGACTTTATGTCCGATAGCACGCGTATGGTTTTTGTTACAAGGGGTTTAGATAAAAGGGAGGAAGCTGCCCTTAAAACCCAACTAAGTTTTACCCCCACTTTCGGCATTTTAGCTTATAGTGCCATTGCGATATTGGTAAATAAACAATCCAATGATACCTTATATAGTTTAAGTGATTTAAGTGATAGGTTATTGGGTAAAAATGCGCAAACGGTTGCCATGGATGGGAATCATTTAACCGGTGTAGTTAGATTTTTAAAAGATAGTTTAGTAAAGAATGCTCCATTTGGGAAAAATGTAGTTTCTGCAGATGGTAGTAAAGGGGTCATTGAATACATTAAAACACATCAAGACGCCATTGGTTTTTTAGATATGCATTGGATTGGTGACGGGTTGGATCCAAGACAGGATTCGGCCAGGAAATTTGTAAAAACAGCTATGTTGGAGTGTACCTTATGTGCCGAAAAAGGCCTGTATGCTCAGCCTTCCCAAGCTACTATTGGAAAGGGTCAATATTCCTTGTCACTTCCTATTTATTATATATTAAAAGAAAATGCACCGGGTTTGGGGTCTGGCTTATTGAATTATATGAGCTCAGAAGGCGGACAAAAGATATTTAATCGAGCTGGCCTGGTCCCCATAAAGATTAGTTTAAAACAGCGAAAAGTGATTTAATTCAGGTTTAACCAAATACTAACACATTTTAGTAACTATTCATAAAATATTAATATTTTCTTGCAAAAAAATTAATAATTTTAGCGTTCTCGAAAAGTAAGACATGGTTATTAGATTTTTTGAGAAAAACAGATCGTAATATTCATAATAAAAAAACAAGTGATGAGAAAATTGGCTTTTTTGATGATGGGAGTAGCTTTTTTAGTAACAGGTTTGCAAGCACAGGTTGCACCTTCTCCTTTAGCGCAGGGAATTAAATTATTACATTACGAGAAAAATAAATCAGCACTTGATTTTTTCGCTGCTGAGTATAAGAAAAACACAAGCGATGCAGAGACAATATTTTGGTATGGCCAAGCTATTTTAGCTCAAAACTACAATGGTATCTCTACACCAGCTTCTATTTCGGAGGCTAAAGCCTTATACCAACAAGCCCTACAGGCCAAAGGCAATGATGCTTGGCTGCTAGTAGGTATGGCACATATTCAATATTTAGAAAATGCTGATGCGGATTTAATTAAAAATAATTTAGAATTAGCGATCACTACTTCGAAAATAACAAGTGGTAAAAATAAAGGAAGAAATAATCCTGAAATTATCAACGCCATTGGTCGCGTATTTGCAGAATTACCTTTAAACAAAGGCAATCATAATTATGCAGTTCAGAAATTAAAAGATTTAATTTCTGATTACGGTGAACAACCGCTTAATCCAAATTTATTCAACTACTTAGGTATTAATTACCTTAAAGTGGGTGGCGAAAATGCAGGTGGTGATGCCGTACTTGCATTTAAAAAAGCAGCCGAGCGAGATCCTAAAAATGCCTTTGCATTTTATAAGATTGGAAAAATTTTCCAAAGTCAAAGTAACCGTGAGAGCTTCGAAGAATATTATGACAAAGCCATTTCCATTGACCCATCCATGGCGCCAGTATACGTTTCATTATACAACTACTATGCTACTATTGATACTGCTAAAGCAAGAAAGAACTTAGACTTATTCATCCAATATGCCGACAAAGACCCTTCATTTGATTACTTATATGCAGATTATTTGTTCCAAGTAGCTCAATATGACGCTTCTTTAGCAAAAGCGCTTGAATTAAAAAGTAATATTGGTGTGGATGCATATCCAAGAATTGCGGTTTTACTAGCCTACAACTATGATAGAAAAGGCGATTCTGCTTCTGCTAGAACCAATATAGAGCAGTTTATTAATACACAGCCTTCCGATAAAATACAGCCATTAGATTATGATTTGGCAGTAAAAGTGATTTCTAAATTTGCGGGTGCTCAAACTGCAGTGGCTTCTATTTTAGAAAGAGCAATTGCAGCAGATTCCACCAACAAAAAGAACGCCCTTAAATTTTACAAGTTAGGTTATGAAATGTTTGAAAAATCTAATATGTATGAGGATGCTTCTAAGTGGTTTGCAAAATATGCAGCTGCAAATGAGGTGAAAGATGAATTTTATTATTTCAAGACTGCAAGCTTAGCTTTGAATGCTAAAAATGGCCTAGCTGCGGATGCGGCTGCCAAGGGATACATTGCAGCATTCCCTGACAAACCAAGAGGCTATGTGTTTAATATTAACGCTGCTGCTTTAATAGATACAGGCGTGGTGAAAAACTCGTATTTGGATGCATTAAATTTAAATAGTCAATATTTGTCTAAGGATGTTGCCAATAATAAGCAAAAATTAATCAACAACTTTAGTCAAATGTTAATGTATTTCAACGAAATAAAAGCGTTTGATAAAGCAGTTGAAATGTGTGATGAAATTTTAAAATTAGCCCCAGGTGATGCGAATATGCTTAAGTATAGAGAGCAATTCCAGAAAAATGCGGACATTCAAAAAGGCATTAAAAAGGAGGCTCCTAAGGCAACCACACCTGCTCCTGCTACACCAGCTCCTGCAACACCGCCAACAGATAAAACGGCAACTAAGAAAGAGCCTGCAAAAGCGCCAGTTAAAAAGCCTTAATATTAGTTCCCAAAATATTTCAAAAAAACTCCCCATTTATGGGGAGTTTTTCGTGCTAGGTGCTATCCTTTGTGTATTTTTGCGGCACCAAAACCAATTGTATGAATTTGATGCAATTAACGCTCTCTGCAAATGAAACAAATAATGCAGCCAATTACCTTCCCATTGCACTTCAAATAGTGTTTGCTGGAGGTTTTGTAGCCTTTATGATTTTAATTTCAAGTCTGTTGGGGCCAAAGCGTAAAACAGACGATAAATTAGCGACTTTTACAAGTGGTATTCCTACCCACGGTGACGCAAGATCACCTATGGCAATCAAGTATTTTTTAATTGCCATCCTATTTGTTTTGTTTGACGTAGAAGTAATTTTCTTTTATCCCTATGCAGTTAATTTTAAAAGTTTGGGTTGGAGTGGATTAGGCGAAGTGATTTTATTTGTGGCATTTTTCTTAGTTGGCTTTATTTATATTATTAAGAAAGGAGCACTTAAGTGGGAAGACTAATTAATTAAAAAATTTAAAGCATTTCATATGCGTCCAGTAAGATTTAATATACATCCAAAAGAAGCTGAAATTAATGATGCAATTTCCATGGCGCCAGCGCCTGATGGAATTGGCGGAGATGGCTTTTTTGCAACGCAATTAAGTTCTGTGGTAGGACTTGCCAGAAAAAATTCTTTATGGCCTTTGCCTTTTGCAACATCCTGTTGTGGAATTGAGTTTATGGCAACCATGGCATCACATTATGACTTGTCTCGTTTTGGATCGGAGCGTGTGGGTTTCTCTCCACGTCAATGTGATTTGTTAATGGTCATGGGTACAATTGCTAAAAAAATGGCACCTGTATTAAAACAAGTATACCTACAAATGGCAGAGCCTCGTTGGGTAATAGCTGTTGGTGCTTGTGCATCTAGCGGAGGTATTTTTGATACCTATAGTGTACTTCAAGGAATTGATCAGGTCATACCAGTTGATGTGTATGTGCCAGGTTGTCCTCCAAGACCCGAAGCAATTATAGATGGCTTTATGAAAATACAAGACCTTGTTGGTCAAGAAAGTATTCGTCGTCGTAACAGCGATCAATACAAGGACTTATTAAACAGCTACGGTATCCAATAAATTATCATTTTCTATTTTCAATAATATGTCTTTAACGAATACATCCATCCAGGAAAAATTAGTAGAAAAATTTGGAGACCAAGTTGGATCCTTTTCAACTGATTCAGGTATTTTATCTTTTGAAGCACCTGCTCCTTCTAATTTAAAAGTAATTCAGTTTTTATATGACGAGTTAGGTTTTACTTTTTTAACTGATTTGTGTGGCGTGAATTATCCAGATCAAAAAGGAGCAGAAATAGTGGTGGTTTATCACTTACATAATTTTGTAGAAAATAGTAGAGTTCGCTTTTCAATCGCTGTTCCAGTAGAAAAACCCGATGTATTTACTGCAAGTAAATTATTTGAAAGTGCAAATTGGATGGAAAGAGAGACCTATGATTTTTTTGGTGTGAATTTTATTGGACATGCCAATTTGAAACGCATTTTAAATGTGGACGAAATGGATTATTTCCCATTAAGAAAAGAATTCCCATTGGAAGACCAAACCAGAATTGACAAGGATGATGAAATGTTTGGAAGAGGATAACAAAATTTAAAAGAAACTGCAATACATTATAATATGGAAGCACATCACAATATAGATTTACCACAAGGTTCGATTGAGAAAAAGACGACCACCTTAAATATAGGACCTACGCATCCTGCTACACATGGTGTATTTCAAAACATTATGGAAATAGATGGTGAGCGTGTTGTTTCCTCGGAGCAAACGGTTGGATTTATACATCGTGCTTTTGAAAAATTAGCTGAACGAAGAAACCTATATCAAATTACGCCTATCACAGATAGATTAAACTATTGTAGTAGTCCCATTAACAATATGGGCTGGCATATTACCTGTGAGCGCTTTTTGAAAGTAGAAATTCCTAAGCGAGTAGACTACTTACGTATAATTATTATGGAGTTAGCGCGTATATCTGATCACCTAATTTGTAATTCTATTGTAGGTGTGGACACCGGCGCTTATACCGGCTTTTTATATGTAATGCAATACAGAGAATTAATTTATGAAATATATGAAGAAGTATGCGGCTCCCGTCTTACTACTAATATTGGTCGTATAGGTGGCTTTGAAAGGAATTTTACAAATACCGCGTTTACAAAACTCGAGAAATTCTTAAACGAGTATCCTAAGGTGTTGAAAGAATTTGAAAGCTTGTTTACGCGTAACCGAATTTTCATGGAGCGTACACAAGGTACAGGAGGCATTAGCGCTGAGCGAGCAATGAATTATGGATTTACCGGTCCTAATTTAAGAGCTGCTGGTGTGGATTATGATGTGCGTGTTGCAAACCCTTATAGCAGTTATCAAGATATTGATTTTACCGTACCAGTTGGAACCACTGGAGATAATTACGATCGTTTCTTGGTGCGAAATGCAGAAATGTGGCAAAGTATTTCTATCATCAAACAAGCCTACGAAAAAGTGCAAGCTTTTAAAGGTACGGATGCGGAAATTTTCCATGCAGATGTACCGGAATATTATCTTCCTAAAAAAGAAGATGTGTACAATAATATGGAAGCCTTAATCTGGCACTTTAAAATTATCATGGGTGAAGTGAATTTGCCAAAGGGTCAAATATATAGTGCTGTGGAAGGTGGTAATGGAGAGCTAGGATTTTATTTAGTGAGTGATGGTGGACGTACACCTTTCCGTTTGCATTTCCGTCGCCCTTGTTTCATTTACTATCAAGCCTATCCTGAATTAATTACGGGTGGCATGTTAAGTGATGCAGTAGTGACGATGAGTAGTTTGAATTTGATCGCAGGAGAGTTAGACGCTTAGCGTTTGCGATGCATTGCTTTGGGGATGCAATTGAGGTGGATTGTTTTGGATGAGAAATAATAAATTGAAAAAAGAAAGTTTAGAATATGGCTACTACTTTTAATGATACACAAATGACCGAGTTTAAACGCTTGGTGGCACGTTATCCGGAAGGAAAACAAAAAAGTGCCTTGCTACCTGCATTGCATTTAGCACAAGAAAGCTTTGATGGGTGGTTGTCTACAGAAGCAATGGATTATGTTGCGAGCTTATTACAAATTGAGCCTATTGAAGTTTATGAGGTAGCTACTTTTTACAGCATGTATAATTTAAAGCCAGTCGGCAAGTTTGTATTTGAAGTTTGTCAAACTGGGCCTTGTATGGTGAGTGGTTCAGATAATATCATTGACTACATCAAAAAGACATTGGATATAAGGCCAGGTGAAACAACAAAGGATGGTTTGTTTACTTTAAAATTAGTGGAGTGCTTAGGTGCTTGTGGATATGCACCTATGATGCAGGTTGGAAAAATTTATAAAGAACATTTGACCAAGGAAAAAGTGGATAGCATTATTGCTGAGTACAAAGCACTAGCAACAAACAATTAATAAGACCTGAATTAAATATATTAAAATGGGCGTAAAATTATTATTAGATAAAGCAAATGTACCGGGCATTCGAACTTATGAAGTGTATCGTCGTGAAGGTGGATACCGCGCGGTAGAAAAAGCTTTAAAGGAGATGACTACGGATGCCATTGTGGAAGAGGTAAAGAAAAGTGGATTAAGAGGTAGAGGTGGTGCTGGTTTTCCAACAGGAATGAAATGGAGTTTCATTGCAAAACCAGATGGGGTGCCACGTCACTTGGTATGTAATGCGGATGAATCAGAGCCAGGTACTTTTAAGGATAGATACTTGATGGAATTTTTACCCCACTTATTAATTGAAGGGTTAATTGTTTCAAGTTATGCTTTAGGTTCAAATGACACTTACATATACATAAGAGGAGAGTATGCTTGGATCACGGATATTTTAGAACAAGCGATTGAAGAAGCGAAAGCAGCTGGCTGGCTTGGCAAAAATATTTTAGGTACAGGATTTGATTGCAACATTCACGTTCAACGTGGTGGTGGTGCTTATATATGTGGAGAAGAAACTGCACTCATCGAATCCTTAGAAGGCAAAAGAGGTAATCCAAGAATTAAGCCTCCTTTCCCAGCGATTCAAGGTTTATGGATGCGTCCAACCGTGGTGAACAACGTTGAAACTTTAGCAGCAGTAGTTCCTATTATCAATATGGGTGGTGAGGAGTATGCAAAAATTGGCGTTGGGAAATCTACAGGTACCAAATTAATTTCTGCATGTGGTAATATTAATAAGCCTGGTGTGTATGAAATAGATATGACTATTACCGTAGAAGAATTTATTTATAGCGATGAATATTGTGGAGGCATGAAAGACGGTAAAAAATTAAAGGCATGTATTCCGGGTGGCTCATCTGTACCCATTTTGCCTGCTAATTTATTATTAACTACTGCAAAAGGTGAGCCTCGTTATATGAACTATGAAAGTTTAAGTGACGGTGGTTTTGCAACTGGATCCATGTTGGGTTCTGGCGGATTTATTGTTTTAGACGAGGATCAATGTATTGTAAAAAATACCTACACTTTGGCAAGATTCTATCGTCATGAAAGTTGTGGTCAATGTTCTCCATGTCGCGAAGGAACAGGTTGGATGGAAAAGATTTTACAAAAAATTGAAACAGGTAAAGGAGAGATGAGTGACATTGATTTATTATGGGATATTCAAAGAAAAATTGAGGGTAATACTATTTGTCCATTAGGTGATGCGGCTTCATGGCCGGTTGCTGCTGCAATTCGTCATTTCCGTGACGAGTTTGAATGGCATGTAAAAAATCCTGAATTAGCACAAACAAGCAATTTTGGTTTACAACACTATGCAGACCCAATTCATGTACCTGCATAATATAGAAAGATAAACTATGAGCGAACAAACATTTTTTAAAGTAACAGTTGACGGCATCACCATAGAGGTTCCTGCGGGCACTACTATTTTACAAGCGGCACGTCAAATAGGTGGACAAGTAGCACCTCCTGCAATGTGTTATTATAGCAAACTAAAAGGTAGTGGCGGTAAATGTCGTACTTGTTTAGTTGAGGTTTCAAAGGGTTCCGAAAAGGATCCAAGACCGATGCCTAAATTGGTAGCATCTTGTCGTACTACAGTGATGGATGGTATGGAAGTAAAAAATATTACGAGCGATAAAGTGATTGATGCGCGCGCGGGTGTGGTAGAGTTTTTATTATTGAATCATCCTTTGGATTGCCCTATTTGTGATCAAGCAGGTGAGTGCCATTTACAAGATTTAAGTTTTGATCATGGTAAGTCTAAAACAAGATTTGAATTCCAAAAAAGAACGTTCAAAAAACATGATTTAGGAGATAATATTCAACTGCATATGACGCGTTGTATATTATGTTACCGTTGTGTATTTACTGCGGATCAATTAACCAATAAGCGTGTTCATGGTATTTTAGACAGAGGCGATCATGCCGAAATTGCTACCCATATTGAAAAGAGTTTAGATAATGAATTTATTGGAAACGTAATTGACGTATGTCCAGTAGGTGCATTAACCGATAAGACATTCCGATTTAAAAATCGGGTGTGGTTTTTAAAACCAATGGATGCGCATCGAGATTGTCCTACATGTTCTGGTCGTGTAACTTTATGGAATAGAGGTGATGAAGTGTATCGTGTAACTGCACGTAAGGACGAATGGGGTGAAATTGAAGATACACCAGATGGTCAACCAGGCTGGATTTGTAACACTTGTCGTTTTGATAAAAAAGAAGCAAGTGATTGGGTGATAGAAGGACCACGTGCCATTAGTCGTGCATCTGTCATTTCACAAGGCCATTACCAAGGTAGCGTGGGTATGCATAAGCCAACCGAAACATTTTTAGCAGTAAATGGGGGTAGAGCGCCACATTTATTAATGGATATTCATGATGAAAGTGAAGTCAATCAACCTACTATACATTTAGGAAAGATACAGGGGCCTTCTCATGGTAATACTTTTAACAATAAAAACTAGAACGCCTAATAACGCACCTAATTTTAAAAACTAATTTTTAAAGCATGACTATTCTTGCACTTGACCTAGGCTTTATCATAGAGAAACTAATAATGATCGCCATTGTTGTTTTCGCTAGTTTGGGCATTGCCTTATATACCACTTTTGGAGAACGTAAAGTAGCTGCTATTTTACAGGATCGCCCAGGCCCTAGCCGTGCTGGTCCTTTTGGCTTATTGCAACCCTTAGCGGATGGCTTGAAATTAATAATGAAAGAAGAAATTATTCCAAACGCAGCCAATAAATGGTTATTTATTTTAGGACCAGGTTTGGCGATGACGGCAAGTTTAATGACTTGTGCAGTGATACCATGGGGAAGTGCGATTGATGTGTTTGGTCGTCACGTTGAATTACAAATTGCAGATGTAAATATTGGTATTTTATATGTGTTTGCTGTAGTAAGTATGGGTGTGTACGGTATAATGATTGGAGGTTGGGCATCTAACAATAAATTTTCTTTAATGTCTGCACTACGTGCTGCATCTCAAGCTATAAGTTATGAATTAGCCATGGGATTAGCATTAATTGCTTTATTAATGACCACTGGTTCATTAAGTTTAAAAACCATTGTGGAGCAACAAGTACAAGGACATTGGTGGAATATTGTTTATCAACCACTTGGGTTTTTAATTTTCTTTATTACAGCGATGGCAGAGTGTAACAGAACCCCATTTGACTTGCCTGAAGCAGAAAATGAATTAAACTTTGGATATCATCAGGAATACTCTTCCATGAAATTAGGTTTTTACTTATTCGCCGAATACATTAATATGATTATGAGTAGCGCTATTATGGCTAGTATGTATTTTGGTGGTTATGACTTGCCGTTCTTTAATGAAGCAAGTGTTGCACCAAATATTGCCGCTATGATTGGGGTGGGTACTTTATTAATTAAGATTGTATTATTCATTTTCTTATTTATGTGGATTCGATGGACCATTCCACGTTTCAGATATGATCAGTTAATGGGATTGGGTTGGAAGACTTTAATTCCTTTGGCATTGTTTAATATGTTATTAACAGGCGCAGTGATTTTAGCTAAATTATAATTATTTAAAAAAGATATTTTTTCAATACCATGCAAGCATTAACCAACAAAGCACAAGCAGTTAGCCGAAAACCAATGACGTTTTTGGAGCGTTTGTATTTGATTAATATTATCAAGGGCATGATGATTACATTTAGTCACATGTTTAAAAAGCAACCTACTATCCGCTATCCTGAGCAAAAGCGCGAATTTAGTCCTGTTTTTAGAGGGCTTCATGTTTTAAACCGAGACGAGGATGGCCGCGAACGCTGTACTGCCTGTGGACTTTGTGCAGTTGCTTGTCCTGCAGAAGCCATCACAATGGAAGCGGCTGAAAGAGTGGAAGGAGAAGAAAATTTATATAGAGAAGAAAAGTACGCAGCAAAATATGAAATTAATATGCTTCGTTGTATTTTTTGTGGATTGTGCGAAGACGCATGTCCTAAAGACGCTATTTATTTAAGTGAAACTTTTGCGCCAGCTAATTTTACACGTAAAGGTTTTATTTATGGTAAACCAGATTTATTAATTCCAAATCCAAAAACAGAAGCTAGTGCTTTTGCAGAGGCAAAAGGAGTAGAAGCATAATTAATTATGAATAAATTAGAAATTTTATTTTACGCATTGTCTGCTTTCGCCATTGTAAGTGCAATAATGGTATTGGTTAGCAAGAATCCTATTCACAGCGTTTTGTGGCTTATCTTGGTATTTTTTGCAATCTCAGGCCATTATATTTTATTGAATGCGCAGTTTTTAGCAATTGTAAACATTATAGTATATGCTGGCGCTATTATGGTGTTGTTCTTGTTTGTGATTATGTTAATGAATGTGAAATCAGACCAAGAGCCACAAAAGAAATTATTAATCAAATTCATTGGTGTTTTATCTGGCGGAAGCTTCTTGACATTGTTAATTGCTTTAGTAAAGCAAACAGCACAATTGCAAGGAAAGCAAGTATTAATGAAGGAAGGTTCAATTGGTTTAATACATCCACTAGGTAAGGCTTTGTTTAGTGACTATGTATTGCCTTTTGAAATAAGTAGTGTTTTGTTTTTAAGTGCCATGGTTGGCGCAGTAATCATTGGTAAAAAATAATGATAAAAAAAATTAAAAAAAATAACTCATAAATTTTCTCAGCATGCCTATTCAATATTATATTTTCTTTTGTTTGACACTTTTTAGCATTGGAGTAATTGGTGTACTCACTAGACGCAATGCGATTATTGTATTTATGTGTGTTGAATTAATGTTAAACGCAGTTAACTTATTGTTAGTGGCGTTTTCGAAAATGTACAATGGAGCAGCATTACAAGCACTGCCTGGCAGTACAGCAGGCATTGACGCTCAAATTTTTGTGTTTTTTATTATGGTCGTAGCAGCTGCCGAAGTAAGCGTTGGCCTAGCTATAATTGTAATGATGTATAGAAACACCCATTCGGTAGATATCAATTTCTTAAATAGATTAAAGAATTAATTCATTTCGCATGAAAGTAATAATAGGATTAATAGTACTATGGCCTTTAGCCGGCTTTTTATTTAACGGTTTAGGTCGTAATATTTGGAGTAAAAAAACCATTGCCTACAAAGCAACTGGATACATAGTTTGTTCATTTATTTTTAGCATCCTTGCTTTTTTTAATGTACAATCAAGTGGTGCTGCAACGGTACACTTCTTTGACTTCATTAACACGGATACCATCAAAATTCCCTTTGATTTAAAAGTGGATGCACTTTCAAGCTTGTTCTTATTGGTTATCACAGGAGTTGGCTCCTTAATTCATTTATACTCTACCGCCTACATGAAGGACGAAGAAGCGCCACATTATGCTCGTTATTTTGCATATTTGAATTTGTTCGTATTTAGTATGTTGTTATTGGTATTGGGTGACAATTATGTAATTATGTTCATTGGATGGGAGGGTGTAGGATTATGCTCTTATTTATTAATTGGATATTGGTTTACCAATGCAACCTATAATTATGCTGCTAAGAAAGCCTTTATTATGAACCGTATTGGTGATCTTGGTTTTTTATTGGCCATTTTCTGGTTAATCGTAAAATTGGGTACGGTAAGTTATGGCACGGTGTTAACTGCTGAAAGTTTAGCTAAATTATCAACTACCGATATTACTGCTATTACTTTATTATTGTTTGTTGGCGCCATGGGTAAGAGTGCTCAGATACCTTTATATACTTGGCTACCGGATGCAATGGCTGGCCCAACGCCGGTGTCTGCATTAATTCATGCGGCTACCATGGTAACAGCTGGTATTTATATGATCACGCGTTCTAATATTTTATTTAGTGCAAGTGAATTTACGGGGCATGTTGTTGCGATTGTAGGAATTAGTACTGCATTACTTTCAGCAACCATTGCGCTTAAACAAAATGATATTAAAAAAGTATTGGCTTATTCTACGGTAAGTCAGTTGGGATATATGTTTTTAGGATTGGGCGTTGGTGCTTATTCTGGAGCTGTTTTCCATGTTATTACCCATGCATTTTTCAAAGCCTTGTTATTCTTGGGCGCAGGTTCGGTAATCCATGCAATGCATCATGAACAAGATATTCGTAAAATGGGTGGATTAAAATCTAAGTTACCTATTACACATATTACTTTCTTAATTGGTTGTATCGCTATTGCTGGAGTGCCTCCGTTTAGTGGCTTCTTTTCAAAGGATGAAATCTTATCCGCAGCATTTGCAAAGAGTCCAGTCTATTGGGTCTTGGGTGTTATTGGTGCAGCTATGACAGCGTTTTATATGTTTCGTTTATATGCAACCACTTTCTTAGGACAGTTTAGAGGAACAGAGGAGCAAGCACATCATTTGCATGAAAGTCCTGTGGCCATGACTTTACCTTTAATTTTATTAGCAGTCGCAAGTGCAATAGCAGGTGCGATTGGTATCCCAGAATTGATGGGTGGACATCATTGGTTATCTCATCAATTAATCCCAATTGTAGGTGAAGCACATGAAACAAGCTTATCGCACACAACAGAGTGGGCTTTAATGGCCGCTTCGGTTTCTATTGCGGTAATTGCTTTATTTATTGCCGTTCAAAAATATAAGCGTCAAGCAGACGATGAACCACATTCCGCATTAGGTAAATTTCTTTACAACAAATGGCATGTAGATGAATTGTATGGTAACGCAATCATACAGCCTTTAAATAAATTCGCTGGATTTTTAAAAGAGACAGTAGAAAAAAATATTATTGATGGTGCCGTTAACGGAACTGGCAAATTAGTACAGTACAGTGCAAGAAAATTAAGATTGATTCAAAACGGACAGGTTGGTTATTATATCTTATTTATTGTGATTGGTATAATTGTACTTTTCTTGTGTTGGTTTAATGACATTGCGATCCTTCATTTTTTATCTTATTTGACAAAAAAATCATAAGCTATCATGTTTTTATTAATATTCTTATTGATACCTATTATTGCGGCCGTCTTTCTTTTTATAGTAAAAAAAGAAACGAGTTCAAATGCAATTGCAATTAGTGCTGGGTTATTAACGCTTTTAGGTGCAGTCTATATAGCTGTAAATAAAATAGACAACTTTGATGCTACTTGGTTATTGTCTATCAATAGCCGATTTGTGTTACAGGCGGACGGATTAGCAAAAATTTTAGTTTTATTGACTGCAATTAGTTTTCCAGCTATTTTTATTGCTACTCAAAAAAACCAAATTCAAAATAAAAATTCATTTCTTGGTTTAATGTTACTCACCCAGGCAGGATTGATGGGGGTGTTTTTAGCAGGAGACGCTTTGTTATTTTATTTCTTTTGGGAGTTGGCTTTAATTCCTGTTTATTTTTTATGTTCTATTTGGGGCGGGGAAAAGAGAATTGCAATTACTTTTAAATTTTTTATTTACACTTTTCTAGGGTCTTTGTTTATGCTCATTGGAATTATTTTAGTGTATTCAAACACGCCTGACCATAGTTTTTTAATTGAATCTTTTAAGCATGCTAGTTTAACAAACGGCCAACAATTGGCAGCTTTTGCTTTATTCTTTACTGCGTTTGCTATTAAGATGCCAATTTTTCCTTTACATACTTGGCAGCCAGATGCTTACGAGCAGTCACCAACAGCAGTAACTATGGTATTAAGTGCTGTAATGGTAAAGATGGGTTTGTATGGTGTTATTAGGTGGTTGCTGCCATTGTTTCCAGCAGCAGCTGCAAGCCATGCTCATTTTGTAATTGTATTGTCTTTAATTGGTGTGATTTATGCTTCATTTATTGCAATTCGCCAAGACGATGTAAAAAGATTAATCGCTTATTCTTCCATTGCGCATATTGGTTTGATGAGTGCTGCGCTATTTACAAATACTTCTATTGGAATGCAGGGGGTGTTAGTTCAATTATTTTCACACGGCATTAATGTACTGGGACTTTGGATTATTGCAGATGTCTTAGAACAACAAACAGGTACAAGATCTATGAAGGCTTTGGGTGGCCTTGCTAAAAAGCAACCTACATTGGCAATTTTATTAGTTGGATTTGCATTTGCAAACATTGCGCTTCCATTAACCAACGCATTCGTTGGAGAATTTTTAATGTTTAATGCTATTTTCCAATTTAATCCATGGATGGCTGCTATTGCAGGAGTGAGTGTAGTACTTGCTGCTATTTATACTTTGAATATGGTTCAAAAAATTGCTTATGGAAATATAAGTGAAGCAACCAGTGCTATGTCTACACCAAATAAAAGTGCGCAAGCGGTTTTAATAGTATTATTGGTTATTGTTTTTATAACGGGTGTATATCCTCAGCCATTATTTAATATGACTGCCGATACTTTACATCAATTGTTTGTCAAATAATTAAATGAGTTAGAAATGAATGCGATAATTGTATCTACTTTATTGGGTGTTATTATGATGTTTGTTTCCTGGGGAACAAGCAATATAAAGTTGCAAAGAAGGATTGGCTTAGTGGGCATGGCTGTTTTAATAGTAGCTAACCTTGCGCAGTTAAACGGCTGGTGGGTAGTGAATTTTGATACAAAAGGCATGTTGGCTTTTAACCAAATTGGGTTATTTGTAAACCTGATATTATTTATAATTACGTTTATTTATTTATGGATTAATGGAGCGGAGTTAGATAAAATTGGCAACCATACTGCCGATTATTATGCTATTTTCTTTTTCATTTTATGTGGTGTAAGTATTCTTACCTCTTTTGATAATTTATTGATGTTGTTTATTGGCATTGAAATATTATCTATTCCTTTGTATATTTTAACAGGTGCAGATAAAAAGAATTTGTTTAGTAATGAAGCGTCCTTAAAATATTTTTTAATGGGTTCTTTTTCAACGGGCATTTTATTATTAGGAATTGCATTCATTTATGGAGCAACAGGAAGCTTTCACCTAGCACTTCCTATAATGAACCCGGTTACCAAAATGCCAGTGCAACATTTTTTAATGTCCGCCGGTTTATTGCTATTATTCGTTTCTATGAACTTTAAGGTATCTGCAGCTCCTTTCCACTTCTGGACACCAGATGTGTATGATGGAGCGCCCACTGTGTTTACGCCCTTTATGGCTACCGTTGTGAAAGCTGCTGGCTTTGTAGCTTTTATCAAAGTTTTTGAAGTGCAAAGAATAGCACTTGGACAAACTACATGGATTATTATTTTACCTTTTGTAATTGTTTCTACTTTATTAATTGGTAACATCACGGCTGTTTTTCAGCGTAGTGTAAAAAGAATGCTAGCTTATTCAAGTATAGCGCAAGCTGGATTCATGTTATTTGCTTTATATGGTATTTCTATTTTTAATAATGAAGCACTTATTTTATATATAGTTGCCTATTCTTTAGCAACCATTGGCGTGTTTGCAGTACTTATTAAAATGAAGGATTATAGTTTTGAATCCTTTAACGGCTTAGCAAAACAACATCCCGTATTGGCTTTTTTGACCACTTTATTTTTATTCTCATTGGCAGGCATTCCTTTAACAGCAGGCTTTTTTGCTAAATATTATATGTTAAATGCACTTTTAACTGCCGGTGCAGGAATTTGGTTATTAATTGTGGCTATTCTATTTGCAGCGGTAAGTGTGTATTATTATTTTAAATTGGTACAGGCCATGTACTTTGTAGAAGGTACCCCAGCTATTCATCCAATTGATAAAAGCTATGAACTTAAATTATGGGTTATTGCCATTATTTTGATTGTACTTGGCGTATTTCCTAGTTTATTGTTCAATTATCTATACTTTTAGCCGTTCCTCAAATACTAGCCCCCTACTAAGCACTAATTGTATATTCTGCGCTACCTTTAGGTTTATAAACTCCAAATAATGACTATTCAGGATTCATTTGTATTGGCATGGCGAACTGTAAAAGGCAATAAATTAAGAACGGGTATTACCGTTACTATTATCGCATTTGGTATTATGGCTTTAATAGGCATTATTACTGCTATTTCGGCAATGAATCAAAGCTTAAAGGAGAATTTTTCATTCATGGGCGCCAACGCATTTAGTATTCGCTATAAGGAGTTAAATGCAAGAATGGGTGGGCCTAATCAAGGGGATGAATTTTCTAAAACAAAGAAAGGGCAAAAAGAAAAAAAATCCAATTTAGATAAACCCATTCGAATAGAGGAAGCTACTTATTTTAAAGAACATTATGGATTTTCAAGAGCCATGGTAAGTATTTCAAGAAGAGGCGGCGGCAATAATGAATTGCATTACAAGGATAAAAAAACCAATCCTCAAGTAAGTTTAATGGGTGGCGATGACAACTATCTTGCTGTAAATGGGTATTCGCTTACCGCGGGCAGAAATTTAAACAATGTGGACATTACCTCTGGAAGAAATGTTTGTATCATTGGTAGCAATGTAGCTACAAAACTATTCCCAAATAAACCAGAGTCTTGCATAGATAAAATAATTTTATTGCAAAGCAAGCCCTATCGTGTCATTGGCTTATTAAAATCTAAAGGCTCAAGTGCGATGTTGCGACAGGACGACATTGCCATTACATCTATAAAAAATGTTAGACAATACGAAAACGCTACGCCCTCTTATTCCATTGGTGTGATGGTAAATAATGTGGCCGAATTAGAACCAGCCATTGGAGAAACAACGGAGCAGATGAGAAAAGCCAGAAGATTAATACCAACAGAAACCGACAATTTTGTGATTGATAAAAGTGACAAGTTTGCCGAAATGTTTATTGGATTTTTATCGGGCATAAGTGGTGCTGCTGGCGCAATTGGAATGATCACTTTAATTGGTGCAGCTATTGGACTTATGAATATTATGTTGGTGGCAGTGAGTGAAAGAACAAGAGAGGTTGGTTTAATTAAAGCTATTGGAGGAAAGAAAAAAGACGTTCGTCGCCAATTTCTTTTTGAAAGTGTTTGTATTAGTTTATTAGGCGCTGTTTTTGGAATTATATTAGGCGTAGGAGTGGGGAATATATTTAGCCTTGTTTTAAATACGGGCTTTGTGGTGCCTTGGTTTTGGGTGATTACAGGTATTATAATTTGTTCCATTGTAGGTTTGGCTGCAGGTATTTATCCAGCCATGAAAGCCGCTTCATTGAATCCTATTAACGCCTTGCGTTACGAATAGGAATTCATTTATACAATTAGAAATTAATACATACACGCCTCTCGCTCACAAAACGCTGTAGTGATATAAAAGTATTAGCATTACTTTCCCTAAATAGACGTCCCATATTTTGCAGTTTAACTTCTCGCTTCGCTATGTTCGAAGTTCGGCTTTGTATATATTTATTTCTAATTGAGTTCAATTTCAATTTAAGCCAATAGTTAAAAAACCAAAAGGCCCGCTCATTGCGGGCCTTTAAAAATCATGATAGTGCTTTTTTGAGTTTTTATATTTCTTCATAAAAAACGATAAAAAAGCAAAAGGCCCGC
>CANGFA010000028.1 GCA_947453145.1 Bacteroidota bacterium
ATTCAAGTTGTTGTATTAGACTTTGATGATGACAAAAAACGTATCAGCTTAGGTTTAAAACAATTAACTCCACACCCTTGGGATGTATTACCAGGCGACTTATCAGAAGGTAGTGTAGTAAAAGGTAAAGTAGTTAACATTGAGGATTACGGTGCGTTCTTAGAAATTCAACCAGGTGTTGAAGGTTTAGTTCACGTTTCTGAAATCACTTGGGCGAACACACCAATCAACGCTAAAGAATTCTTCAAATTAGGAGATGAGCATGAAGCGAAAGTGGTAACATTAGATAAAGATGCACGTAAGATGAGCTTGAGCATTAAACAAATGACACAAGATCCTTGGAATGCAATCGAAAATAAATTCCCTGAAAACAGCAAGCACAAAGGTTTAGTGAAAAACATCACTCCTTACGGTGTATTTGTTGAATTAGAATCAGGAATTGGTGGAATGATTCATATTAGCGATTTAAGCTGGTTGAAGCGTTTCAATCACCCATCTGAGTATGTGAAAGTAGGTGAGTCAATCGATATCATTATCTTGAACATTGACAAAGAAAACAGAAAATTACAATTAGGTCATAAGCAATTGGAAGAAGATCCTTGGAATCAATTAGAAGAAACATTTGCAATAGGATCAATTCACGATGGTACCATCGTTCGTAAAGACGACAAAGGTGCTATTGTACAAATGCCTCATGGCTTAGAAGGATTTGCACCTAACCGTCACCTTGCAAAAGAAGATGGTAAGCAAGTTCAAGCAGAAGAAACGGCTCAATTCATGGTGATCGAGTTTGATCGCAATGAAAAGAGAATTGTTGTTTCTCATGCAAGAATTTGGGAGCAAAACATTGTAGAAGAAAAAGAAGCAGCTAAGAAAGAAGCGAAAGTAGAGTCTGAAAAGACAAAGAAAGCAGTTAAAACTATTCAAGCTAAAGTAGAGAAATCTACATTAGGTGATTTAGGCGCTTTAGCAGAAATCAAGGCTAAATTAGACGAAACAAAAGAAGACTAGGTTCAACCCTAATTCTGATAAAAAAGCCCTGCTTAAAGCGGGGCTTTTTGTTTTTGAGCTTTTTTTTAAAGAAAATAAAAGCTCAAAAACAAACTTTAATGATTTTAAAGCGAGGCTTTTTGTTTTTTACCGATTTTTTTTAAAAGAATATAAAAGCTCAAAAACAAACTTTAATGATTTTAAAGCGGTTGGTTGTTACCTTGAAATGGGCCTTTTTTCTAAAATATTGGTTATCAGGACTATTTTAGTAATTTCTTAACGTCAAAGCCTTTATTCGCAATCTTTTTAGCCCTAAATTGAGGATTATTAGTTAATTTTGCCACCCTGTATGAATAGAATAATTGTAGCCCTTTTTGTAATATTTGGTTTGTCTTCTTGTACTTCAAAATTTCAACAAGTTTTAAAGAACAAGGATATAGATTTTAAAGTGAAAATGGCCGAAAAATATTTTGAAGCGAAAAAGTACAGAAATGCACAGCAGCTCTTTGAGAACGTAATGCCTTTTGTAAAAGGAACTCCTAGATACGAGGAGTTATATGTTAAGTTCGCAAATTCATATTATTATGATAAGGATTATGACAATGCAGAAAATTTATTCAAAACATTTATTGAATATTTCCCGAATAGTCCAAAAACAGAAGAGGTAGAATATTTAAGAGCACTTACGTATTATAAAAGATCACCAAAGGCGGAGTTAGATCAGACGACTACTAATAAGACAATTTTAACGATGCAATCTTTTATAGACGCGCATCCAACAAGTCCAAGAGTGAAAGAAGCTACAGAAGTGATAGATGCATGTCGTGAAAAATTAGAGGTAAAGGATTTTAAAACGGCAACATTATATGATAACCTTTCTTTGTATCGTGCTGCTGCTATATCATATGGATTATTGTCTGACAACTATCCAGATTCAAAAAGAGCAGACAAATACAAACTATTAACTGTACAAGCTTATTACAAGTTCGCTGCTAATAGTTTTGAGGAAAAACAAAAAGAACGTTTTGAAAAAGTAACAGTGGAATACAACGATTTTGTAGATCGTTTTAGTGATAGTCCATTATTGCCAGAAGCAAAAAAAATAAAAAAACAAACTGATAATTTTTTAAATAAAAAGAAATGAGTAAACTAAGAAGACACATGGGTGCAAACACACCTGCTGTTATAGAAACAAAAAGTTTAAAGGCGCTTAAAGCGAAGACGGGTAATTTATATGAGTCAATCTCTATAATTTCTAAAAGAGCTAACCAAATTAATATCTCTATCAGAGAAGAGTTACACTCTAAATTAGAAGAGTTTGCTAGCCATACAGATAGCTTAGAGGAAATTCATGAGAACAAAGAGCAAATTGAAATCTCTAAGGCTTATGAGCGTATGCCTAATCCAGCGATATTAGCAACTGCTGAATTTATTGATGATAAAATTTATCATAGAACTAAAGAAGAGTCAGATCTTTATAGATAATGAATAAGTTCTTATTTAAAACGTCCTGAAATCTTTAAGGTATCAGGACGTTTTTGTATTTTAGGGTACCCGTAAAATGAAAGGATGCTGCGTAAATGTTTTTACATATTATTTATAGTTTTAGTTCATTCAAATTTTGGATGGGCGCAGGAATTAGCTGCAACGGTTACGATTCAAAGCAGTAAAGTCGATAACCAAGTAGACTCCAAAACCTTCATACAGCTTCAAAGCCAATTAAGGGATTTTATCAATCAACGCAAGTGGTCATCTGAGTCTTTTGGAAATGAAGAAAAAATTGAATGTAGTTTTTACATCACCATTGAGTCGGTATTGTCACCAGGGGTGTATGATGCTAAATTAAGTGTGGTCTCCAATAGACCCGTATTTAATGCAAATTATTCTACACCCATATTAAACATGCAGGATCCTAATTTTACTTTTAAATATCAGTTATCACAGCCTATTGAATTTAATGAAAATAAAGTGCAAGGCACGGACGCATTAGAAGCAAATTTAACAGCCACCATTGCTTATTATATCAATGTGATTCTAGGACTAGATTATGATTCTTTTTCATTAAAGGGAGGGGCGCCCTATTTTAGCAAAGCGTTAAATATAGTTTATAATGCACCTGAGGCTTCGGGTATAAATGGATGGAAATCCTTTGATGGACAAAGAAATAGATTCATACTAATAGATAATTTAACTAAGAGTGGGATGGATAAAATGCACGAAGCCATTTACACTTATTATAGGGAAGGGTTAGATCAAATGACAGAAAAATTTGAATTGGGCAGAGGGGCCGTTTTAAATTCATTAATGACAATGCAAGAGGTGCAGGAAGAAAATACCAATACCATGGTAGTGCCAATTTTAATGCAGGGCAAATACACAGAAATAGTGGGAATATTTGATAATGCGAATAAATCAATGAAGCGACAACTATTAAATACCTTATCAGTTATAGATTTAACAAATTTAAATAAATATAAAGAGAAATTAGAATGAGGAATTATGTAAGTGGCCTATTTTTAATACTTTTTTCAATTGCTTGTGGAAGATCCTCCCAGCAATCAGGAGGTATTCCTATTGATAAGATGAAAGTGGTCGTGTTGCAATTAATGAAAGCAGATGAACATTATTCACGCGTATCTGCAATTGATTCTACTTGGAGGATGCAGAAAAAAAATCTTATTTTTTATCAACAAATCTTTGATTTTAATAAAGTGGATCGAGCTCAATTTTATAAACAGATTGAATATCTGGAAAAGAATCCGATTGAGTTTAAAGTGCTTATGGATTCGGTGAACGAGCTTTCGAAAAGAGAAAAAATACCAGTATAAACTCTAAAAACTGAATAAACCCTCACTAAACATTTATACTTTTGAGGATAAATAAGTACCTAAATAAAAATTAAAAATATGAGTAATTTACTAGGCCATCCAGCCCCAGCTTTCACTTTATTTGATACAGATAAGAAAGCAACTTCTTTAGCAGATTTTAAAGGACAAAATGTAGTTGTTCTTTTCTTCCCTTTAGCATTTACCGGAGTATGTACTGCCGAGTTATGTAGCATTAGAGACAATATTGTAACATACAATAATGCGAATGCACAAGTTTTGGGTATTTCAGTTGACTCTATTTTTACTTTAGGTAAATTTAAGGATGAGCAAAAGTTAAATTTCCCTTTATTAAGTGATTTTAACAAGGCTGCATCTAAGTCATTTGATGTTTTGTATGAAGTTTTCCCTGCATTTGAAATGCAAGGTGTGAGTAAGCGTTCTGCTTTTGTAATTGATAAAGAAGGCGTAGTTCAATACGAAGAAGTTTGTGCAACACCTGGTGATTTGCCAGACTTTGCGGCTATTCAAAATGTATTGAATACATTAAACTGAAATGTCAAGTCGTGTTAGATCAAATATAAAAAGAGGGAATAAAAAAAGGGGCTAAATTTTATTAGCCTTATATCATGACGTTCAAAATTTTTGAAAAAAATTTATGAACGATAGGGAAAATGAGAAAAATAAAAAAGAGGGAATAAAAAAAGGGGCTAAATTTTATTAGCCCCTTTTTTTATTTATCGCAAACTTCTACGATCAAGAACTTTAAGTAGTGTGTATTTTCCATTCCCCATATAATAGGATGATCACTGGACTGTGATTGATAAGTAACTTGCCTTATTCTTTTCTTCGCATCATGTGCAGCCATCTCAATGGTTTCTAAAAACAATTCAGGACTTACTAGGTTGGTACAACTTGAGCTCACTAAAAATCCGCCATTGCGAAGCAATTGCATGCCACGTAAATTAATTTCTTTATAGCCTGTTACTGCTTTGTCAATATTATTTCTACTCTTTGTAAATGCAGGGGGATCCAACATAACTACATCATATTTCTTGCCTTGCTTGCCCCAATTTTTTAACACATCAAATGCATTCATGGCTTCAAACTTTACGATATGGTCTAGTTTATTGAGAGCAGCATTTTTATTGGCTTGTTCAACAGCCGATTCTGAAATGTCAATTCCTAAAACCGATTTAGCACCATAATGTGCGGCGTGAATTTCAAATGTCCCTGTATACGTAAATGCACCTAGTACATCGGCGCCCTTAACAATATGCTGTATGGCACGACGGTTGTCTTGTTGGTCTAAAAAATACCCCGTTTTTTGTCCAGTTTCAATATTTACATAAAATTGTAAATCATTTTCTGTAATAATAATTTCGGTTGGGAAGGGGTCCGTTAAAAATCCTTTTTGTTGTGCTAATCCTTCTAATTCTCTAACAGGCACATCATTTCTTTCGTAAATACCCTTTGGATTAAAAATAGTTTTCAATGCTGCTACAATAGCTTCTTTCCAAACTTCTATACCATAAGAAAGGGTTTGCATCACAAAGTAATCGTTAAATTTATCAATGATCAAGGCAGGTAATCCATCTGCTTCACCAAATACTAAACGACAGTTTTCGGTATAGCCCAAATGTTTACGGTAATCCCAGGCGGCTTGAATTTTTTGATGAAAAAAAGCAGGTGTGATGTCCTCTCTTTTTCGTGTCAATAACCTAATAATAATTTGTGATTCGGGGTTAATATATCCTCGTCCTGCCAACTGACCATCAAAAAAATATACTTCCACAATATCTCCCTGTTGCACAGGGCCTGCAATACGGTCCACTTCGTTATTGTAAATCCAGGGATGTCCTAGGGTAATCCTTTGCGTTATCTTTCGGTTTAAATACACTTTTGTCATAGGGCAAAGATAGGCAGGGAATGACTGACAACTTGTTCATTTTAGGCCTAATTAATGTCAATTTTGCTCTTTTAGGCCTTTGGCAATATATTTGCTCGAAATAGGTACAACACAATCATTATGGAAGAAAAAGAGATCAATAACCCCGAGGCAGTAGAACAAGCAGAAAATGGAGCAGAAAATGCCCCTGAAGTGGAAGTAACGCCCTTAAGCGAGTTGGACCAAACAAAGGCAGACTTAGCCGAGCAAAAGGACAAATACCTGCGTTTAATGGCCGAATTTGAGAACTATAAGCGCAGAACAGCCAAAGAAAGAATGGACCTAATTCAAACAGCAGGAAAAGACGTGATCGTTTCTTTATTGGATGTTTTGGATGACTGTGATCGCGCCGAAAAACAATTAAATAGTTCAGCTGATATTGCCGTTCAAAAAGAGGGGGTTCAGTTGGTATTTAATAAAATTCGCACTACTATGCAAGCGAAAGGATTAAATGCAATGGAAAGTATTGGAAAAGATTTTGATGTGGAATTGCATGAAGCAATTACCGAAGTTCCTGTACCAGATAATAAACAAAAAGGAAAAGTAATTGATGAAGTGACCAAGGGTTATTTTTTAAATGAAAAAATTATTCGTTTTGCCAAAGTGGTTGTAGGCAAATAAAAATAAGCATATGTCTAAAAGAGATTATTACGAAATATTAGGAGTCACTAAATCAGCTTCTGCAGATGAAATTAAAAAAGCGTACCGTAAAGTAGCAATGCAGTTTCATCCGGATAGGAATCCTGGAGATAAAGCAGCCGAAGAAAAATTTAAAGAGGCAGCTGAAGCTTATGAGATATTAAGTGATAACGATAAGAAAGCAAAGTATGATCGTTTTGGACATCAAGCATTTGGTCCAGGCACTGGAGGTGGTGGAGGTGGATTCCAAGGTGGTGGAATGGATATGAATGATATATTTAGTCAGTTTGGAGATATTTTTGGTGACGAAGGATTTGGAGGATTTTTTGGAGGCGGCGGTGGCCGTTCACGAGGTGGTGGAGCAAGAGCAAGAGGGCAAAGAGGAAGTAATTTAAGAATAAAGCTCAAGCTAAATTTTGAAGAAATAGCCAATGGGGTTACCAAACAAGTAAAAGTTAAAAAACATGTGCTTTGTACTACCTGTGGTGGTAATGGCGCAAAAGACAAAAATAGTTTACAAACCTGTAGTACTTGTAATGGTCAAGGACAGGTAAGAAAAGTAACCAATACTTTCCTTGGTCAAATGCAAACGGTAAATACTTGTCACACCTGTAACGGGGAGGGCACTACTGTTACTGCAAAATGTACTGCATGTAAAGGAGAAGGTCGTGTATATGGCGAAGAAACTATTTCGATAGATATTCCTGCTGGTGTCCAAGACGGCATGCAATTAAGTATGTCAGGAAAAGGAAATGCAGGCGAAAGAGGAGGCATGTCGGGAGATTTAATTATTATGATTGAGGAAGAGCCACATGAGTCCTTACATAGAGATGGATTAAATGTAGCTTTTGATTTATACATTACTATTCCTGATGCTATTTTTGGAACCAATGTGGAAGTGCCTACTATTGATGGTCGCGCAAAAATTAAAATTCCTGCAGGAACGCAGAGTGGTAAAATATTCCGATTAAAAGGTAAAGGATTTCCGGAAGTGCAAGGTTATGCAAAAGGGGATCAATTAATTCATGTAAATGTGTGGACGCCACAACAAGTAAGTGAGGAGGAAAAAGCTGCTTTAGAAAAGATGCAAGAAAGTGAAAACTTCAAACCCAAAACAACAAAGGGGGAGAAAAGTTTTTATGAAAAAGTAAAAGACGCTTTCAAATAGTAAAACCATTACTTAAATTTGATCTGACTAGCTTATGCAATATCTCTAGATCCGGCAGGCTATCCTAGATAAATGCAATCATCGTAAAAGATTTTTATATTATTTTGTTTAGTCCGTTATACTGCTTGCGTATTAGATTTTTCATAATAATAAATGCTAAATAGTTAATTACTTTAACTGATAAATGGCTTTGGTATTTCTGCCAAGTCCATCATAGTCTAATCCATACCCAACTACAAATTTGTTAGGAATATCAAAACAAGCATAATCCACTTTTACAGGGTAGGCTAGGGCTTCCGTTTTATTTAATAACACGGCAATTTTAATAGAGCTAGGGTTGCTAGACTCCAACTGTGGCAAAAAGTGGTGTAATGTTTTACCAGTATCAATAATGTCTTCCAAAATAATAATATCTCTGCCACTTACATTTGCATCCAAGCCAATAGCAGTAATTACATTGCCTGAGGAAGTGGTTCCTTTATAAGAAGCGAGTTTAATAAAACATACTTCTGCATCAATGGTGATTTGTTTGAATAAATCTGCAGTAAATAAAAAAGAGCCATTTAAAATGGAAAGAAAAATAGGTTTTTTACCTGCATATTCTTTATTCAATTGTTCTGCCAAGGCCGTAATTTTTTCTTGAATTGCTTGTTCACTAATGTAGGGTACAAACTCTTTGTCTAATACTGTAATGTTGGCCATACTAAAATATTTTAAATTTATTTTGTTTCTTAGGTTTTGTTTCGCCTGCTTTTTTATCCTCCATAACACTTGCTTTAACTTTTTCGTTATTTGTTGGAAGCGCAGATTCCTTAGGCATATTAAATAGATAAAGTATAGTACCTTCTTTAATACCGTCATCGGTTATGGAGCTATTATAGGATTTTAAGGAAGCTAATTGAATGCCTTCCATTTGTGCTATATCATAAAAAGTTTCACCATCTTTTGAGACGTGTACTTTTTTATCACTAAGCTTCTTTTTTTCATTAAGAAATAACAACTGATCTTTCTGCACCAAGTCGGTTTCAGCTAATTCATTATTCTGATACAATTTATAAATGGGGACTGAGTAGGTATTAGCTATTTCTAAAAATGACCTGCCTGCTTCTGCCCAAATGGCGGCAACCTGGTTTATCTTAAATTTCTTGTTTTTAGGGTAATTTAAACTAACAAGGTTGGTGGCTGCTTTTTTGGCCGCACTATTTGTTTTAGAGACTTCTGCTAATTTTATTTTCGAAGTAGTATCTTTTACAGTAACTAATTTTACCACAGTGTCTTTTATGGTTTTATAAACGGTGTCCTTAACAGTGATCACTTTCACAATGGTATCCCTAGGCAATGCTGTTTTTATAAGGGTGTCTTTAATATCTTTTGCGTCTTTATTAATTGTTGAAATTGTTTTTGCACTAGATTCTTTTTTTATTTCTTCTTTTCCAGCATTTACTTCTTCCAAAGAATCCTCGGCAACCAATTCAGGAAAATTGTACTGTGATAATTCATACAATTCAATCACTTTTAATAAACTTGTGGGGTAATCTTTTTCGGTTGCATACCCTGCTTTTTTTAATCCATAAGCCCAAGCTGAATCGTCAACGGGATCTAACTCAAATAAGGCAGCATAATAAGGGCGGTATTTTAAAAAATTAGAATGATCCACAAATGAACTATCCGCATTTGGATAAACCCTAAAACATTCGTTCTTGGTATCATCGTCCTGATAAATTTTTTCACCAGTCCATTCGGTTTTACATTTTATGCCAAAATGATTATTTGCTTTTTTAGCTAAGTTGCTTTCCCCACTTCCTGATTCCACAATACCCTGCGCCAGTGTGATAGAAGCTGGCACGCCCGTCCTTTTCATTTCTTTGATGGCTATACCTTTGTATTTATTGATATAGTCAATGGTCACCTGCGCTTTGGATTGCGCATGAATCCCAATTGGGAAAGCGACAAGTATTAAAATGTAAATTAGGTACTTCATGTTATTTTTTTCTAATTAAAGTAAGCCCATCTCTTATGGATAAAATGGTATGTTCGGTGGTTTGATCTTTTTGTACATGTTCATTAAAAGCTTGAATGGCTTTGGCACTTTTCCCTGAAATATTTTCCTCTAAAACTTCTCCATGAAATAATACATTATCCACAATGATGAGTCCGTTTTTTGCTAATCGGGGAAGTACTAAGTTGTAATAATCTGTATAACTCGTTTTGTCTGCGTCTATAAATACTATGTCCCAAATAGGAGCTAGTGTAGGAATTATGGTTTTAGCTTCTCCAACATGCCCTATGATTTTTGAATAATGAGGGCTTTTTTTAAAGTAGGCCGCAGCAGCATTCGCATCATCTTCTCTTAGTTCAATTGTATGTAATTCACCCTGCTCGGTTAAACCTTCCGCTAGGCATAAAGTGCTAAATCCGGTGAAAGTGCCTATTTCCAAAATATAAGATGGGGAAACGAGCTTGCTCATAAAACTTAAAAAACCTCCCTGATGCCAACTGCTTTGTAAATGCGCATGCTTGTGTGAAGCCAGGGTTGCTTCATACATTTCTTTCAAATAACCAGGGGTCGCCTGGCTATAATTATCAATGTAGGTATTGGCAATGGGATGAATAAACTCCATTTGCAAATGTCTATTTTTTTTCTGTATTCGAACTAGAAATTAACCACAAACCTAAAAAGGTGAAAAAGCCATTAATAATCAACAATTCCTGTCCAATTTGGAATCCTCCAAGTAATACTTTTTGATAAGTTTCCAATAAAAAACAAAGTAGGGGGGCAAGAATACAAACAAAGGCCACCCATTTGTCATAAAGCTTACGTTTTGTTAAGATACCAAATGCAAATAGTCCAAGTAAGGGGCCATAGGTGTATGATGCAACTTTTAAAATGAGGTCAATAATACTTTTATTGTCTATCCATTTAAATACCATTACAATGAGTAAAAAAATGAATGCAAAACTTAAATGTACGCGCTGTCTAATTTTCTTTTGCTTGGCTTCATCCCATTCCTTATTCCTTTGCATGCCCAATAAGTCAATACAAAAACTAGAAGTGAGTGCAGTGATAGCCCCGTCTGCACTAGGGAACAATGCCGAAATAAGTGCCAATATAAATATGATGGATAAATAGGGAGGCATATGCTGTAAAGCAAGCGTAGGGAATAATGTATCTCCTGTAGCAGTTACGGGTGGAATTTGTTGAGCTGCAAATAAATTCAATAAGCCCCCTAAAAACAAAAATAAAGTGATCACAAATACCATACTAATCCCAATGGTTATCATATTTTTTTGCGCATCCTTTAAAGATTTTACTGAAATATTTTTTTGCATCATTTCTTGGTCTAAACCAGTCATAGTTAGGGTTACAAAGGCACCTCCTATAATTTGTTTTAGGAAAAATGTCTTGCTGTTTACATCCGTATTAAATACGGTAGCGATTCCTTTTGCCTGCATTGCTTGAAAGGCATCCGTTACGGAAAAATGCATATTGGACAGGATATATATACTGCAAATAATAAGTCCAAGTAACATACCAGAAGTCTGCAATGTATCGGTATATACAATGGTTTTTACACCCCCTTCGTAGGTATATAATAAAATCATAGCTAGTATCACCAAGGTGGTTCCCCCAAAAGGAACGCCCATACTATCTAAAATAAACACCTGTAGTATTTTTACAACCAAATATAATCTTGCCGTTGCGCCTAATGTCCTGGATAATACAAAAAAAGAAGCACCTGTTTTATAGGCGTTAAATCCTAATCTCGTTTCCAAATAATTATAAATAGAAGTTAAATTCATTTTATAATATATGGGCAACAATACATAAGCTATAGCAAGATAGCCAATTAAATAACCTATGGTTATTTGTAAATAATGAAAGGAATCTTTTCCCACAGCACCTGGCACACTTACAAAAGTAACACCACTAAGGGAAGTGCCAATCATTCCAAAAGCCACCAACATCCAATTGCTGTTTTTGTTGCCAATAAAAAAAGACATATTATTACTGTTCTTGCCTGTCACTTTTGCAACGCCTAAAAGAATGACAAAATAGATAATTACAAAAAGGAATAATAAACCTGCACTCATTGGGTATAAAATTAGTATTAGCAAAGTAATAATAATCTTTCAATTTTTTGTTAAATTGTGACACTCTTTCAATTATAAATACAAGTAATGAATATTAAAGCAGTAACCGTATTCTGTGGATCAAAGCCGGGTAATGACCCTGCTTATATCACAGCAGCCCAAGACTTGGGTAAGTTATTAGCTAATAATGACATTACTTTAGTATACGGAGGTGGTAATAAAGGCATTATGGGTGCAATTGCCAATGCATGTTTAGCTGCAGACGGAAAAGTAATTGGCATCATTCCTAAACTATTATTGGAGTGGGAAGCACAACATGAAGGCTTAAATGAATTAATTGTCACAGAATCCATGCATGCAAGAAAGTTGTTATTATATGAAAAATGTGATGTGGCAATTGTATTACCTGGTGGTATGGGTACACTTGATGAATTATTTGAAATGCTAACATGGAACAACTTGAAAATTCACAATAAGAAAGTATACATTATAAATGTGAATGGATATTATGACGCCATGATCCAATTATTGGATACGATGGACACTCAAGGATTTATGTATGAGTCTTGGAGAACTCGATTAATTGAATGCGATTCTATAAAAAGTTTTAAGGACGCTTTGACTTTGGCTTTAGTAAGTTGATTGGAATGCCAAATCCAGCTCTTAAAATAGGCTGTGTGGTTAATTGGCCCATTCTATAAGGAGACTGTTGAGAGTTTACTAAGTCAAACATGACTGAGAAATAGGAGAAGCCACTTTCATTTCTTTTTCCGTAACCAACACCAGCAAGCACACTTGGGGCATTTACACTTGAACTTCCCGATGTTCCTTGGGTGTAATTCTTTGCATTTGAAAAAGTCCAATTGTATTCCGGTTGAATTTGAATGAAAAATTGTTCTATAGGCCAGGCTCTGATGAAACCCCCAAATCCAATTTGTGTATTGTTGCTTTTGTAGCTATCGCCCGTTATACTCGAATTTGACTTATAGGTCGCATAGTAAAAATTAAGTGCAAGACCCATATCAATATATTGATTATAACTTTTTACCAGCTCAGGGTTCAGTCCCAATTGAAAACTGCCAGACCCGCCTCCCAAAATAATCCCACCCCCAAAAAATACGGGTTGAGGGTTTAAGCTGGGCTGCGTTGTAACGATTGTATTTTGAGTGAAGCCTGAAACATTCAAAATGGATAGGACGCAGATAAAAGCCAATTGCTTTAGCATATTTTTTATTTATTAAGATCAAAAATCTTTCCAGGATTTAAAATGCCATTTGGATCAAACACTTTTTTAATACCTCGCATTAATTCCATGGAAATAGGATCAAACACAACTGGCATAAATGATTTTTGAATAAGCCCAATACCATGTTCTCCACTAATAGTGCCTCCTAGTGAATAAACCAATTTAAATAATTCCTTTAGAATGTTTTGCATTTCCTCGCTTTCAAAACTCTTTTTAATTGTTGGGTGATTAATTCTAATATGCAAATTGCCGTCTCCTGCGTGGCCATAACAAACTACTTTAAAACCATTAGCTTCCCCTAAAGCTTTCACCCCTTTAATGAGTTTTGGCAATTCGGCTCTTGGCACAACCGTGTCTTCTTCGATGGTATATCCTGCCATTACAGAAGCCTCGTTGGCCTTTCTGCGAATTTTCCAAAGTTCATTTTTTTGCTGCGCATCATCGGCAAAATACAATTCACCCACTTCATATTTAGTCAATACTTCGGAAATCGCTTCCATCTCATTCATAAGTACTTCTATATTATTTCCGTCTACTTCTATTATTAAATGTGCCGCTAAATCCGGAGTTAAAGGAATCGCCGTACTATCTAACATTTTAGTGGCTAGGGTGATGGCATCAATTTCCATAAGCTCCATCGCACTTGGTGTGATGCCTGCTCTAAATATAGCACTTACCGCCTCACTAGCCTTTTCGAGACTATTAAAAGGAGCAAGTAACAATAAATCATATTTTGGATGGGGGAGTAAGCGCAATACTATTTTTGTTACAATACCTAATGTGCCTTCACTTCCCACAATCAGTTGCGTAATATTATAACCTGTCGCATTTTTTAAAACATTGGAACCGGTCCAAATAATTTCACCCGTTGGCAATACCACTTCCAAATTCAACACATAATCTTTAACTACACCATACTTTACGGCCTTTGGTCCACCGGAATTTTCTGAAATATTTCCCCCAATAAAACAGCTGCCTTTGCTAGCCGGATCAGGAGGGTAAAACAAACCTTTTTCTTTTACTGTATTTTGTAATACTTCTGTTATTACGCCTGGCTCGGTGGTAACTTGTAAATTACGTTCGTCAATTTCTAAAATGCTATTAAAGCGTTCCATAGCAATAACCAAACCTCCAAAATGAGGTAAGGCACCGCCTGTTAATCCTGTACCTCCACCACGGGGCGTAACAGAAATTAAATATTGGTTACAAATTTTTAGTAATTCCGAAATTTCCTGAGCAGTGCTGGGTTTTACAATTACCTCTGGTGCGTAAAACAAATTTTCGGTTTCGTCTTTCCCGTATTTTTCAATACTTTCTTTATCAGTGAATAAAAAAGCTTCACCCACAATATTTTTAAACAATTCAAGAATAGCAGGGGTGATCTTATTCATTCCAAATAAAATTTAGGTGTCAATAAACAAAAATAAAACTATAACATATTAAAAAAGGCCATACAACATTCCGTCTACTTTGCTAATAATTTCTCCAAAGTCTTCGTTGTTTTCGCCAAACTTATTTTTATCGCAATCAATAACTAACAAGGGGCCTTCTTTATAACCTTCCACCCACTTATTGTAGTATTCATTTAATTTTTTCAAGTAATCTAAACGAATATTTTCTTCATACTCTCTTCCTCTTTTTTGAATTTGAGAAACCAAGGTAGGTACCGAAGCTTTTAAATAAATTAATAAGTCCGGAGGTTGGACCATACTTTTAATAGTGGAGAAAAATCCAAAATAGTTATCAAAATCTCGCTTACTCATTAAGCCCATTTCATGTAAGTTAGGCGCAAAAATATTCGCATCCTCATAAATGGTTCTGTCTTGTATTATGGTTTCCGTTCCTCTTTGAATATCTAAAATTTGGTTTAAACGACCATGCAAAAAATAAATTTGCAAATTAAAACTCCAACGAGGCATATCGTCGTAAAAGTCCGTCAAGTAAGGGTTGTGGTCCACGTCTTCAAACTGAGGAATCCAGCGATAATGTTTACTTAACATTTCGGTCAATGTAGTTTTACCAGCGCCAATATTTCCTGCGATTGCTACGTGTTTTGGTTTTTTAGTCGCTTTTGCCATAATCTTATAAGTGTGGTTGAATAAGTAGTTGTTAGGTTTTAATAGTTCATTCCTACCGCATTGCGCACAGTAGTTAAAGTGGCAGAAGCACTTGCTCTTGCTTTATCTGCACCTTGATGAATAATTTTTAAGAGTAGTTCTTTGTTGTTTTGTAAATCCGTGGCCTTGGAACGTATTGGGTTAATGAAATTTACCATGTCCTCTGCCAATTGTTTTTTCATATCTCCATAACGAATAATACAATTGCCCTCGGAGCTATTATTAAAATCGTCTTCGAATTTCTTTACTGTATCTGAAGCACTCACTAAACTCATTAATGTAAATAAGTTTTGAATGTAGTCTGGTTTTACCGAGTTAGGTGCTAATGGTCCTTGATCGGTTTTCGCCTTCATTACTTTTTTACGAATTAGTTCATCTTCATCTGCTAAAAACAAAGTGGTCATATGATTTTCACTCTTACTCATCTTTCCATTACCATCCAACCCCAATATTTTTACCAATTCACTGTTATAATTAAATGCATAAGGAAGTGGGAAGGTCTCCCCATAACGATGATTGAATCGCTCTGCAAAGTTGCGTGCCATTTCTAAATTTTGTTCCTGGTCTTTTCCAACAGGCACTTTTACGGCACGGTGAATTAATATATCGGCTGCTTGTAAAACAGGATAGGTTAATAAACCTGCGTTAACATTTTCGGGTTGCATGCGAACCTTATCTTTAAAAGTAGTTGTTTTTTCCAACTCGCCTTTATACGCCAACATATTTAAATACAAATATAGTTCTGCAATTTCTGGAACATCACTTTGAACATATAAGGACACTTTTTCAGGGTCCAAACCACAAGCAATATTTTCTGCCACCACTCGTAAAACACTTTCTTGTAAAGTTTTGGTATCGGGATGGGTGGTAAGGCTATGCCAGTTGGCTACAAAAAAGTAACAATTATATTCATCCTGCATACGCACATAATTGCGCATGGCACCAAAATAATTTCCCAAATGTAAAAAGCCCGTAGGGCGGATTCCACTTAATACAATTTCCTTTTCCATAGCTTTGCGAAGATAATGAAACAAGACTCCATTTTTTGCTATCTTTTTGGGATATTTGTACCCAATTCAAAAAAAATATTTTGAGCCAAGCATCTCTTTTACAAAGTCCCATTGAATACCTAAAAGGGGTAGGCCCTTTAAGGGCAGATATGCTTAAAAAAGAGCTTAATTTATTCACTTTTGGCGACCTTTTGCACCATTTCCCACATAGGCATATAGACAAGACCCAGGTGACACCCATTGGTCAGATTACTCCCGATATGGACTTTGTACAGGTAAGAGGAGTGCTTCAGGGCATTGATTTGATTGGGGAAAAACGATCTAAAAGATTGGTGACTCAATTAAAGGATAATACTGGTCAAATTGAATTGGCCTGGTTTCAGGGCATTAATTGGGTGCAAAAAAGTATTGTGGAAGGTCAGGCCTATTTGGTATTTGGAAGGGTAAGTTTTTTTAATGGACGTGCACAAATTGTTCATCCCGAAATAGAACCTTATGTGGCGGCTACCGCTGGACAAAAAGCTTTATTAGAACCGGTGTATCCTTCTACCGAAAAATTAAAATCGCGCGCATTAAATGGAAAGCAAATAGGTAAGTTAACGCAGACTTTATTTTTGCAAATTAGCGAAAGAGATGTGCCGGAAAATTTACCTGCACATTTATTAAAAGACAGAATGGGGCGATGGGAGGCGTATAGACAAATTCATTTTCCAACTTCGCAAGAACATTATAAGAAAGCCTTATCCAGATTGGTTTTTGAAGAATTGTTTATTGCACAAGTTCGATTGAATTTAATAAAAATTGATAGGCATAAAAATAGTCAGGGGCATAAATTTGAAATAGTTGGGGAGTATTTTAATACTTTTTACAACAAATTTTTACCCTTTGAATTAACAGGTGCTCAAAAGCGGGTAATTAAAGAAATTAGACAAGATACCGCACGTGGTTTTCAAATGAATAGATTATTGCAAGGCGATGTGGGAAGTGGTAAAACCATGATTGCATTGCTTTCCATGTTAATTGCTGCCGACAATGGATATCAAAGTTGTATGATGGCGCCTACGGAAATTTTAGCACAACAGCACTATGCAAGCTTAAGTGAATTGTTAAAAGAGATGCCATTGGAAGTAGCATTGTTAACGGGCAGTACAAAAACGGCAGAACGCAGAAGAATATTACAAGGATTAATGGATGATACCATTCATTTTGTAGTGGGCACGCATGCCATTATTGAAGAGGTAGTACAGTTTAAAAATTTAGGATTGGCTGTGATTGACGAACAACATAGGTTTGGTGTAGCGCAACGTGCTCAACTTTGGAAAAAATCAAAAGTACCCCCACATGTTTTAGTAATGACGGCAACGCCTATTCCTAGAACCCTTGCCATGACTGCCTTTGGTGACTTGGATTATAGTGTAATGGATGAATTGCCACCAGGAAGGCAACCCATAAAAACGGTTCACCGATATGAAACTTCGCGTGCGAGTGTGATGGATTTTGTAAAAACAGAAATTACAAAAGGTCGTCAGGCATATTATGTATATCCTTTAATTGAGGAGAGTGAAAAAATGAGTTACGAGGATTTAATGCAGGGCTATGAACAAGTAAAAAGTTTCTTTCCTGAACCAAAGTATAAAATTAGTATGGTGCATGGGAAACAAAAAAATATAGAGAAAGAAACCAATATGCAAAGGTTTATTACTGGAGATACACAAATATTGGTAGGCACTACTGTGATTGAGGTTGGGGTGAATGTACCTAATGCAAGTGTAATGGTTATTGAGAGTGCAGAGAAGTTTGGGCTTTCGCAATTGCATCAGTTAAGGGGAAGAGTAGGTAGAGGTTCTGAACAGAGTTATTGTATATTATTAAGTAGTGTTAAAGCCAGCAGGGAAGCGAAGAACCGATTGAAAATATTATGTGAAACCAATGATGGATTTGTCATTGCCGAAAAGGATTTAGAATTAAGAGGTCCAGGAGATATTGACGGAACCAGACAAAGTGGGGCCTTAAATTTTAGACTCGCAAATATCATAAATGACAGGCAGGCATTAGAGGAGGCCAAAAATGAAGCTTATACCATATGTGAAAAGGATCCCAATTTGAGCGCACCCGAAAATTTGCCAACCCGTGCCTTTTTACAGTCCCAAAAGACCAAAATTGGATGGGGTAAGATTGCATAAAGCACTTATATTTTTAAGTATCTTGCAGGCAGTGGAAAGGCAATTACTTTTCGCGAAGTAAACAAAAAATAAATCGCATGAAATATTTACCATTAGATTCAAAAATATTTATTCAAAATAGAAAACGTTTTGTATCCAAGATGCAAAAAAACAGCATTGCTATTTTTGTAAGCAATGACGAGTTTCCAAGCAATGGAGATGCCTTACATGGTTTTGTTCAGAACAGTGATTTATTTTGGTTATCCGGAATTGAGCAAGAGGGCTCCATGGTTATTTTATTTCCAGATAATCCCGATCCAAAATACCGAGAAGTTTTGGTATTAGTCCGCCCTCAGGAATTAAAAGAAATCTGGGATGGTAAAAGATTAAGGGCAAATGAAGCGACTACTATTTCAGGGATGACCACCATTGTATGGGAGGACGTTTTAGATGGGATATTGCAACAATGGATTCATTTAGCGGATGCTATTTACTTAGATTCGAATGAAAATGATCGTAAAAATAATTTAGTGCGTACTGCTGAATATCGTTTCATTGACGAAATGAAATCTCGATATCCATTACATACTTATTTACGTGCTGCTAAAATTTTAAAAGAACTTAGAGGTATTAAAACGAAAGAAGAGGTGGCTGTGATTCAAAAAGCAGTGGATATTACGGAAGTTGCATTTAGAAGATTGTTGCAATTCATAAAACCAGGTGTTTTTGAATTTGAGATAGAGGCTGAAATTTATCATTCCTTTTTGTCACAAAGAGCTACGGGCACTGCCTATCATAGTATCATTGCAAGTGGAGACAATGCACGCACTTTACATTACGTTAGTAATAATAATGAATGTAAGGATGGTGAATTAATATTAATGGATTTTGGTGCTGCTTATGGCGGATACAATGCGGACTTAACCAGAACCGTTCCCGTGAATGGTAAATTTACTAAGCGTCAAAAAGAAGTGTACAATGCATGTTTGCATTTACATGATTATGCAAAATCTATTTTAAAGCCCGGCATTTCTATTTTAAAATATACCGATAAAGTGGGTGAGGAAGCTACCAAGCAGTTTTTGAAAATTGGGTTATTAAGTAAAGCAGACATTAAAAACGAAGATCAAAATAATCCAGCTTATCGCAAATATTTATACCATGGTATTTCACATCATCTAGGAATCGATGTTCATGATTTAGGTACTAGAACCGCTCCTATTGAAGCAGGTATGGTATTTACTGTGGAGCCTGGTATTTATATAAAAGAAGAAGGGATGGGTGTACGTATCGAAAATAATGTGTGGGTTACGAAAACAGGCAATCAGGATTTATTTAAAAATATTCCAAACAAAGCAGAAGAAATTGAAGCTTTAATGCGTCGCAAGAAATAAGACAAGCCTAAAGTCATAAATAAATCATTCATGAAAAAACAAATTCCTAATTTCATTACCCTGCTTAATTTATTTTTTGGATGCTTGGCAATTATGTCGGCATTTGAAGCAGGGGCTATGTTTGCCATGGATGATAATGGGGGTGTAATTATAGAAATTCCAGCTAAATTATTTTATGCAAGTTTGTACATTGGATTAGCAGGTTTAATGGATTTTTTTGATGGTTTTGCTGCAAGAATATTAAAGGTTTCGTCGGACATGGGAAAACAATTGGATTCTTTAGCCGATGTGGTGAGTTTTGGTGTGGCGCCTGCATTTATTGTTTTACAATTCTTAAGATTATCTCTTGCAACGGATATAAATGCATTGTCACAAAATTCAATATGGATATATGGCGCCTTCTTAATTCCCATGGCAGGCGCCTATCGGTTAGCCCGATTTAATATTGATGTGGAACAAACTACTTATTTTAAAGGGGTGCCCATTCCTATGATTGGATTACTTACAGCTGCTTTCCCTTTAATTTACTGGCAATCGCAGTCTCCCATTTTATCTAAACTATTATTGAGTCCAGCTTTTTGGTATGCTTATATTCTGTTGGTCTCTTTATTAATGGTTATGAAAAGGCCTATGTTGGCGTTAAAAGGCCTAGGCAATAAGAAACAATTAATTTTACCTTTATTATTGGTGGTGTTAGAAGTGTTGGTAACTGCCTTTTTTTATAAATGGTTGGCTATTCCATTTGGCTTTATTGGCTATTGCTTAGTATCTTTGTTCTACCAAAAAAAAATTACTCAATAAGAAAACAAATTTTATGCTATTTCAAGTTCAAATCAAGGTAATGCCATTAAAAGATTTATTAGATCCTCAAGGTAAAGCGGTGTTAGGCGGTTTACACAATTTAGGAATGAATGGTGTGCAGGACGTAAGAGTTGGGAAGCATATTACTTTGCAAATTGAAGCAGCTGATCAAGCTATTGCTAAATCCATTGCAGAGGAAGCAAGTAAAAAATTATTAGCGAATGCGGTAATGGAGTATTTTGAAATTGAATTCGTTTAATCTTAGTCATTTTTATTTCATTTAATTATGTTGTATTTAGTACCTACTCCTATTGGAAATTTAAAAGATTTTACCTTTAGGGCTGTTGAGGTACTACAGGCAGTGGACTTTATATTATGTGAGGACACGCGCACTTCTTCTAAATTATTACAGCACTATAAAATACAAAAACCATTAACACCTTATCATCAACACAATGAGCATAAAGTTGTAGATCATTTGGTGCAGCAATTAATTGATGGGAAAAATATTGCCATTATTACGGATGCAGGAAGTCCGGGAATTTCAGATCCTGCTTTTTTATTAGTACGTGCTTGTAAAGCTGCTGGGGTAGAAGTAACCAGTTTACCTGGTGCAACGGCTTTTGTTCCGGCTTTAACCAATAGTGGGATACCGGCAAGTAGATTTGCTTTTGAAGGCTTTATTCCATTAAAGAAGGGCAAGAAAACATTAATGGAATCCTTGGTAAATGAGGAGCGCACCATGCTATTTTACGAAAGCCCCATGCGTTTGGTAAAAACCTTGGAGTTATTTGCCACCTATTTTGGCGGTGATCGCAAAGCGGCGGTGAGTCGTGAACTGACTAAGATGTTTGAGGAAAATGTGACCGATACCTTGGATAATTTAATTATCCATTTTAGTGCAAAGCAGGTAAAAGGGGAGATCGTAATAGTGGTGGAAGGGAAAGCTTAGGCCTTAAGAAGTTAATTTTAGTAATTATTGTGACTTTGAATTATATAAAATGAATTGGATAAATTGAATATCATTATGTTTGACATAATTTTTTTAGGGAGTATCTTTTTAGTATTAGCAACAGTCTATCTATTATTGTTTACTAAGAATGCAACAAAATCTTATTCAGACTTCTTATTATCAAGTTTACTTTTATTTCAGGCCTGGGGGGTATTGATTTATTTGCTCATGAGTTCGACCTATATCTTGGACTTCCCGCATTTGTATAAAACGGGTGTCCCAATCAATTATTTAGCTGCTCCATTATCTTATTTATATCTTAAGTCTGTATTAAACAATGAGTTCAAATTCAAAAAATTTGATACACTTCACTTTATCCCTTTTTTTATTTTCATCTTAAATCATCTTCCTTTTTACACTTTACCTTCAAATGAAAAGTTAATAATTATAAAAGACGCAATAGAGGATTGGTCCAATGCATATAAGGTGAATACAGGTCTGATGCCCGAATATATTAATTACTTACTTAGGCCATTGCAAGCATCTATATATTTAATTTTCCAATGGAAGTTGTTGTTAAGTTTTAAACGTAACCAACCTGAGGGGCCTGTGCAAAATCAAATTAATAATGTAATGGGTTGGTTAAAAGTGTTTACTTGGACAACTACAATTATTTTGGTTGGATTCTTCATACTTACTTTCTTAGTGATTTTATTCCCTGCTTTTATCAATAATCAGGTCGTAGTTTTTATTCTTAGTTTGTTTGTAGCAGGCGGTTTTTTTGTAATGTCGGCATATTTATTAACCCATCCAGCTGTTTTATCGGGACTGCCATTTATTAAATACAAAGTAGTTGAATCAGATGTAATTAATGATAAGCATTATAGTATGCCCTATTTGAATTATGATTATGCTAAGGAAATTGAACAAATTATACAATATTTCGAGTCCGAAAAGCCTTTTCTTAAGCCAAGTTTAAATATTAATCAGGTTTCTGTTTCCCTTGGAATTCCATCACGAGAATTATCTTTTATTATCAATAACCATTTTGGACAACGATTTACTGACTTTTTAAATAAGTATAGAATTGAACAAATTACCCAAAAAATGACCAAAGAATATATTTCAAATTATACCATAGAATCCATTGCTACCGAAGCCGGGTTTGCCTCAAAAAGTTCTTTTAATCTTGCTTTTAAGAAATTTAATAATTGTACGCCTACGGAATATATTGCTCAACTACATTAGATTATTAGACTATAGATTCAAAAACACGGTATTTCTATCATAAAATCGTATGAATTTCTGAATTTCATACAGCTTTCAATCCTAAAAAGGTATATACGCTAAGCTTGGGTTATATTTTTAATCAATGGATTTTTCACCTAAGCTTGTATTTTTCTTCTTATTTTATATACTTAATGGATTTTCCCGCCTGGCGGCTCAATCTATTACCCCTTTTACTTTAAGCAACGGGGGAGGTTCGTCGCCAAGCATGGAATGGTGTATGGGAGAATCGGTCTCCATCGCCAATTTTTCAGGCCCTGGGTTGTTATTAAATTCGGGTGTTTTACAACCCCTAACCTCGGTAGTTACCTCTATTTTAGACTACAACACGGCTGCTTTTTCAAATGAGCTTTCCATTGGCCCCATTCCAACAATGAATAATGTACATGTAAAGGCTCGATTCAAACAAATTGGGAATATGACCCTACAGGTTTTGGATCTCAAGTCCAATCTTTTACAAGTCCATGAATCTGGAGGAGTAACAAGCAATATTGATATGGAATTGAAACTTGATGTTTATCCCGCGGGTATCTATTATATAAGAATATACTTCAAGCCCGTGTACGGTATAATACAATCTGGAATTTATAAAATTATTAAAATCTAATGCAAAAGTATTTTATAAAATTAATTATTGTTGGATTGCTATTTATCCAAGGTCAAACATTATTGGCACAAGTAGGGTTGAATTTTCAAGGAGTTGCTCGTACAAGTAATAATGTAATTTTAGCTTCACAGCCAATTAGTTTACGTTTAAGTATTTTACAAGGAACTGCAACTGGTAATGTCGAGTATAGTGAAGTAAGAAAAGTCACTACCAATGCGCAAGGTTTATTTGCAGTAGTTATTGGTGATGCAGATGCAACAAATACATTGGGAAGTTTCAATGCTATTAATTGGAAAAACATTCCTAAGTATTTAAAAATAGAAATGGATGCAAGTGCAGGGAATAATTTTACTATTATGGGAACCACACAGTTCCAATATGTTGCCTATGCACAGTATGCAAATAGTGTGGATGCAGGAAATATTAATGGTATCATTCCCGTTGAAAAAGGGGGAACTGGGGTGTCAACAAATTCGGCATTAAAAACAGCGTTGGCTTTAGATAAAATTAATAACACATCGGATGTGGAAAAGCCCATTAGTGCAAAAACTCAAGCTGCATTGGATTTAATTTTAGTAACCGCAAGCGATACTACTCGTTTCTCTAATAGGATTAATGCAAAAGCAAATACTACGGATGTAAATATTGGTTTAGCTTCCAAAGTGGACAAAATAACGGGTAAGGAATTATCAACCAATGATTACTCAGATGCAGAAAAAGCAAAGCTTGCAGCCATCACAGGTACGAATACTGGGGATCAGGATTTAAGCGGTTATGCAACAAATACTTCACTTATTTTAAAAGCAAATACTACAGATTTAACAACAGGGCTTGCGCTTAAAGCAAACATCTCTGATGTTTCAACTAGCTTAACTTTAAAAGCAAATACTACAGATTTAACAACAGGGCTTGCGCTTAAAGCAAACATCTCTGATGTTTCAACTAGCTTAACTTTAAAAGCAAATCTGTCAGATGTTACTTCAGGTTTAGCACTTAAAGAAAATAGTTCAAATAAATCTGCAGCAACTGATTTAGGGGGCGTTTCGCCTAGTGATATTTTATATCCTACCCAAAAAGCAGTTAAACAGTATATAACAGCAAATGTTGCGAGTGGTGGGATATCAGATGGCGGAATTACTACTATTAAGTTAGCAGATGGAGCTGTGACGGATACAAAAATTACTTCAGTAAGTGGATCAAAAGTGATTGGGGATATTATAGGCAATGCTGCATCGGTGACTACCAATGCAAATTTAACAGGAGTAGTAACAAGTATAGGAAATGCAACATCAATCGCTAATGGAGCAATAACAAATGCAATGCTTTTAAATAATGCAGTTGCTAATTTGACTGGCATCAACTCTGGTGACGAAACGGAGGCTTCAATTAAATCAAAACTAGGAGTCACTAATTTTTTCTCAGGAGCATATGCCGATTTATCAGGGAAGCCATCTTTATTTAGTGGGAGTTATAACGATTTAACAAATATTCCAGACTTAAATAGTAAAGAAAATACAACAAATAAGTCAATTGATATAAACACGGATGCAACATCGGATATTAAATACCC
>CANGFA010000029.1 GCA_947453145.1 Bacteroidota bacterium
GAAAGAAAACAATCGAAGCAGAAGCGCAAAATTGCGTGCTGCCGAAAGATTATAAACCGTATGTCCGTACCCGAAAAACAAGCCCCTAAGAATGCACTTAAAAGCATTCTTAACTATCAGTGGATTGTCATGAACATTCCATTCTTCCTCTTCTTGGCTTTCATCGCTATCCTTTACATAGCGAACGGGCATCAGGCTGACAAAACAGTTAGAGCTATTAATGCTAGTCAAAAGAATCTTAAAGAATTACAGTTCGAATACAAAACCCTAAAGGCAGATCTAATGCGCCGAAGTAGAGCAGAGCAAATTGAAAATGCAATGAAGTTTACGGGCTTGGGGGTGGCTAAAGAAATGCCCATTCATATTCCTATAGAAAACAGAATTCCAGTACCTGAAACACCTACTAAATAATGGACGTAAAACGCGACATATTATGGAGGGTTTATTTGAGTTATATACTTATTATAATAGTATGCATGGCTATTATGGGTAAGGCATTTTACATTCAACAAGTACAAGGTAAATATTGGAGAAGTTTAAGTGATAGTTTACATCAAAGAATTATCTCCATTCCAGCAGAGAGAGGAACTATTTATAGTGATGATGGACAAATGTTAAGCACCAACATGCCTAAGTTTGATGTTTTAATTGATTTTAGAGTAGAGACTTTACATGAGAATAAGGGGAAAGTATTTAGAGAAAAAATTGATTCCTTATGTGATTCATTAGCTTATTTATTCAAAGACAAAACACCAATTCAGTATAAGGAAGAGTTGACAAAAGCCTATGAAGCAAATGAACCTAATTACGAGTTTAAAAAGAAAATTGACTATCATCAATATTTAGCTATCAATCGCTTCCCTTTATTTAGATTAGGAAGGTACAAGAGTGGATTAATTACGATTGAAAAAAATACAAGACTTAATCCCTATAATAATTTAGGATACAGAACCATTGGATTAGATAGAGCTGAAAACAAAGTGGGCTTGGAAAGTTCTTACGACACGGTTTTAAGTGGCCAACAAGGAAGACAACTAGTACGTGCTATTGCGGGTGGGGTAACTATTCCAGTTCAGGACGGAGAATTTTTAGTAGCTCCTCAATCTGGAAAAGATATTGTCACAAACATAGATGTATTTATCCAAGAAGTTACGGAAAAGGCGCTAAGAAATATGATGGTATCGAATCAAGCTGAAAAAGGTGTAGCAATTGTGATGGAAGTGAAAACCGGTAAGATTAAGGCTATGGCCAATTTAGGAAAATTAGATAATGGCAATTATTCTGAAATTGAAAATTACTCTACACAGGCAAGAGAACCTGGTTCTACTTTTAAATTAGTTACCTTATTAACTGCATTGGAAAATGGAGCTACCTTAAATAAGTCTGTAAATATCGAAGGCGGATTATGGAGTTATGGAGGCCGACCTATAAAGGATGCCGAAGTACATAATACGCATGAAACAACCTTACAGCATGCTTTTGAAGAAAGTTCAAATGTAGGTATGGCAAAAACAGCAGTAGAATATTTTGTACCCAATCCGGATATCTATTTTAAACAACTATCTAAGTTAAGATTGGATTCTACTTCTGGAATTGATTTGAATAATGAGAACAAGCCAGTGATTCATAGACCAGGAACAAGTTCATGGACTGCAACTACTTTACCTTGGATGGCTTTTGGTTATAATATTACCATTGCACCCATTCAAACCATAACATTATACAATGCGGTTGCGAATAATGGCGTAATGATGCGTCCTTATTTAGTGAATGAAATTAAGGAAGAAGGAAAAATAATTAAAACAATTGGACCCAAAGCTTATCCAGGTACCATTGCTTCTCCAGCTACGATTAAAGCTTTACATACTGCTTTAGAAGGAGTTTGTATTAATGGAACTGCTAATAAACTTTTTGTAGGTAGCCCGTATAAGGTTGCAGGAAAAACCGGAACTGCATTGGTCGCTGATGGAAAAGTAACCTATGCAGATAATCAATTTCAGTCTTCATTTGTAGGGTACTTCCCAGCAGATAATCCTCAGTATACCATTGCTGTGATTATTATTAATAAGCCAAGAATCCAAAACCACTTTGGGGCTTCAGTTGCTGGTCCTGTGTTTAAAGAAATTTCGGACAGATTATATTCCACTTACATTCAAAATAAAATGGAATTGCCAACCACCTTTAAAGTGAAGGACTCTTCTAACTTTAATTATGCGGCTTCCAAACAAGCTTTGAAAACAATTAGTAAGCATATCGCATTAAACTATATGGACTCTTCTAGTAATAATGAATGGGTAATGTTACATGGTACTGGAACAGCTTTAGTCTCTATAAGTAATACCTTAACAAACGGAACCATGCCTAATATTTTGGGAATGAAATTACAAGATGCTATATGGATTTGTGAGAAAAATGGTTTACAGGTTAGAAGCTTAGGTAAAGGAAAAGTAACAAACCAAAGCATTACAGCTGGAGAAGCTATTATTAAAGGACAGCAAATTCAAATTCAATTAAATTAATGAAGGACTTACAAACTATATTATTTGGAGTTGCTTTAAGAGAAGTGGTTGGTAACACACAGTTGCAGGTAACTACTATACAAATTGATTCCAGAAAAGTAAGTTCAAATGGAGTATTTGTTGCTATTCCTGGAGTGCAAGTGGACGGGCATGATTTTATACAAATAGCTATTGAAAAAGGTGCATCGGTTATTGTATGTGAAAAATTGCCTTTAAGTTTAGTTGAAAATATTACATACATCGTAGTAGCTAATACACATGAAGCAGTTGCGATCATGGCGCATCATTTTTATAATGAGCCTTCCACTAAATTAAAACTAGTAGGCGTGACCGGCACCAACGGAAAAACAACGGTTGCTACTTTATTATTTAAATTATTTTCAGCATTAGGGTATCACTGTGGTTTGGTGAGTACGGTACAAAATCAAATTGGCGAAACCATTATTCCTTCGACACATACAACACCCGATGCGATTCAGCTTAATGCCTTATTGGATAAAATGGTTCAAGCCGGTTGCACACATGTGTTTATGGAATGCAGTAGTCATGCAATTCACCAACATCGTATTACAGGTTTGCAATTTACGGGTGCTGCATTTACCAATCTTACATTAGATCATTTAGATTATCATAAAACATTTGATGCTTATGTAGCAGCGAAGAAAGCATTTTTCGATGCCCTACCTTCTTCGGCATTTGCGATTTCAAATTTAGATGATAAGAATGGTGCTAATATGTTATTGGACACCAAGGCTAAGAAGTGCACCTATGCATTACATGCTCCTGCAAATTATAAAGGTAAAATACTCGAAAATCAATTGACAGGTTTAGTGATGTTGGTAAATGATATCGAAGTGCATTGCAGGTTAATCGGCACATTCAATGCCTATAATTTATTAGCAGTGTATGGTATTGCTGTTCAGTTGGGTGAAGCTTCTGAAAAAGTATTAATCACTTTAAGTGCTTTAACCGGTGCCGAAGGAAGATTTGATTATATCATAAGCGATGAAAAAATAATTGGCATCATAGATTATGCGCATACTCCAGACGCCTTGGAAAATGTATTAACTACGATTGCGAAACTAAGAAAAGGAGACGAGGAAGTAATTACAGTAGTGGGTTGTGGTGGTGATAGGGATAAGTCCAAACGTCCAATTATGGCTCAGGTAGCTTGCGATTTAAGTACTAAAGTTTTTTTAACAAGCGATAATCCGCGCTCCGAAAATCCAGAAGATATTTTAAATGATATGGAGCAAGGATTGTCCAGTGCTGCTAAAAGAAAGTATTTAAAAATTACTGATAGAAGAGAGGCGATAAAAGCAGCCATCAGCTTTGCAAAATCGGGTGATATTATTTTAGTTGCTGGAAAAGGGCATGAAAAGTATCAGGAAATAAAAGGGGTAAAACATGATTTTGATGACATGGCTATAATGTATCATCTATTCAAAGAACTAGCTAAATAAAACAATATGTTATATCATTTATTTTCATGGTTAGATAAGCATTTTAATGTTCCTGGATTGGGAGTTTTTCAATTCTTAACCTCTAGAATTGCCATGGCTATATTGTTGTCTTTATTTATAGCAACAGTTTTTGGAAAAAAGATGATCTTGTTTTTGCAGAAAAAACAAATAGGTGAAACCGTAAGAGAATTGGGATTAGCAGGTGAGCAACAAAAGAAAGGTACACCAACCATGGGAGGTATTATTATTTTATTAAGCGTACTTATTCCTACTTTATTGTTTGCCAATTTAGATAAGGTATACATCCGTTTAATGATCTTATGTACGATTTGGCTTGGGGTGATTGGATTTTTTGATGATTATTTTAAAATACGCGCGCGTAAACAAGCGCAAAGTAAGGGTGAGGCATACAAGAAGCAAAACAGTGATGGATTGGCTGGCATTTCAAAAATTATTGGTCAAGTTGGATTAGGTATTATTATTGGAGTGACTTTATATTTTAGCAATGCCGTTACGGTGGAAAGAGAAATTGTAGCAGATAAAGCTATTACGGCCAATTTGCAAAAAGGCGAGCGTATTGCAAAGGACTCAAATATCATTATTAGAAATATCAATGGAGTAGAAAGAAGATTTGTAAAAGTAAAAACACCTATTACGACAATTCCATTTGTTAAAAATCACGAGTTTAATTACGCAAAATTAGTGAGCTGGATGGGAGCGGGTGCCGAGAAATTTACTTGGATTGTATATATCCTTGTGGTAACCTTTATCATTACTGCAGTTTCTAATGGAGCTAATATCACAGACGGTTTGGATGGATTGGCGGCTGGGGTGAGTGCCATTATTGGTGCCGCTTTGGGCATTTTTGTTTACGTAAGTGGTAACTATGTATTTGCTGATTATTTAAATGTAATGTACATCCCTAATTTGGGTGAGCTGTCCATTTTTGTAGGTGCCTTTGTAGGTGCTTGTATTGGATTTTTATGGTACAATGCTTATCCAGCACAAGTATTTATGGGTGATACAGGGAGTTTAGCACTAGGGGGTATTATTGCTTCCTTAGCCATTATTGTAAGAAAAGAATTATTGATCCCTATTTTCTGCGGCGTGTTTTTAGTAGAAAATTTAAGTGTGATTTTACAAGTAAGTTATTTTAAATATACCCGAAAGAAATACGGAGAAGGTAGACGTATATTTTTAATGAGTCCTTTACACCATCATTATCAAAAGAAAGGATTTCATGAAAGTAAAATTGCAGTTCGCTTTTGGATTATCACCATTTTGCTAGTAGTGGCTTCCATTTTAACCTTAAAAACGCGATAAACCTTGGCAACAAAATTAGTCATATTAGGTGCAGGTGAAAGCGGGATAGGAACTGCTTTATTGGCAAAGCAAAAAGGCTATAATGTATTTGTGTCTGATGCAAGTGCCATTCAACCTCATTTCCAAAAGGAATTAGAGGATCAAAAAATTGAATTTGAATCTGGTTCTCATGATATTGAAAGAATATTGTCTGCAGACGAAGTAATGAAAAGTCCAGGTATCCCAGAAAAAAACGAATTGGTAAAATCCATTCGTGCTAAAGGAATTCCTATAATAAGTGAGATAGAATTTGGATACCGTTACAAGGGTAAATCAAAAATTGCTGCAATTACAGGTAGCAATGGCAAGACCACCACAACCTCTTTGCTATTTCATATTTGTCAAGTGGCAGAAAAAGATGCTGCCATGGTAGGGAATATTGGTTTCTCCTTTGCAAGACAAATAGCACAAGATCCTAAGGAATTATATGTGATAGAAGTTAGCTCTTTTCAATTGGATGATATCCATTTTTTTAAACCAGACATTGCTATTCTATTAAATATAACTGAGGATCATTTAGACAGATACAATTACGAATTTGAAAGATATGTAAAGAGTAAATTTAGAATCATCGAAAACCAAACAGAAACAGATTGCTTTATTTATTGCATTGATGATGAAATTATCGTAAAACACTTAGCACTACTAACCTATCATACTAACCCACTACCATTTTCTATGAAACAAGAAGTAAAAAAAGGAGGCTACATCAAAAATGAACAAATGATGTTAAAAATCCAAGAAGAACGCGTATCAATGAGTATTTATGATTTCGCATTAAAAGGGAAACATAATGCATACAACACCATGGCAGCAAGCATTGCAGCTACCACTTTAGGAATTAGAAAAGAAAAAATTCGTGAAGCTGTAAGTAACTTCCACAATTTGGAACATAGAATGGAATTTGTAGCAACCGTTCGCGGCGTTGATTTTATCAACGATAGCAAAGCTACTAATGTAAACAGTACTTGGTATGCATTAGAAAGCATGCAAAAGAAAACAGTACTTGTTTTAGGCGGCATTGATAAAGGAAATGATTACTCTTTAATAGCGGAATTAGTTAAAGAAAAAGTAAAAGCAATTATTTGTATGGGTACCGATAACTCAAAAATTAAAGAATTCTTTAAGGAGTTTGTGCCCGTAATTGTAGAAGCGGATAGTGCAAAGAAGGCAGTTACTGAATCTTTTAAGTTAGCTGAAAAAGGGGATGTTGTATTATTAAGTCCTGCTTGTGCAAGTTTTGATTTGTTTAAAAACTACGAAGACAGGGGGCGTCAATTTAAAGAAGCTGTAAAAGAATTATAATCATGTTAAATCAAACTAAGGACAATTTATTTTCTCAAATGCCTTCAATTAGTGGGGTTAAAGAGCATTTGGATCAGCGTACAAGAGGCGATAAATATATTTGGGGATTATTTATTTTACTTGCACTTGTATCTGTATTGGTTGTATATAGTGCAACTGGGTCCTTAGCGTATAAATCTTTAGGTGGAAATACAACTAAGTTATTAATAAGACAATTGGAATTTACTTTGGTTGGAATGGTGGTTATTTTTGGATTACATAGGGTTAATTATACCATGTTCTCTAGGATTGCATCTATTTTATATGCATTATCTATCCCATTGTTAATTTATACTTTAATATGGGGAGCTAAAATTAATGATGGTAGCCGATGGATTAAGCTACCCATTATTCATTTAACTTTTCAATCAAGTGATTTAGCCAAGCTAGCTTTATTCATGTTTATCTCTAGGACCTTAAGTAAAAAACAAGCAGTTATTAAGGATTTTAAGAAAGGATTTTTACCAGTCATTATTCCTGTAATGATTACCTGTGTATTAATTATGCCTGCTAACTTATCCAATGCATTGTTAACTGGGGCTTCCTCTTTATTATTAATGTTTATAGGTAGAATAAGTTTAAAACATATTGGGTTAACTATTTTGGCTGCAATGGTTCCTTTATTAATTATTGTGAGCGTGGCAGTGGCAACACATAAAGCAGGTAAGGCGCCAGTTGCTGATGAGAACAAGCCCATGGTTGCTGAAAAAAGTAAAATTTTTGTACGTTTTAATACCTGGGTAAGTAGGGTGCAAGATTTTATGTATCCAAATGAAAAAGAAGCTCCATTTCAGGTACAACAATCTAAAATTGCGATAGCAAATGGAGGTATCTTTTTTGGATTGGGTCCCGGCAATAGTCATCAAAGAAATTTTTTACCACAAGCCTATAACGATTTTATTTATGCCATTATCATTGAAGAGTATGGATTAATAGGAGGAGCATTTATCATATTTATATACCTTATTTTTTTATATCGTTGTATTCGAATTTTTAGAAAATGTCCCTATGCATTTGGTGCATTTTTAGCCCTTGGATTAAGCTTTACATTAATTGTACAAGCCACAGCCAATATGGCGGTAACAGTAGGATTGGTGCCTGTTACAGGTGTTACCCTTCCATTAATAAGCATGGGTGGTAGTTCCTTTATATTTACTTGTTGTTCCATTGGATTAATACTAAGTGTAGCTAGAAACGTAGAACAATTAGAAGGTAAGGCACCCGAAGAGACAGAAATAGAAATGCCCGAAGAACATACAAATGAATCTATTGACTCAACAAATTTAGCAAATGCCTAAACAATTGCGCATCATCATTGCTGGAGGTGGAACTGGAGGACATATCTTCCCGGCCATTGCTGTTGCGCAAGCCATTCAAAAAATTCAACCTAACGCGGCTATTTTATTTGTAGGTGCAAAAGGAAAAATGGAAATGGAAAAAGTGCCACAAGTAGGATATAAAATTGTGGGTTTAACTATTGCCGGTTTGAATAGATCTAATGTATTTACCAATTGGAATTTACCTTACAAATTATTGAGGAGCTTTTTTCAAGTAAGAAGCATATTTAAAAAGTTTAAACCCAATGCGGTTTTTGGCGTAGGTGGATATTCTAGTTTCCCAGTTTTGAAATATGCGCAAACAAAAAGCATACCCACTTTTATCCATGAATCCAATGCATTCGCAGGAAAATCCAATTTGTGGTTAAGTAAAAATGCCACTCAAATATTTACAGGTACGAAAGGAATGGAAACCTTTTTTCCAGCAGAAAAAATAATAGTAACAGGAAACCCGGTAAGAGAAAATATAATCTTATCTAGCTATTCGAAGGAGGCTGCCTTATTAAAATTTGGATTACTTCCATCCAGAAAAACTATTTTAATAATAGGAGGAAGCTTAGGAGCGAGGTCCATTAATAATGCTATTGAGCAAAACTTAATAGCATTAGCAAATTTAGATATCCAACTTATTTGGCAAACTGGGAAGCCCAAAGCAAAAGCATACGAACAAGCTGCAAGTAACTTTTCTAATGTTTATGTTTGTTCGTTTATCGACGACATGAGTGCTGCCTACACAGCAGCTGATGTGGTGGTGAGTAGGTCCGGTGCAATGGCAGTTGCTGAAATTTGCGTAACCGGAAAACCTTGTGTTTTTGTTCCCTATCCTTTCGCTGCCGAAGATCACCAAACTTTTAATGCTATGAATTTGGTTCAAGAAGGCGCTGCATTAATGGTTGCAGACAAAAACGTTCAACAAGAATTAATGCCAAATATTATGCGTTTAATTCAAGACAATTCTTTGACCGAAAACATGCATGAGAAAATTAAATCTTTCGTTCATCCAAATGCCGATGTGATAATTGCGGAATCTATTTATAATAACATACAAAAAAATTAATTTATAATATTCTACTAAATGAATCCATTAACTAACATAAAACGCATCTATTTTATTGGCATTGGTGGTATTGGTATGAGTGCATTAGCTAGATATTTTAATACGCAAGGTGTAAAAGTTTCCGGATATGATAAAACACCAACAACGCTTACAGCAGATTTAGTGCAAGAAGGTATTTTAATACATTTTGAAGATGATATCCAAAAAATAGATAAAGAAGCCACTGTCATCGTTTATACACCTGCTATTCCGTCGGATCATACCGAATTAAACTATTACAGGGACAATGGTTACTTGGTGGTAAAGAGAAGCGATGTTTTAAACTGGATTACGGAAAATGCTTTCACCATTGCCATTGCAGGGACACATGGTAAAACTACAACCACCTCTATGACTGCACATATACTTCGTCATTCGGGTTATGGCTGTAATGCATTTTTAGGAGGTATTGCGTCTAACTATAATACTAATTTTTGGAGTCATGAAAAAAATGTAGTTGTTGTTGAAGCCGATGAATATGATAGAAGCTTTTTAAAATTAGCACCTAATGTGGCAGTAGTCACTGCAGTGGATCCGGATCATTTAGATATTTATGGAACTGCCGAGGAAGTACTAAAAGCTTTTGGACAATTTACAGATAAAATTAAATCAGGTGGAGTGCTCATTCAAAAAATGGGTACCGAATTTAATGTGAATAGGACTCATAAAATGGTATTCACTTATGGATACAATAAGGACGAGGCATCTTATCATACCCAAAATTTAAAAGTAGTGGATGGCTCTTATCATTTTGATATAGTTCATCCTGGAGGTATTATGCAGGATGTGGTTTTAAATATGGGAGGGTTGCATAATGTAGAAAATGCAACTGCTGCTATTGCCATTGCTATTAATTTAGGGATTGAGGAACAAAAAATAATAGAAGCAGTTGCTGCTTTTAAAGGAGTAAAGCGTCGCTTTGAGTATAAAGTAAAAACAGCCAATAAAGTTTTGATAGACGATTATGCGCATCATCCAGAAGAATTAAATGCATTAATTAGCGGTGTTCGAAGTTTATATCCCAATGAAAAAATGGTCTTGGTTTTTCAGCCCCATTTATATAGCAGAACGCAGGACCAAGCAGCAGGATTTATGGAAGTGTTGGACAAAGCCGATGAAGTTATTCTTTTACCAATTTACCCAGCAAGAGAATTACCAATTGAAGGGGTAACAAGTGAATTGTTATTAAGTGGAATGAATTTAAAGCAAAAGCAGGTCATGTCAAAAGAAGCATTAATGGAATGGGCAAAAACAACAACAGATAAATTAATTGTAATGGCTGGAGCGGGAGATATTGATGTTTGTATTAATCAAGTACAAGACTTATACGAGAAATAAAATGAGTAACTGGAAAAACATATTAATAAAGGTTTTGTGGTCATTGGCTGCTATTGCAATGATTGTGTTATTTGTATTTGCATGGCGCGCAAAGACAGCTAAAAAAATTGCAGCCATAGATATCGTATTGTCAGGCAATACAGGTGGATTTTTATTTATGGATGAGAAGGAAATTTTAAAATTAATTAATGAGCAAGGGGTTCAAGTAGGCATGCCAGTACCTGCTGTTGATTTAAATAAAATTGAACAAGTTTTATTAGCAACTAAATGGGTTGAGAAAACCAGCATTTACATTGATAATTTGCAGCAATTGAAAATTAATATCGAGCAAAGGGTTCCCATTGCTAGAGTTTTCACGGCTTCAGGAAATTCTTTTTACATAGATAAAGTAGCGCAAAAATTACCGCTCAGGCAGTTGTCTGTATTACGTCTGCCCGTTTTTACAGGATTTCCTTCGGATATGGATAAGCTTTCAAAGCCGGATAGTATTGTTTTGCAAAACATATTAAAATTCGCAACGGTCATTCAAAAGGATAGTTTTTTCATAGCACAAGTAGCACAAATAAATATTACACCAAATGGTGAATTTGAAATAATTCCAACCATTGGCGACCATACTGTACTTGTGGGATCGGTGGATCAATTAGAAGATAAATTAAATAGGCTTTTTACTTTTTATAAAAAAGTATTGGTTCCTTCCGGGATCAATGCCTATCAAGTTTTGGATTTGCGCTTTAACCATCAATTGGTGGCTCTTAAAAAAGGGCTGCAACCTATTGAGTATATCCCTGGAGCCATGCCCGTTATTGACTTAGATGCAAATGTGAACGACACCATCCCAGCTATTGATACCCTGTCAACAGCCAAGTCAAAGTCTACCAAAGTAGAAAAATCGGAACCCGTTAAAATAGCAGATACTGCTTCCAAAAAGACCGATCCAAAACCTGTGAAATCTGATCCTCAAAAGGAGGCGGCTTCTAAAAAGAAAGAGAAGGTAGAAGCCAAGAAACAAAACAGTAAGGAAAACAATAAAACAAACAATAAAACGTTAAACAATACGAAGGTGGCTCCAAGGGCAATTTTACCCAAAAAGCCAGCTCCCAACAACAACTAAACAACTATAAAACTATAAAAAATGAGTCAAAACGATAATCCTATCATTGTAGGCTTGGACATTGGTACCACCAAGATTGCAGCCATTGCAGGTCGCAAAAATGAATTTGGCAAATTAGAAATCTTAGGATTTGGACGTGCAAACAGTAATGGTGTTCAACATGGTCAGGTGTTGAATATTGACCAAACTATTAAAGCCATTCATCAAGCATTAGAGAACTGTCAAAAAAGCAACCCCGATTTAGAAATAAACGAAGTGTATGTGGGTATTGCTGGCCATCATATTAAAAGCTTGCAAACACGCGGTGATATTGTAAGACAGGATCCAGAGATGGAAATTAATCCTGCCGAAATTGAGCAATTAATCAATAACCAACGTAAGACATTTATCCCTGCAGGAGATCAAATTATAGATGTAATACCTCAAGAGTTTTATGTGGATAATAACCCTAATATTAAAGAGCCAGTGGGTGTGAATGGGGTGAAAGTGGGTGCGAATTTCTTAATCTTAACAGGGGACAGAAACGCAATTCGTAATATTAATCGTTCGGTGGAAAGAAGTGGTTTAACTACTAAGGATTTAGTATTACAACCATTGGCATCTGCTAGTGCGGTTATGAGTGATATCGATTTAGAAGCAGGTGTTGCAATTTTGGATATTGGTGGAGGTACCAGTGACCTTGCCGTTTTTTATGATGGTATATTAAAACATACTGCAGTGATCCCTTTTGGAGGTGAAAATATTACACATGATATCCGTTTAGGCTTAGGTGTTTTAAAAAGCCAAGCAGAGGCAATGAAAGTTCAATTTGGTAGTGCACTTGCAACAGAAGCCAATGCAAATGCCTATGTTACCATTCCAGGTTTAAAGGGAATGCCTGCAAAAGAGATTAGTGTGAAAAGTTTAGCAGGAATTATCCAAGCTAGAATGAGTGAAATATTGGATTTTGTTACCTATCATTTAAAACAAGTTGGTTTGGATAGTCGTTTGTTAAATGGAGGAATTATTTTAACGGGTGGCGGATCTCAATTAAAACATTTAATTCAATTAACAGAATATACAACTGGTTTAAATGCAAGAATAGGGTTACCTAATGAGCATTTAGCGCCAAACCATATTGATGAGTTAAAAAAGCCAATGTATTCTACCTGCTTGGGTCTTATTTTAAAAGGATACAACGACTATGAGCGTAAGAATAAATCATTCCCAGAAAACTTTAAGAAAGTAGAAGTACCTACTTCTTTAAAATTAGATAAAAACGTAGTGGAAGAAACCATTAGAACCGCCATTTCGAATACCAAAACCGAGGCAGTTGTTACGAGTGTTGATGATAAAACAATGAAAAAAAGAATTAGTTTTTGGGATCGTTTCAAAGACAATTTGATAGATATTTTTGCGGAGGACGAAGACAAAACATTCCAATAATAATTACCCACATTATGGTTATAAAATTTCAACCTAAAATTTTATAAATAGATTAATTTCGACGATACTAACTACCTACTAACTAACCCATTTAAAAACAAAAGAATGATTCAATTCGACTTACCAAAGCAGAAATCATCCATCATCAAGGTACTAGGCGTCGGTGGCGGCGGTAGCAATGCCGTAAATTTCATGTTTCAGCAAGATATTGAAGGTGTAGATTTTATTATTTGCAATACCGATTCTAAAGCAATAGAGCAAAGCCCAGTTCCTAATAAAATTCAATTAGGACCCCATTTAACCCAAGGTTTGGGTGCTGGAGCAGATCCTTCGGTTGGAAAATTAGCCACAGAAGAGTCTTTGGAAGAAATCAAAAAAATATTAGAAGTAAATACCAAGATGGCTTTTATCACCGTAGGAATGGGAGGTGGTACGGGTACAGGAGGTGCTCCTATTATTGCGAAAATCTGTAAGGATTTAGGCATTTTAACAGTAGGTATTGTAACTACTCCATTTGGATTTGAAGGACCTCGTCGTCAAAAACAAGCTGAGGATGGAATTAATCAATTAAAACCATTGGTGGATACTTTATTGGTGATTTCAAACGATAAATTACGCATGCAATATGGTAATTTAAAAATGAAAGAAGCTTTTACCAAAGCCGATAATGTATTAGCAACTGCAGCAAAATGTATTACAGATGTTATAAATAGCCGTGGTCATATTATTGTAGATTTTGCTGACGTATGTACAGTAATGAAAAACGGAGGTGTAGCTATTTTAGGTAAAGCGGAAGTAGAAGGAGAAAATAGAGCACAAAGAGCGATAGAAGAAGCCTTAAATTCTCCTTTGTTAAATGACAATGATATTAAAGGTGCAAAATGGATTTTATTAAATATAAATAGTGCGGAAGGTGATTTTGAATGTAGCATGGATGAATTGGAAACCATCAGCAATATTTTACGTGAGCGCACTGGAGAACATAGTGATGTAATCATGGGTAGTGGATATGATGATTCTTTAGGAGAAAAAATTGGTATTACTTTGATTGCAACTGGGTTTGAGGGTAAGGATCCATTTAAGAAAGAAGAAACAAAAAAAGCGGAGGCCCCTATTGAGGAAAAGATTGTCATGACATTGGCTTCGGATGAGATTGCAACATCGTTTGGTGAAAGCGCAGACGAGGATACAGCTCAACTTAAAGCTGAAGTAAACAATGAGGTGCCTGCACAAAATATGTTGATCCATGACAATCCAGAAGACGACGACAATCACCTTGTATTAGATATTTCTAATGAAGAGCCGGTTGTATTTTCTTTTGAAATGGAGAATGAAAGTGAAACTGTATTAGTTGAAGAGGTAGCACTTGATTCCATAGAAGCTAGCGAAGAAGCTGCTGAGTATGCGGACCTTACCATTGAGGCTGCAATGAGCATGGAAGAAATTCATTTAGCTCCAACAATGCATATTGAAGAGCCAGAAATGGAGTCCAATGTATATGTAGTCGCTCCTGAAATGGATGAAATGTTAGAGGAAGAGACCGAGGAGGTATTTGAATTGGATATGAATGAGGCGCCTGCTATGGATTATGGCAATAGCTTTGTACTCAACAAACCTTCTAATATTTATTCAGATGAAACTTTAGAGGAGTCTATCGTAAATGAAGTAGTTGAGGTAGTCGCAGAACAAGCTGCACCTATAGTAGAAGCGGTGTCACCTATTGCTGCACCAATCGTTGAAGCTGCAAATGAGCCGCAATTTCAAACATCATTTAGAGTAGCTGAGGAAGAAGATGCTAGCTTACAATTGGTAATGCGTGAAACAAATGCTGCTGCAAAACCAACTGGGCAAAATATTGAAATGCCATTAGATGATTCAGAAGAGCAAAGAAGGAAAGTACGTGAGCGTATTCAAAAGCTAAGAAACTTATCATTTAACATCGGCAATGGAAATGATCAAAGTGCTGAGTTTGATGAAGTGCCTGCTTATGTTAGACGTAACATGGACTTGTTTGGCAACACCCTTGCTTCCGTAGAAAACTACTATAGCAAATACACTGTTGAACAGGATGAAAATAACAATACCCAAATTAAGACCATCAATACTTTTTTAGATGGTAAAAAACCGGATTAAATTTGTTTTTATAGTATAGTTGATTTAGTTGGAACCCTTGCCTTTATGGCAGGGGTTTTTTATTAACTTTGCTACATGCAAACAGTATTAATCACAGGTGGAACAGGTATGGTAGGGCAAGCACTTACTAATTATTTTATAGATAAAGGCTATGAGGTAATTGTTTTAACTAGGTCCGAAAAAAAATCTACTCGTTTGCATTTAAGTTTTGCTAAATGGGATATTGAAAATCAATACATGGACACGGGGGCTTTACAAAAAGCGGATATCATTGTCCATTTGGCTGGTGAAAGTGTGGCTACTAAAAGGTGGACCCCAAAAAGGAAACAAGAAATTAGTGATAGCAGAGTGCAGTCGGGCGCATTATTGGTAAAATCATTATCAGAAAATAACCATAAAGTAAAAACCGTCATTTCGGCTTCTGCCATTGGTTGGTATGGCCCAGATACCGCTAGTTCCTTACAAAATGGTTTTAGCGAAACCGATCCTTTTGACCCCTCTTTTTTAGGCACTACCTGCAAACAATGGGAGGAGAGTGTGCAAGCCATAAATCAATTGGGTATTAGATTAGTAACTTTTAGAATTGGTATAGTGTTTAATAAAAGGGGAGGTGCGTTAGCTGAATTTATAAAACCAGCCAGGTTTGGAGTAGCTACCATTTTAGGTCCAGGCACACAAATAGTAAGCTGGATTCATCAACAGGATTTATGTAAAATGATTGGCTATGCAGCTGAAAATTTAAGTCTTCATGGAGTTTACAATGCAGTTGCACCAGCGCCAGAAAGTAATAAGTTATTAGTAAATGCCATAGCATCTAAAATGCATAAATATCATCTAACAATAAGTGTACCCGTTTTTGTATTAAAGATTATGCTAGGAGAAATGAGTGTGGAAGTGCTAAAAAGTGCAAATGTATCCAGTAAAAAAATACAATCAACTGGCTTTGAATTTGAATATCCTACATTAGATAAAGCATTAAGTCAATTATTATAATCATCTTAAACGTTGCTAAAAGTAAAATGAGCCCATTGGGCTCATTTTACTTTTAATATATTACTAGTGATTACTATTAATTTCGAATAGGGCGGCCCGAAGTAATCACCGATTGTATTCTTTCCAATGTTTTCTTTTCACCACATAAACTTAAGAAAGCTTCTCTTTCTAAATCCAATAAGTATTGCTCGTTTACCAAACAAGCTTCGCTTAAATCACCACCACACATTACAAAGGCTAATTTCTTAGCAACCAATTTATCGTGATCGGTTGCATAGCCTCCTCTCCACATGGCGTTAATTCCAGCATACAGTGCACCTAATGCAGACTTCCCTAACACTTTAATATCGGTTCTTTGTTGGGCTTGCGTATAACCTGCATTGTATAAATTTAATACTTGTTCTTTTGCTTTCGCAATCCTACGAGATTGATTCAATACAATATGATCCTGCCCTTTTCTAAAGATTCCCATATCCATTGCTTCATGTGCCGAGGTGGCCACTTTAGCAGTCGCAATTTGCAGGAATCTATTTTTTAAAGTAATGGTATCGGGTTCATCCACATGCATTTCATCTGATGCTCTTAAAACAAATTCTTTAGTACCTCCACCACCAGGGATTACACCAATACCTAGTTCTACTAAACCAATATAGGTTTCAGCTGCTGCGGCAATGGTGTCGGCATGTAAATTCATTTCACAACCACCCCCTAATGTTAAGCCATGTGGTGCAATACCAACGGGGATGGAAGAATATCGTACACGCATCATGCTATTTTGAAATGCTCGAATGGCCATATCCAACTCTTCATAATCTTGTTCTATTGCCAACATAAATATCATACCTACATTCGCACCTGCACTGAATAAATTTCCTTCATTGGCAATGACCAAACCATTGCATTTTTCTTCGGCAATAGAAATGGATTTATTAAGTCCTTCTAATACTTCGCCCCCAATACTATTCATTTTGGTATTCCAACTAAATCCAGCAACTCCATCACCCATGTCTACTAAATTACAAGCCACATTTTTCCAAATGGTTTTCTCTTTTAAATCCGATAAAATAATAAAGGATGCTGCACCTGGAATAATTTTATAATCCTGTGTAGCCACATCATAATAATAACGCTTGCCGTCTATTACTTTATAAAAATTTAAACCTTTACTTGACATGTTTTCCACCCAAGGTGCAAGGCTTGCTCCAGCGGCTTTCATGTCTGCAACAACTTCGCGCACACCCAATGCATCCCAACTTTCAAAAGCACCAATCTCCCATCCAAATCCGGCTTTTAAAGCGTCGTCCAAACGGTATAATTCATCACTAATTTCTGGAATACGGAAACTAATGTAGGAGAAAAGAGCATGGTGAAAAGCGCGCACAAATTCCGCACCCTTGTCCTTGCCTGCGTACAACATTTTAATTCTTTCCCCTAGATTTTCAATAGGCTTTGCAGCTGCAATGGAAGCAAATTTTGGTTTGTTACGTGGTTCGTATTCAAAGGTTTTTAAATTCAGTGTTAAAATTTCTTTGCTTGTTGCCGTTTTTACTTTCTTAAAAAAGCCTTGTCCTGTTTTATCACCCAACCAATTATTTTCGACCATTTTTTCTAACCAAGTTGGAAGGGTAAAAGTATTTTTAGCTTCATCATTAGGGCAATTGTCTGCAACTCCTTTGGCTACTTTCACTAAAGTGTCAATTCCAACTACATCAGCGGTTCTAAAAGTGGCCGATTTTGGACGACCCATAATAGGACCTGTTAAGGATTCTATTTCATCAATATTTAGTTCTAATTTTTCCATGATATGAACCACGCTCATCATGCTAAAAACCCCTACGCGGTTAGCGATAAAGGCTGGGGTGTCTTTACACAATACAGTTGTTTTTCCTAAATAAACATCGCCATAATGCATAAAAAAATCAATTACACTAGGATCTGTTTTTGGAGTAGGAATAATCTCTAATAATCTTAAATATCTTGGAGGATTAAAAAAGTGAGTACCACAAAAATGTTTTTGGAAATCTTCACTTCTTCCTTCCGCCATTAAATGAATGGGGATACCGGAAGTATTTGAACTTACTAAAGTGCCAGGCTTTCTATATTTTTCGACTTCGTCGTAAATAATTTTTTTAATATCTAGTCTTTCTACAACTACTTCAATGATCCAATCTGCTTTTGCAATTTGAGCAATATCATCCGTAAAATTACCTGTACTAATTAGTTTACTTGCTGTGCTGGTATATAATGGAGCAGGATTTGATTTAACAGAAGCGGTTAATGAATCATCTACTAGTTTGTTACGTTCTTTTTTATTACTTGACTCCTCTGCACCTGGAGTTAATCTATCTAATAATAATACTTTCACACCCACACCAGCAAAGTGACATGCAATTCTGGAACCCATTACACCACTACCAAGTACCACTATATTTTTAATAGAACGTTGCATAAAATAAGTATTTGTGTAAAATTAGTTAGTTATGCAACTAATTTCAAAAAAACTTTTCCAATTTTGGACCATTTCGGCTCTTTTTGCCATTGATTGCCTTGTTTAACCATTTAACAAAAGGGACTTGGGGGTTAAAAGGATTGGCCTACATTTGTGCTATGCAAGTTGATAATGAATTAGTAAGCCATTTGGCACATTTATCCAAGTTAAATGTTGCTCCCGATAAAATGGAAAAATTGGTTGCCGATATGCAGGATTTGGTTGTTTTTGTAGAACAATTAAACGAACTAGATACGACTGGAACCAATCCGTTAATGCATATGGGTGACGCCGTAAATGTTTTAAGAGCAGATGTGGTTGAAGGATCCATTAGCAGAGAAAAAGCTTTATCCAATGCACCTGATACAGACGGTGTATTTTTTAAAGTTCCTAAAGTAATTAATAAATAATTTTTTATGTCATCGGTTATTCAATTAAGGGATATTCAAAAAAGCTATTTTATGGCCAACCAAGCTATTCCTGTTTTAAAAGGAATTGATTTGGATATCAACCGTAACGAGTATGTAGCATTAATGGGACCCTCTGGTAGTGGAAAAAGTACCCTCATGAATATTTTGGGTTGCTTGGATTCTCCTACAAGTGGTATGTATAATTTAAATGGCCATGATGTAAGTAAGATGACCGACGATGAATTAGCAGGAATTAGAAATATTGAAATTGGATTCGTATTTCAACAATTTAATTTATTGCCAAGATTATCTGCTGCCGAAAACGTTGCATTGCCATTGGTGTATGCAGGTATTTCTAAAAAAGACAGAATAGATAGAGCCATGGTTGCTTTAGAAAAAGTAGGTTTAGCAGACAGAAGTCATCATAAATCCAATGAATTAAGTGGTGGTCAAATCCAACGTGTGGCTATTGCGCGTGCCTTGGTAAATAATCCATCTATTCTATTGGCCGACGAACCTACGGGTAACCTAGATTCAAAAACCTCAGTGGAAGTAATGGAATTGTTTGGTAAAATACAATCTGCTGGGAATACGGTAGTATTAGTTACTCACGAGGAAGATATTGCACAGTATGCCCACAGAGTAGTTCGTTTAAGAGATGGTTTAATTGAAACAGATACCTTAAACAGCAAACACAAATAGCTGTTTAGTCATTTAAAAGTAAATAACTAGTGAATAAGAAGCCTCCTTTTGGGGGCTTTTTTAATATTGGGTGAACTTTATTTTATTAGTTTTGTTGATATAATTGGGTTTAAAATACTTTCTAAAATTCATTCATGAAAATATATACAAAAGCAGGTGATTTGGGCAAAACTTCGTTAATCGGAGGAACAAGAGTTCCCAAAAGTCATATCAGAATTGAGTCTTATGGTACCGTAGATGAATTAAACTCCTTTATTGGATTATTGAGTGATTTACTTACAAATCCAGATATCAAAAAAATATTAAACGAGGTTCAGGATAGATTGTTTACGGTGGGCTCATCCCTTGCTTGTGATCCGGATAAAGAGTCACATTTAAAAATTCCAGATTTAAAGGAAGAAGATATTTCAAATTTGGAGCATCATATTGATGCAATGAATGAAGTGTTGGAGCCCATGAAGTCTTTTATATTACCCGTAGGGCATCAAGCCATTTCAACCGCACATATTACGCGTTGTGTATGTAGGAGAGCAGAACGTTGGTGCGTGAACTTGCAAGAAGAGGACTTATTTGTAGACCCAATGGTTATTCAATACTTAAATCGTTTAAGCGATTATTTATTTGTTTTGGCTAGATACATTGGTCATTTAAATGGAGTCGCAGATCAACCTTGGAAGCCAAGAGTTTAATATTTTTTAGCATTTTAAAGAAACTTTCCGTCCTTCATTTGCAAAGTTCTGTTACTCATGGATGCTAAATTTTCGTTATGGGTAACAATCAAAAAACTTTGATTCATTTCGTTTCTTAAACGAATAAATAGTTCATGTAAGGAACTTGCATTTTCGCTATCTAAATTACCCGTAGGTTCGTCTGCAAAAATAAGTTCAGGGCTATTTAAAAGTGCTCTTGCGACTGCTACTCTTTGTTGTTCGCCACCTGATAAACTATTTGGTTTTTTGGAAGCTTTGTCTGCCAATCCCATAAAGTCCAATAGTTCAATAGCGCGATCATTTATTTTTTTCTTAGCTTGTTTTGCAATCCATCCAGGGATACAAACATTTTCTAATGCTGTGAATTCAGGCAATAAATGATGAAATTGGAAAACAAAACCCATTGAATGGTTACGATGAGCGGCTAATTGTTTGTTACTGAGTTGGGTAATATCTTGACCATTGAAAGCAACTTCCCCTTTGTCTGCTGTTTCTAAACTACTAACAATATACAATAGGGTAGATTTGCCGGCCCCGGATGCGCCTACTATAGAAACGAGTTCTCCCTTATCCAACTCCAAGGAAACGCCCTTTAGCACTTCCACAGGGCCATATTTTTTCCATATGTCCTTGGCTACTAATAGTTTTGAGGCTTGCTGCATAGTACAAACCTAGTAATTTCAGGCCATTTTTAGCAAAATTTAAGAATTTGTTTACATCCTGTAGAAAAAACACATTTGGTTGTATCATTTATACGGCTACTTTTGCACAAAATAATACGCTATGTTTTGGACTTTAGAATTAGCCAGCTATTTAGAGGAAGCTCCTTGGCCAGCTACCAAAGACGAATTGATTGATTACTCCATTAGAAGCGGTGCACCAATTGAAGTTGTAGAAAACCTACAAGAGTTGGAAGACGAGGGAGAAGTATATGAAAGTATCGAAGATATTTGGCCAGACTATCCAAGTCAGGAGGACTTTATGTTTAATGAAGATGAGTATTAATTATATAGTCGCTTTTTTCAGAAAACTAGTGATCAAATAATTAATACGTTATTATGAAGATCGAAGCTTTGCTTCGATAGATATTATTTTAATCTTAAATTAGATTATTATAAAAAAAGGTCAACACAATTGTGTTGACCTTTTTTTATTGTTGTAATAAATTATTAAAATGTTAATTTAAAATAAAGTAGCATCAAGCTTAATATCAGAACGATGGTATTAGCAATAAGTACAGGTCTGCTTTTAATAAGATATGCATAGGTTAACCATACTATACAGCTAAAGTTTACAATCAATACCATTAATAAGCTTAGGTCGCCAACACTGTGGGATTTCCAAGATAGATAGACTTGAGGAACAAAAGTTACGCAGCTTAAAAGGGATCCTAAATATCCAATAGCTTCAACAAATTTTGGATTGATTGCCTTGTTAGTCATTTTGTATTGGTTTATTTTAATTTCAATTAAAATTACTTAAGCTTTATTTATCCTTCTGTAATACCTGCTTTTTGCATAATTAAATCACTAACTCCAGTTGTAGAATAGCCTCCATCATGGAATAAGTTTTGCATCGTAACCATCTTGGTTAAGTCAGAGAATAAAGTAATACAGTAGTTTGCACAATCTTCGGCACTTGCATTTCCTAATGGCGCTATGGCGTTTGCGTAATCAAAGAAGTCGCCAAAACCTTTAATGCCTGTTCCCGCAGTTGTTTTTGTTGGTGATTGGGAAACGGTGTTTACGCGCACTCTTTTCTTTAAACCATAATGGTAACCAAAGCTACGGGCTATAGATTCTAATAATGCTTTAATATCGGCCATATCGGTATAGAAAGGATAGGTTCTTTGAGCTGCTGCATAAGTTAAAGCAACCACACTTGCTTCTTCATTTAGGGCATCCATATTATAGGCAACGCTTAACATTTTATGTAAAGACATTGCAGAAACGTCCACCCCTTTTGCATAATAGTCGTAGTTTAATTCAGGATAAGCAATTTTCTTTCTAATGTTTACGCTCATTCCTATTGAATGCAAAACGAAATCAATTTTGCCACCTAGTATTTGTTGAGATTCTGTAAATAAGTTGGTTAACTCCTCTACACTTGTAGCATCGGCAGGGACAATTTTAGAGTTTGTTTTTTCTGCTAAACCATTAATCTCTCCCATACGCATTGCGATTGGAGCGTTGGTTAATACAAATGTTGCGCCTTCCTCATGTGCTTTTTCAGCCACTTTCCATGCAATAGAGTTTTGATCTAAAGCACCTGTGATAATTCCTCTTTTTCCTTTTAGTAAATTGTATGCCATGTTGATGGTTTATTTAATAGGGTAAAAATAAATATAATAGCTGATAAAAGCGCATAATAGGAGTTAATTCGCCATGAGCTCCTGCGCATTACTTATGGCAGTTTTACTTGGAGGATCTCCTCCAATCATACGTGCTATATGCAGCACTCTTTCCTCCTTTGGTAAAGTTTTTAAGTGCGTTTGGGTCTCCGTTCCTTTTTGATCTTTGTAAACATATAAATGGGTATGACCTTTAGCTGCAATTTGGGGTTGGTGTGTTATACAAAGTACTTGTCGGCTTTGTCCTAACTGTTGTAGTAATAATCCTACTTGTTTTGCAGGTTCGCCAGAAATGCCGGTATCAATCTCATCAAAAATCATGGTAGGTAAGTCTACGGACTTTGCTACCAATGATTTTATACATAACATTAAACGACTTAATTCACCACCACTGGCTACTTTACGTATGGGTTCAAATCGGTTGGTATTATTTGCGTCAAATAAAATATCCATTTTATCTTGACCATATTGGTTAAATGTAACTTGTTCAATTGTTACTTTTATTTTGGCGTTTGGCATACCCACTTGATGCAGTAATTGATTCACATTTTTTGTGAATGGGTCTACTTGTTTATTCCTTTGCTCTGTCAATTTTTTTGCATAAGCACTCACTTCTTTATTTTGTTGTGCCACCGATGAAGTGAGTTTTGAAATGGTATCATCTAAATTTAAAACGGCCTCCAACTCTTTTTCCAATTTTGCTTGTATGGCAATGAGTTCGGAAGTGGTTTGTACCTTATGCTTTTTTTGCAAACTATACCCCTCTGATAATCTATCTTGAAGCGCAACTATTTTATTTTCATCAAAATCAATCTTATCCTGCCATACTATTAATTCACTTGCTATGTCTGCAATTTCAATTTGAGCTGCTTTAAGTCTGGTTAAAAGGCCTTCAAAATTGGGTTGCCATTTTACAATGCTTTCTAGGGTATTGCTAATTTGTTTTATTTGCTGTACAATTGGATTATCTGAGCTTTCTAATTGTTGCACGCTTGCATCCAATTGCGCTTTTATTTGCACCGCGTTTTCTAAAAACTTCAATTCTTTTTCTATCTCTTCTAATTCGTTTTCTTTTAAGTTCAGTCCTGCCAGTTCTTCTAATAAATGTTTATTATAACTTTCAGTTTTTTCAAATGCTTCTTTTTGTGCAATCAATTCCTGCAATTGCTTTTCATTTTCTTTCCATGCATGAAATGCTTGTTGGTATTGCACAACCTCTTTCTGCAAATTGGCTAAAGCGTCAATGACTGTTCTTTGAAAATCGGTATCCCCTAAGGTTAAAGTATCAAACTGTTGGTGCAAGTCCACTAACTGGCTGGTTAATTGCTTTAGTTCATTTAAATTAATAGGGGTGTCGTTGATAAAAGCCCGGGACTTTCCTTGTGCACTTATTTCTCTTCTAATAATAAGTTCGGCAGAAAGATCCATGTCGTTGGCTTCGAAAAATGAAGCATATTGTTCTTTATTGTTCAATTGAAAAGTACCTTCTATAAAACATTTCTTTTCCGCGTTACGGCAAACGGTACTATCTGCGCGGTCTCCTAAAATGAGTCCTAATGCACCCATGATAATACTTTTACCCGCACCCGTTTCACCGGTAATAACAGATAGTTGTGACGAGAGATCAATGCTTAGATGATCTATGAGGATATAATTTTGTATTTCTAATTTTGCTAACATCGCTTTTGCAATATACATTAATATTTTGATGTCCTCATAGCTGGTTATTCGAAAAAAGGAGCGACCATTTTAACTTATTAAGTAAGGGGCATTTAATAAAAAAGGGTAGCTGTTGGGCTACCCTTTGGAATATGTTAATTATGAAGTATCATTTTTATAACTCCCCTCTGTTATCAGCAGCTATTGCTGCTTCTTCTTTTTCGCATCAGCAATTACTTTTTCTTGACATCGGCTGCGATTACTTCCCTCTTTTATCGGCTGCGATTACTTCCCTCTTTTATCGGCTGC
>CANGFA010000030.1 GCA_947453145.1 Bacteroidota bacterium
TCGGCAATGGCGCAAAACTCCATTAATATTAAAGGACAGGTAACAGATAGTTCAGAAAAAAAGCAATTGCAAAATGCTTCAGTTTCTATTTTACGAGCAAAAGACTCTGTTTTAGTAGGATCTACGAGGGCTGACAAGGAAGGTCAATTTAATTTACAGGCAAAAACAGAAGGTAAGTATATTTTAATGGTTACTTATCCGCAGTATGCTGCATATGTAGATGAAATTTCATTAATAAATGGTCAATCATTTAATGCAAATACCATCTTTTTAAATACCAAGGCGCATTTGTTAAAAGAGGTAATTGTAAAAAATACCGTTTCTGCCATTCGTATTAAAGGAGATACCACTGAATATAGAGCAGATAGTTTTCACGTATCCCCAAATGCGGATGTGGCAGAGTTGTTAAAGAAAATGCCAGGCATTCAGGTAAACTCAAAAGGTGAAATAACTGCACAGGGTGAAAAGGTAAATAAAGTATTGGTTGACGGTGAAGAGTTTTTTAGCGATGATCCAGCAGTAGTGACTAAAAATATTAGAGCTGATATTGTTGACAAGATTCAAGTATTTGATAAAAAATCCGATCAGGCTGCCTTTACGGGAATTGATGATGGCCAAAAGACCAAGACTATTAATGTGCAGTTAAAAGAAGATAAAAAGAACGGCTATTTTGGAAAGGCCGAAATTGGAGCAGACTTTAAACAATATGGCAATGGCAAATTAATGGCCAATGCATTTAAGGGTAAAAAGAAAATGGCGGCATTTTTTACCCAAGACAATACCAAATTTGAAGCGCTTAACTGGGATGAAACAAGAAATTATTCCGATGGTGGCAATACGAATATGGAAGTGGGAGATGATGGTGGTGTGAGTATGTATTTTAGTAGTGAAGGGGACTTTGGCGATAATGTAGGTTTGCCAAAGCAACAAAGTGCAGGATTGGTATTTGGTAATAAGTGGGCAAAGTTGTCTACAAACAATACAGCGCAGTATCAAAACCTAATTATAAATGCTTTAGGAAATAATTATTCAAAAACAATTTTACCAGATTCTTCATTCACAAATATTACCAGCAATACGCAATATAGTGATAAGAAAAAGTATAAATTAAATAGCATTAACGAATGGGGTACCGATACAACGGGCTTATTTAAATTAACGGTAAAAGCAGCTGATGTATTAAAAAATAGTTTCTCAGACTATGATGGTAAAACATTTGGTGAAACGGGACATATAATTAATCAGTCTAACAGAATTACTGCTTTAAATGAGGATGACAAAACATTGGCTACCACTTTAAGCTATCGTCAAAAATTCGCTAAAAAGGGTAGAACCATATCTTTTGTGTCAGATTTGAATTTTAATGATAAAGCACAGGATGGTTCATTGATTTCCGATAATCAGTATTTTAATTATGGTGGTGCAATCATAAAGAAAGATTCAGCCGATCAACTTAAAAAGAATAAACAAAACACGACCGCTATTAATTCTAATGTGGTGTACACTGAGCCTTTGGGTAAAAAGTCTTTCTTGATTTTTAAATACGCCTTTAATGTAGGCAAGAATGATGCAGAGCGTTTAAGCTTTGATAATACAGGAAATACAACATTTTCCTCCAAGCCAATTTATAGTAAAGTAATTGATTCCTTAAGCAATCACTTTATATTTAATACCATAAACAATGCAGGTTCATTAAATTATCGCTTTGTTGATAAGAAATTGAATTGGGTATTGGGATCGGGTTTTGGAAGCGCTCATTATCAATTAGAGGATCTTGCTAGAAATTCAACTCGTACCATTAACTATAATAATTTTATTCCTTCATTTACCTTTAATTATAATCCAAAACAACAAAGACGATTGCGTTTTGATTATGCTGGTAAAACAATTAACCCAACCCTACTTCAAATACAGCCTATTATTGACAATAGCGACCCCTTGAATGTAAACATTGGTAATGCCAATTTGCAACAAGGCTTTACAAATAGAATTAGTATCAATGCAAATGATTTTAAAGTGTTAAAAAGTCGGTATATGTATTTTAATGCAAGCTATTCTAATACTGAAAATGATATTAGTAATAGTAGTAGTGTAGATGCATTGGGAAGGAGAGTGAATCAATATATTAATGTGCAGGGAAACTATAGTTATGATGGCAGTATGTACTATGGAATGGATATTTATAAAGGTTTGCAATTTGGGCTTAATTTTGGAGGCGGTTTTAATAGATATGTTAATAAAGTAAATGGTGTTAGAAATGTAAATGACAATAATAGCTTGACGTATCAAGCCAATTTTAGCTATTGGGGCGATAAGGCAGTTAATTTTTATTTAAATATGAGCGCGCGCGATAATCGCACTGTTTCAAGTATTAGACCAGGAAGTGAAACTAATTACTGGACCTATCAAATTAATGGCAATACGCAGTTTAAGTTTAAGAAAATTAAAACCTTTATTGATATAAATATTGATGCAAATGTGTATCAAAAATCAAAAGTATTCCCTGATCAACGTGATGTATTTATTTTAAGTCCATCCATTCGAAAAGTATTGGGTAAGACCGATAGCTGGGAAGTAAAAATGTATGTATTTGATATGTTGAATCAAAACACCAATATCCAAAGAAACATTTCGAGCAACTTTATTTCAGAAAGTAGTAATAACGGAATAAGACGTTATACCATGTTTAGTTTAGTATACAATTTTAGTAAAAACGGTAAGCCATCCAATATGGGCTTTTAATCAACAAATAAATATCAAATGAAATATATATTCTTAATCATACTTGGCTGCGCTGCAATTGCATCAAATGCCCAAACTACTTTTATTACAAGTGGCAGAATTAGCTATGAACGCAAGTTTGCGCAACATACTTTAATGGAATCGATACAATCAGAAGAAGGCATGGATGGGGCTTGGGCGGAAGAGCTGAAAAAAATATTTCCAAAAATTGTAACAGATAATTTTGTGATGGATTTTAATGAAAATCAAACACATTACAGAATGTTAAAAGAAAATCCGGACAATAAGTATATGGTGTTTGGGTTTAAGCCAGAAGAGTCGGATTTAATTATTCAAAATTTAGGGGACGAAACTACTTTAATGAAGAAGGCACTATTTGAAAATGAGTATTTTGTAAAAGACAGCATGCCTAAATATGAATGGAAAATTACCAATGAGTTACGAGATATCGCAGGGTTTGAATGTAAAAAGGCAATTACTAAAATTTGTGACTCTGTGGTAGTAGTCGCATTTTATACCGATCAAATTATGGTAAAAGGTGGTCCGGAAAGTTTTAATGGTTTACCAGGTATGATTTTAGGACTAGCTATCCCTAGACTTTCTGAAACCATTTATGCAACCAAGCTTGAATTGGTTACACCTGTAATTCCGGCTCCAGTTTCTGGTAAGTCAAAAGTAGTAAAGCGCTATCAAATTATGGTTGATATGAAAAAGGGCTTAGACAATTGGGGCAAGTTTGGAAAAGTGCTGGTCTGGTCGGCTAGTTTGTAGGGAATGTGCTGTGTGATAGTTAATTTTATAATGAGTTTTATCAATTATATTTAGCACTATGCATACTTTTAAGTTGGCTTTTACAATTATTGCTTTTTTTGCAATAATGAATGTGGTTCAATCGCAGGGTATTGAATCGGCAATGCTTAATTATGCTGCCAAGGCTCCACAAGAAAAAGTGTATGTGCAATTTGACAATTCAAAATATACGCCTGGACAGACAATATGGTATAAGGCTTATCTAATGAATGGATTTCAGCCTTCATTACTGTCCAAAAATTTTTACATTGATTGGTATGATGGGAATGGTAAATTAATAAGTTCATCTGTCACACCTATTATTTCTAGTTTTTCGGTTGGAAATTTTAAAGTGCCAGATAATTATGTAGCAACAAATATACATGCCATTGCCTATACTAAATGGATGCGCAATTTTGATAATGATTATTTATTCTATCAAAATTTACAAATTGTACCAAACAATTATCTTTCAGATTTTAAAGGTTTTCGAGTATATGAATCTAGCGCTCTGTTTTTACCGGAATCCGGTAATTTTATTGCTAATAAATTAAATATACTTGCCTTTAAAGCAATAAATGGCTTAGGATTACCCGAAAATATTAATGGAATTATTCGAAACTTAAAAGGTGATTCAATCGTCTCATTTAAGACCATACATAATGGGATGGGAAAGGTGCAGTTAATTCCAACAAGTGGCCAGCAATATACTGCAGAATGGAAGGATGCATTGGGGAATGGGCATCAAACAGCATTACCAGAAGTGCTGGATCAAGGTGTTAGTTTAAACATAGAGCCAGGACGTTATAATAGAATTTTTCAAGTAAAAAGAACAAAAGAAGCGCCTGCATCAATGCAACAGCTAACATTAGTGGGACAAATGAATGGAGCAATTTTATTTATGGCTAAATTAAATTTAACCGACAAGGAGTCAATCACAAGTACTTTGCCTTTGAGTAAAATGCTATCAGGCTTATTGCAATTAACGGTTTTTGATGTTAATGATAAGCCAATTTGCGAGAGATTGATTTTTGTGAAAAATGAAGATTACAAGTTAAGCATTACTGCAAATACCGATAGTTTAACAACAGTAAAAAGAGGGAGGAACGTTTTGGAGATAGAGCTAAATGATTCTACCTATGCAAATTTGTCACTTTCCATTACAGATGCAAATACAAATAGCGGCTTTGATGACAATATCATTTCACATTTGCTTTTAAACGGGGATCTGGCCGGCAATGTTTATAAGCCATCTTACTATTTTTCATCAAATGCAGACAGCGTTTCCAATCATTTGGATTTAGTAATGCTTACAAATGGCTGGAGGAAATATAATTGGAGTTCTATTTTAAACGGGCAGTCTCTTAATATGATATATCCAAGAGATACAAGCTATCAAACTATAAATGGCAAGGTATTAGATTACGCCAATAGAAAATCTAAGAAACAAGAAACCATTAATTTAATTTTTGTAGCTAAAGACTCAAGTAACAATATGATCACGCTTCCTATTTTAGATGATGGTTCATTTTCAAGTTCTAATGCTATGTTGTATGATACAACAAAAGTGTATTTTAAAATAAATGGAACAACGCCTGTTACCAATAAGAATATTGTTTTTAACAATGATCTTTACACAATCGACCCCAATCTCACATTAAAGAATATTAACACCTTTGCAGATACTTTAGGACTTGCAAAATTGCAGTTTATAGTAAAGGAGCAAGCAAGGGTGGATTCCATTAATAAGCATAACACTTTGAAAGAAGTAACCGTTTTTTCAAAACAAAGAGCACGCATTAAAGAACTTGATAAAAAATACACATTTGGATTGTTTTCTGGAGAGGCAGCTGCTGCTTTTGATTTAAGTGCCTTTCAAAATTCATCACATACTATTGATATTTATGATTTCTTGGACGGAAAAGTACCTGGCTTGGACTTTACAAGTACCGAAGGTGGTACTATGGCTAGAAAGGCTGAATTTAGAAGAGGAAAAGCGTCTTTTTATTTGAATGGAAATTATATAAATGAATCAGAGGTTGCTAATATTGATATGGGTATGGTTGCATATATAAAAGTATTTAGTCCGCCTGGAATTAGTGGTCCCAATGGTAGTGGGGGTGCAATAGCTATTTACACAAAAAAAGGGGAAGACTTAATGCGCTCCTTAAAAAGTGCTATTCCAAATGGTTTAGATTATAAATTATATACTGGCTATTTAGGCCACAAGGAATTTTATAGTCCAGATTATGCAGAACTTTCCAATGATAATTTGAGTCCCAAAGACTTGCGTTCTACCTTGCTATGGAATCCATGGATTACATTAGATAAATTTAGCAAAAAGGCAAAGATTACCTTCTATAATAATGACATTACAACCTCGTTTCGTCTGGTTTTAGAAGGGATGGATAGTAGGGGGAAATTAGTCTCAATTAGCAAAATATTGAAATAATCACTTAATTAATCTCCATGAAGCTTAAGTTAACATCCCTATTTCTATTCCTCTTTTTCATTGCAAATGCACAATATAAAATTACTGGGAAGGTTATTGATAGTGAAACTAAAAAACCATTGGAAGGTGTGAGCTTATTCTTAAGTCATACTACATTAGGAACCAATACCAATTTAAAGGGGGAATTTCAATTAGATCATTTGAAGCCAGGAAAATATGATTTGGTGATTACCTCCTTGAGTTATGAGGATAACATAATTACAGTTCAAGTGGGACAATCTAATGAAGCCTTTATTTTTCAACTAAAGCCCACAGCTACTCAATTAAAGGAAGTAATAGTGGAAACTTATGATGAAAATGGTTGGGAAAAATGGGGTGATAACTTCAAATCCTTTTTTATAGGAAGCCCTGAACTAGCCAAAAATTGTGTTTTTAAAAATCCGGAAGTGCTTAAATTTAAATTCGGTACCAATTCAAATAAATTAAGGGCTTTTACCAACGAAAAATTGATTTTTGAAAACAGTCAATTGGGGTATAAAATTATTTATTTGCTTTCTAAATTCGAGATCGACTTTAATAGTAATACCTTTTCTTTTAAAGGCTATCCGTTGTTTGAAGAAATGAAGACAAATAAAATAAAGCAAATTGCCGAGTGGAACAAAGCAAGAAATGAAATTTATAAAGGGTCCCTTAGACATTTTACTAGAAGTTTATTTAATAATGAAATTGAGAAGGAAGGATTTGAAATAAGGAGGGTCTTATCCGTTTCAGAGGAAGAATCTGCAAGGGTTAAAGAAGTGTTTAAAAAGATAAATAGAATTGAAAATAAAGATTCTTTAGATTATTATACGAAGGTTAAAGACCTGTCATTTGGTGATGACCGGGTTATATTGAATGCTCTATTGTCAAGAGATAGTCTTGTATTTAACGATAAGGATTCCAATGTTAAAAAGTTTTATTTCCCAGATCATCTGCAAGTGATAAATAAATACAAAAAAATTCAAAACGAATTTGCAAAAACACTTCCAGTTTATAGAGCCAACGAATATATCAGAACGGACATTTCTTTAAGAACCAACACTCCCGTTTATATTTATCCGAACGGAGATTATTTCAATGGCTTAGAATTATTAACCGATGGCTATTGGGCTTGGTCTGAAAAGGTTTCTACAATGCTTCCAAGTGATTTTTCGCTAATTAAATAGGATATACGTATGAGATTCGTTTTAATTTTATTGCTGCCAATTTTCACTTACGCTCAAAATAATTTAGAGGGCACGGTGTATAATGCAAATACAAAAGAGCCCGTACCCTTTGCTTCAGTTAGTTTAATTAAAGAGAAGATTGGCGTAAACGCAGACGAAAAAGGATTTTTCAAACTAATTAATCCAAGCCCGGAGGCTAATGATAGTTTAATAGTTACCTGTATGGGTTATGCGCCTATTAAAGTGGCTTTATCAAATACTGGTAACAATCCAATTAAAATTGAGTTAACTGAAACTGTAAATGCATTAAGGGAAGTAGTTGTCTTAAATAATAATTTCAAAAATAGTATTACATTAAACGAATTTGACCAATTTGATGGCTCCTATTATGGAAGTGGTAGTTTTATTGCACAATTGGCGCAACATTTTGTTGCCCCTTCGGAAAATGCCATGTTAAAAGAAATCAAGATTGCAAAATTTAGTATTCCTCTTCTTTTCCCTCAAAAAGCAATATTTAGAATAAGAGTATATGATGTTGATCCAATCTCAAAACAACCTACAAATGACTTAACAGATCAGATAATTGAGGTAAAATCTACAGGGAAAGTCGTTAAATTAAATCTTGAGCAATGCAAGATATTTTTACCCAATAAAGATTTTTTTGTAGCGATAGAATGGCTTAGAATCCCATACAACGCAACCGAAAGTAAAATAAACGGGAAAACCGAAATACGGTATGCGCCTAGTATTGGTTTCAATAAAAATTCAGCTCCTTTTATGGAAGTATGGCAACTTGGATTAAATAATGTTTGGGGTAAAATTTCTTCCAATTTAATTACAAATTTAGCAATAGCAGTTTCGCTAAAGTACTAACTATCTTAACCTGTCCGCACTCTTCACCAATTGCTCGTCCTTGTAAATTTTTACAATGGATAAAATTTGCAGTAATGGTATTGCAAATAAAGCAATGGAAAATAAGGTAAATCCACCCCCGGGGTTAGCTACTACTATTTTGTATACTAAGAAGCCAACAAGTATAGACAATAAAAAGTTTACAATGGTCACTTTTACTTGCAACATTCTGTTTCCGTACAAAAAAATAGTAATGGCACTAAGGCAAGCACTAAATGCCAAGGTAATTAATAAGCCAGTTGAACTACTACCTGCAATTTCTAATGCATTAGGAGTAGGTGTATAATAAAAAGGGAAACGCAGTACCATAAATGCAGCTACGCTTGCTAATAATAACCAAATGCTTTGTATTCTCTGTATCATGGTTTAAAGTTACACTATTATCCTAATTCAGGATACAATACAAATTGCTCCATGAATTTGTTTACGTCTTTTCTAGTTTCTGCTAAAATGGTTTCATTGTCTGCGTTCATTAACACTTTATCAATGGAATCCACCACAAATGGAATATGTCCTTCGTTCATACCACGGGTTGTAATGGCAGCAACACCAAAACGTATACCCGAAGTTACAAAGGCCGATTTGTCATCATAAGGCACCATATTTTTATTGGCAGTAATATCGGCATGGCCTAATACTTGTTCTGCTTTTTTACCACTAATATTTTTATTTCTTAAGTCAATTAACATTAAATGGTTATCCGTTCCACCACTAATAATCTCATATCCCTTTGCTACAAATGCAGCAGCCATGGCTTGCGCATTTTTTTGTACTTGTTTTGCATACACTGTAAATTCATCAGATAAAATTTCACCAAAGGCAATTGCTTTAGCAGCAATCACATGCTCCAATGGTCCACCTTGTGTACCTGGGAACACGGCCATATCAATTACATTGGACCATAATCTTAAATTACCTTTCATGTCTTTTAATCCCAATGTATTTTCACCATCTTTCGCCATCATAATTACACCCCCACGCGGTCCACGTAAAGTTTTGTGGGTTGTAGAAGTTACAAAATCACAATAGTTAAATGGAGAACTTAATAATCCTTTTGCTATTAATCCTGCTGGATGTGCAATATCGGCCAATACAAATGCGCCCACTTCGTCGGCTACTTTTCTAATTCTAGCATAGTCAATATCACGGCTATAAGCACTTGCGCCACAAATAATTAATTTAGGCTTATGTGCTCTTGCTTGGCTTTCTAACATTTCATAGTCAATGAGTCCAGTTTCTTTTACCACTCCATAAAAATGGGGCTTATAAGTTTTACCAGAAAAGTTTACAGCACTTCCGTGTGTTAAGTGACCACCCATGCTTAAGTCTAAACCTAAAATTGCATCGCCTGGTTGTAAAATAGCCAACATCACCGCAGCGTTTGCTTGTGCACCACTATGTGGTTGAACGTTTGCATATTCCAAACCAAAAACTTCTTTCAAACGATCAATGGCTAGTTGTTCTGTTTTATCAACAATTTCACAACCACCATAATATCTTCTTCCCGGATACCCTTCGGCATATTTATTGGTCATAACACCACCCATGGCCTGCATTACTTGTAAGCTGGTGAAATTTTCAGATGCTATTAATTCAATGCCACGACGTTGGCGTTGTAATTCTTGGTTGATAATGTCAAAAACCAGGGTATCTCTTTGCATATTTGGAATTTTATAGAATTAGGTGATTTTTCGTAGAATATTTGGCAAAAATAAATCCATTCTTAGCCCTTAACAAAGCTTTCTTTCAACAGTTGCCCCTCTAATATCCACATTTACAATCGGTTTAGGGCAAAAACACCTTAATGCCCATTTTTCGAATGAAATTTCGCTTTTAACTAACGGTTATTTGCTATTTTTACCCACCCCAAAAAGGAAAACCATGAAGGCGATTATCCCGGTTGCAGGTGCAGGCACAAAATTGCGACCACACACCTATACACAACCAAAGGCACTTATTCCAATTGCAGGTAAAACCATTTTAAGTTTTATCGTGGATCAGTTAAAGGAAGTGGGCATACAGGAGTACATTTTTATTGTAGGTTATTTAGGTGCGAAAATCCAAGACTATGTGGAGCAAACTTACCCCAATTTAAAAACGCATTTTGTTTATCAAAACGATCGTCAAGGAACTGCACACGCTATTCAATTGACTAAAGAAATTGTGGGAACGGACGAAGTTTTCATTGCATTAGGAGATACCATTTGTGAATTTGATATTAGAGAAGTAATGGATAGTCCTACTAGTATGTTGGGAATTAAAAAGGTAGACGATCCAAGACAATTTGGAGTGGTGGAAATAGACGAGGAAGGTAAAGTGTTACATGCGGTGGAAAAACCATCTATTCCTAAAAGTAATAATGCACTGGTAGGGTTGTATAAAATAAAAGAATCGAATATTTTATTTGATTGTTTTCAGCAACTAGTTATAGAAAATATTAAATCACATGGTGAATACAATTTAACCGATGCATTAGAATGCATGATTAAAAAAGGAGTTGCCTTTGATACCTTTAAAGTAAAGCATTGGTATGACTGCGGAAAAAAAGAATCTTTATTAGAAGCCAACGCAGTATTACTTAAAAAAAGTGGTGGGCTTACTGTGAACCCTGAACTATATCTGAATAGTATTATTATTCCTCCAGTAAGTATTGCAGATCATTGCGTGATTGAAAATTCTATTATAGGCCCGCACGTTACCATAGGAAATAATACTACAATTAAGAGTTCTGTGGTTAAAGAAAGTATTATTGGCACTTACACTTCATTGGATGAGGTGGTTTTAGATAATTCTCTAATTGGAAGTGATGCTTCGGTGAAAGGATTAAGTCGTACCTTAAATATTGGAGATAATACCGAGATAGATTTTGGATAAAATAATTATCCAATAAATTTTATACCGTGTTTTTGTTTTCCAACGCTTTTTGTATTAGATAGATAGTTTGCATTTTAAAATTGCTTAGCGTTGCTTTATTTTTTCATTGCTAAAACTAATGGTTATGTCCTTTGAAAACAGAATCACCACACTTTTTAAGATTGAATTACCCATTATTCAGGCCGGTATGGTTTGGGCCAGTGGCTGGGAACTTGCGAGTGCAGTGAGTAATGCTGGAGGCTTGGGCATTTTAGGCGCAGGCAGTATGTATCCTGAAGTTTTAAGAGATGAAATACAAAAAACAAAAGCAGCTACTAATAAGCCTTTTGCAGTGAACCTGCCCATGTTGTATCCCGATTTACAAGCGCATATTAATACAATCATTGAAGAAAAAGTACCCATTGTTTTTACCAGTGCAGGAAATCCAAAAATTTGGACAGCCACTTTAAAAGAAGCTGGGATTGTTGTGGTGCATGTAGTGAGTAGTGCCTTGTTTGCGCAAAAGGCCGAAGCAGCAGGATGTGATGCAGTGGTAGCCGAAGGTTTTGAGGCAGGAGGACACAATGGTAGAGAGGAAACTACAACTATGGTTTTAATTCCACTAGTGCATAAAGCCGTTAAAATACCAGTGATTGCTGCAGGGGGCATTGCAACGGGTGCACAAATGCTGGCTGCTTTTGCATTGGGTGCCGAAGCAGTTCAAATTGGTTCACGATTCGTTTGTAGTGTAGAATCCTGCGCACATATTCATTTTAAACAAGCTGTGCTTGATGCTGGAGAAGGAGATACGCAATTGGGTTTAAAACAATTAGCGCCTGTACGTTTATTAAAAAACGATTTTGCATTAAGCATACTAGCATTAGAAAGAGAAGGACAAGGTAAAGAAGAACTGGCTGCTTTTTTAGGTAGGGGGCGCGCAAAAAAAGGAATGTATGAAGGAGATTTGAAAGAAGGTGAATTAGAAATAGGGCAGGTGAGTGCAATTATTGAAAAAATAAAACCTGCTGCTGAAATCGTACATGAAATATGGAAGGACTTCAATATCGGGGCGGAACATTTAAAAGCCCTTCCATTTAATAGATCTTTCTAGCAAATAATTAGTCTTTATGTATCATGGTTGAATTGCCTTGTGCAAGACATGTCATGACAACATCATTGATACAAACATGTTTAGGAACATTGGCAACGTACCAAGCAGTGTCTGCTATGTCTTCTGCTTTTAAAGGCGTGTAGCCCTCATAAACCGCGGAAGCTTTACTAGCGTCTCCTTTAAATCGCACCAAAGAAAAATCAGTTTCACCGGCTCCCGGGTGAATGGCAGTTACTTTAATATGATAAGGTAATAAATCTATTCTTTGTGCTTTAGTAATTGCATCAACAGCATGTTTTGTCGCACAGTAAACATTACCGTCCTTATATACTTCCTTACCAGCAGTACTTCCAATATTAATGATATGACCTTCTTGTTTTATGAGGTAGGGTAATACCGCTTTAGAAGCATATAATAAACCTTTCACATTGGTATTAATCATGGTTTCCCAATCTTCTAAATTCGCATCAAAGAAAGAATCACGTCCTAATGCCAATCCCGCATTGTTAACTAATAAGTCAACAGCTTGCCACTGCTCAGGTAAGTTGCCTAAATTTTCAAATACTTCTTCTTTGTTTTGAATATCAAAAATCAAGCTTAAGGTTTTTACTCCATACTTTTTTTCAATATCCGAAGCAACGGCTTCTAATTTTTCTTTTCTGCGTGCTGTTAAAATTAAATTCCAACCACCAGCAGCAAATTTTTCTGCAATTGCTTTTCCAAAACCCGAACTCGCTCCAGTAACTAAAATGATCTTTGACATATATTTATTTGTTTTCTGCTACTTGAATAAAACCAAGAAGCGCATTGTTTACTTTATCTGTTGCTTCCAACATGCCCATATGCCCCACTTCCTTTAACACTATAACATTCTTTTCGGGCAAAAGTTGAGTTTGTAATAAGGAATCTTCAATAGGAATGGCAATATCTTCTTCGCCTACAATCATCCAAATGGGAATGTGTTGCTCACGCAACATATGTTCATGTGATCCTCGGTTACGCATGGCCATTACATATTGAATCATGGCTTCGGTGCTTATATCACTCACACTATCCATCACATCCTGAATTTGTTCGGGGTGTGCTTGTCTAAAAGCATTGCCAAACATATTATGGATGGATGTTTCTAAAAATTTGCGCGTACCATGTTCTTGAATAAACTCAGCTACTTTTAATCTGCTTTCTTTTTTTGCCGCACTATCTTCAAAGCTAGTAGAGTGCACGAGTGCCAGTCCAATAACATGATTCACATAATAATCCGCAAATGCCAATCCAATATAACCACCCATACTATGCCCAATCACATAATATTTTTCAATATGCAAATGGTGCATGAGTTCATGGAGTACTTCTACATAATTACGTAAACTAGGAGCATGCGAATGATGTAAGGTTAGCGGTTTGCAATGCACGCCAGGCAAATTAGGCGCAATAATGCGATAATATTTTGAAAGAAATTGAATTTGATTTTTCCAGATGCAATGATCCTCACCAAAACCATGAATCAATAATAAGGTAGTTTTGCTATTTGTTGCATCCATGACGCCTTCATCAAAGTAGGCCAAATGATCTTCACCATAATCGTAATAGTGTAACATGGTTGCTTTTTTAGGCGTTAAAAATGTAAGCTATTTATATTTAGCTAAAGTTCCTCTTTTAATAAGTCTTGTTTGTAAGAATAAGGCAATGATCATGATAACAATCACCGATTTTGAGATATGCTGAGGAATCCAATAGCTAGCAAACATCATAATGACGGTTGCGGTGAAAAATATATATCCCAAATAGCCGGTCCATTTTTTTGAAATAAAATAAATCGGAATGGCCAATAAGTAAAATGGATGCAACCAAATTAAATTATAATTTTCTTGACATGCATCGTGTAAAGAAAACTGACTCATATATAATACCAATGAACCACCTATGCCCAATAAAAACAAAAGTGTTACATCTAAAATGCGCGCAATGCGTTGTGTAAGTAGGCTATTCCATTTAGATACAAAAATATACAGGAGTAAAAAAACAATTAAATAGTTAATTGGAGAACCACCCCTGGATGCTTCCTTATGGTTGTAGTTAATATGATTGGTTGACAGAACTAATTTAGGGTTTAAGGCAATTTTTTGAAACAGTAATTTAGGTAAGAATGCTTCCTGGTATAAATTAGGCGTACTATCCGAAACGGCTCCTAATAATAAATCAATACCTAAACCTACCCAACCCAAACCAGCTTTGTAGCAGCCACTCACAACTTCTTCTCTGTATGAATGAATTTCTATGCTGTAATTGTTGATTGGGGCATGTTTAAATAGGCCATCCTTAATTCTGGTGGTACAGTTGTCCTTTATGAAATTGTATAAATAAAAACGGTTATTGCCTACCATATTTGTTTGCAATGCCTGGTACCATTTTTCTTTTTCGGAATTAGTTAGTTTCAACGCCTGCTCATGGACATCTCTTTTGGTATACTCGTATTCGTATAAAAAGTTAGTATAGGTAGTGGCACTAATAAAATATTGAAGATCCCCTTTCATGAACTTGGCCACAAAATTGGGGGTATTAAAATCAAAGGTTCCAAAATTAAAAACGTAGTCGGTGTTGTTAATACTATCTACAACACGCACTGCGGTATGTCCCCAAACAGTATAAATATCTTCGCCTGCATCACAGGTAAGAATACTTATGCGAAGTTTGGAGCTAACAGTGGTGTCTTGCTTAGAGGTGTTAATGGATTCTGCCGCAGCTGATTTATTAAATAAAATGAAACTGTAAAGTATCATTAGAACGGAATAAATGGCCTTTTTAAAATTTCCCATAAACAAAGCCCATAATTCTTTTTTCATTGCTAATTATTTACGAGAATAGTTAGGCGCTTCCTTCGTAATATCAATATCGTGTGCGTGACTTTCTTTCATTCCTGCATTGGTGATTTGAACAAAAGTGGCGTTTTGTAAATCCTTCACTGTCTTTGCACCACAGTATCCCATACCTGCTTTTAATCCACCCACAAATTGATAAATAATTTCGCTTAGGTTTCCTTTATAAGCAACACGCCCTTCAATGCCTTCTGGTACAAACTTTTTACTGTCGGTTCCTTCTTGAAAATATCTATCACCACTTCCTTGTCCCATGGCACCAATACTTCCCATACCACGGTAGCCTTTAAATTTTCGGCCCTCATAAATAATGGTTTCACCAGGACTTTCTTCGGTACCTGCGAAAATACTTCCCATCATTACGCAATTGGCACCAGCTGCTAAAGCTTTTACCATATCACCTGTATAACGAATACCTCCGTCTGCAATCACTGGAATATTTTTTCCTTTTAATGCTTTGGTAGCTTCCATAATTGCTGTTAATTGAGGAACACCTGCGCCAGCTACGATACGTGTAGTACAAATGGAACCTGGCCCAATACCCACTTTAACTGCATCAGCTCCTGCATTAGCCAATGCTAGAGCACCTTGCGCTGTGGCTACATTACCCGCAATAACTGGTAAATTTTTAAAATTCTTCTTTAATGTTTTTAAGGCTTCAATCACACCTTTACTATGTCCGTGTGCACTGTCTAAAGAAACTATATCAACACCAACTGTATTTAATGCAGCTGCACGATCTAATAAATCTTTGGTAATTCCTAATGCAGCACCTACTAATAAACGACCTATCTTGTCTTTTACTGCATTTGGGAAAGCACTTAATTGTAAAATATCACGGTAAGTAATTAAACCAATTAATTTTCCTTGCTTGCTTACTACCGGTAATTTTTCAATTTTATATTGTCTTAAAATTTTCTCTGCTTTTCTTAAATCAGTTCCTTCTGGCGCAATGATTAAATTTTCTTTTGTCATTACTTCACTAACCTTTCTTTTACGATCTGTTTCGAAACGTAAGTCCCGATTGGTTAAAATGCCCACTAACTTATTTCCTTTGTCCACAATTGGAATACCGCCAATTTTATTTTCTTTCATTAAAACCAATGCATCGCCGATGGTTGCATTTACTTCTAAAGTAATAGGATCTACAATCATTCCACTCTCGCTACGCTTTACTTTACGAACTTGCTCGGCCTGACGTTCAATACTCATGTTTTTGTGCAAAATACCTATGCCACCTTCACGCGCTAATGCAATTGCTAAGCTCGCTTCTGTAACGGTGTCCATTGCAGCGGACAAAATAGGAACATTGAGTTGGATGTTTTTGGTAAGTTGACTGTAGATTTTTACTTCGGAAGGAAGCATCTCAGAATAAGCCGGCATTAACAATACATCATCGAATGTTAAGCCTTGACCAAAAATGCGGGAGTTGTTGGTAGAATTTCTTGTTGCCATAGGCAAAGGTAGCTTTTTGCCCCTTTTGGGCAAAATACTTTTTTAAAACCATTGAAAAACAATTACTTAGGATGTTGAATACAGGTTACCTGCTTGCAAATGAATTAGGTTATTTAGTTCCAGCGTAAGTAACTGACTAGACAGCGCCGCCGAAGCCATGTCCAATTGTTGGGAAATAGCGTCTTTGTGAATGGGACCCTGCGATTGTATAAGTAAATAGATGGATTGCAAAATAGGGGGTAACGATAATAACAAAGTTTGTGTTTTTGCATCTTCACTCATTACTGGTAAATCACCATGAGCTGCTACTATATTTTGTGAAGGCCAATTCATGTTTTCTAATAATTGAATTGAATCATGATACATGGTTGCAATATTATTTTTTATTAACCACAAGCAACCTTTGCTTTTTGCATCATGTAATTTACCCGGTACAGCAAAAACTTCTCTATCATATCCCCTCGCTAATTTGGCGGTGATCATACTTCCACCTTCCACTTCACTTTCAATAACAATGGTAGCATCACTCATTCCTGCTACAATTCTGTTTCGTTTTGGAAACTGATAAGGCATTGTGATTGTTTTTTGTCTGCACTCTGTAATGAGTCCGCCGTTGCTTAACATGTTAATGGCTAATCGTCGGTGCGCATTGGGGTAAATGGTATCCAAGCCGTGCGCCAAAACACCCCAGGTAGGAATTTTATGATGCAAAGAAAGTGCATGTGCAATACCATCTACGCCCAATGCCATGCCACTAATCACGCCCATTTTTAAATGTTGTAATCCTTCTAATAATTCTTGAATTACTTTATTCACTTGGTAAGTATGTTGTCGGGTTCCCACAATACTAATAAGTTGTGGTAAATTAAAATGTGGGGAGCCCTTGGTATATAAAACTATTGGCGGATCAATAATATTTGCAAGCCTGTTAGGATAGTCTTCCTCCATAAAAGTAAAGCATTGAATATGATGCTTTGAAATAAAATTAATTTCTTCTTCGGCTGCATTTGTGGGCCATAGCGTTGCATTTTTTTTGTGTAGATGATAAATATTTGTTGCGGAACCATAATGCCTTAACATGATTAATTTTTGCGGTTCCGTTATGCCTTTTAACATGCTAAATGCAATGGTATACAATAAGGCTTCTTCTTTATTTGTCATGGTCTAAACATCGCCTATAAAAACGCTCAGAAGAAGGGTATTAATACGGTAGCATACTTCCTACATTTTTCTTATGCACATGAATATTTAATAAACTTAAGTTGGTATACTTTGAATACATTATGGAAGGCTAATGGTAAAACTGGTGCGTCTGTTTTTTGCTCTATCTGCCGGTGTGTTATTATCTGCAATGGGTTTGCTTGATCCATAACCCTTGGTGGATATTCTTGCGCGCTCAATACCCCTGGTTATTAAGTATTGTGCAATGGAATTGGCGCGTTTTTCAGATAAACTTAAATTAGCTATTTCTGAACCGGAATTGTCAGTATGCCCTTCTATTAAAATTGTTGCATTTGAACTGCTTTCTAAATAATTTACCAATGCGTCAAGTTCAATATAGGAAGCATGCGTTAACTGCGCTTCGTTCACTTCAAAAAATACATTTTTAAAATCCTTTGTAAATTTATTTTGAATAGGATTTAGATTAAAATATTGGGTGGTACCACCCAGTTGAATAAGTTTTTCTTTACTTAATAAACTACTTGCATATTCATGTTGACTACTATTTACTTGTATCCCTAAGGAATCAAATTCGGGTATGGAAAGTACAAAACTGCCGGCGGTATCTACATTTATCAACATATTTTTAGTGGAGTCTAAAGGGTCCGTTAAGCGTACAAAACCGGCTAAAGGTTTATGTGAAATTGCATCTGTAATAAAACCATTAAAGTAATAGGTTTTATGCGCGCGCGCATTTAGGGGTAACACTACTTTATAAATATCTAAACCGCCACGACTATCTATTCTATCACTAGCAATATATCCTTCACTACCACTACTCGCAATGGCAATACTGCCTTCGTTATCAAAGGTATTAATAGGGTATCCTAAATTGGTTGGCTTACTCCATTTGCCGTCTATTTTTTTATAGGACACAAATAAATCAGTTCCTCCATAACCAGGCCAACCGTTAGATGCAAAATATAAACTACGATTGTCGGCATGTATGAATGGTGTCTGATCGTCGCCGGCTGTATTAATGTTAGGCCCTAGATTCATGGCTTTGCCCCAAGCTCCATTTTTGTTTTTATAAGAAACATAGATATCAATGCCGCCATAACCACCAGGCTTATTACTACTAAAAAACAAGGCCTGCCCGTCAGAAGAAATACTAGGGGCACTTTCCCAAAAGTCAGAATTTATATTGCGCCCTAAATTTAAGGGTGTAGACCATCCGCTATCTGTTTTAGTTACTTTATATATGTCATATCTGCCATATCCGGTTTCCATATATTCAGCAGCATAATATAAACTGTTTAAGTCCGAAGACAAACTTGGAGCACCTTTTTTACTAGCAAAATTCAAAGTATCTGAAAGTGGTTTTGCCAATGAAAAACCAGTAGAAGAAAAAGTGCTAAATAAAAAGTCCTCACGCTTATCTCGGTCTCTGCGCATAAATAAGAGTAAGCTATCTTGCACTGTTACCGTTGGAAAGTATTCTGCCTCACTTGTGTTTATGCTATCTCCAACATTCATTACTTTAACACTTGTGTCTATGGGATGAGTTTTAGCATATTGGCAAATAGCCATTAAGTCATTGCTATTTTGTTGAAGATGTGCTGGGATTTTAGATGCGTTTTTATTGAGTAGGTCCAATGCTTTTTCATAGGCACCTAAAGTAGCTAATGCTGTAGCATATTTTATCACATAAGGCAAACAACTTACACTATCCTTTCGTAAGGCTTTCTCAAAAATAGTAACCGCATTTTGACTTTGCTTTATTTTAGAATATACTTGAAACAAGGTAATGTAAGCATCAATAAAATTGGTGTCCTTTTGAATACTGGATTGAAGTAACTGAATACACTGTTCATAGTTTTGAGCTTCAAATGCAACCGATGCCTTGTCCATTAATTTACGCGCTGTATTTTCATTTTGCGCATGCAATGGGATGGCGGAGATGGCCAAAAATACAATTACCCCTAAAAATAGAACTAGCTTATGTTTTAGCCTATTTTTCATATGCCTGTTTTGTGCTGTAAATATAATTAGGGTACTTGAATGTACTTGTGCAACTGCGCACTTAATTCCCATTTTGGGTTTGCTTTAACATACTCAATTACCAAAGGAGTGATTTGAGCTTGTTTATCCCATTCTGGTTGTAAGTATAATTTACAATTTGCACCTACTTGCTTTGCATAGGTTTCGGCCCATTCAAAATCGGAGTTATTAAAAACCACCACTTTTAATTCAGAGGCTAATGAAACATTTTCGGGCAAAGGCGCTTTAAATTTTTTAGGGGATAGGCATACCCAGTCCCATTGTCCAGACATAGAACTCGATCCTGATGTTTCTATATTGGTTTCAAAACCTGCTGCTTTTAATGCAGTAGTTAAAGGGTCTAAATTGTGTAATAAGGGTTCGCCACCTGTAACAATGGCTAAACGTCCTGGATGCGCTAATGCACTGTTCACAATGGTTTCTATAGACAATACAGGATGTTTACTTGCATCCCAGCTATCTTTTACATCACACCATACACATCCAACATCACAGCCAGCCAAGCGAATAAAAAAAGCCGCTTTGCCCTGATGATATCCTTCGCCTTGCAAAGAATAAAACATTTCCATGACTGGATATTGTTGTGGTTGAATTTCCATCATTAATTTGCTTCGTAGGCTTTCATAGTATTCATTAATAAACCTGCAATAGTCATGAGGCCAACCCCACCTGGAACAGGTGTTACAGCAGCAGCCTTGGTAATGGCTTCTTCGTAATTAACATCTCCTTTAATGCGGAAGCCTTTTTTTGCAGTAGCATCTTCTACTCTCGTAATACCCACGTCTATAACTACAGCTCCTGGTTTAATCATTTCAGCTGTTACAAATTCGGGAATACCAACAGCAACTAATAATATATCTGCTTGTTGTGCCATTTTAACCGTTTCCTCTTTTGGAGTATATCTATGGCAAAGTGTGACATATGCATTTCCTTGAGGTCTATCCCCACTTAATAAAATACTCATAGGTCTGCCTACAATATTACTACGTCCTATTACTACAACGTGTTTTCCTTTTGTTTCAATTTTGTAATACTCCAACATGAGTAATACACCATAAGGAGTAGCAGGAATAAAAGTATCCATTCCTTGTACCATTCTTCCAATATTGGTTGGATGAAATCCATCTACATCTTTATCGGGGTGAATGGATTCAATTATTATTTCGTCGTTTATATGTTTTGGTAATGGCAATTGAACTAAAATACCATCTATGTTTTTGTCCTCATTCAATGCCTTAATCTTCGCAAGTAAATCAGCTTCGGTAACATCATCATTAAAACGAATTAAAGAACTTCCAAATCCAGTTTCATCGCAATTTTTAACTTTACTAGCTACATAAGTTTCACTTGCACCATTATTGCCCACTAAAATGGCTGCCAAATGGGGCGTTCTTTTCCCAGCTGCCTGTAAGGCTTTCGTTTTTTGTAAAAGGCTTGCTTTTACGGCTGCGGAGGCTATTTTACCGTCTAATATTAACATGGCGCAAATTTAGTTCATAGAAATGCTGTACGCTAATTTTTTTTTAACATTCCATCCCCTTTATCTTTGCTGTTCAATTTATACCATGGAACAAAACCCAAACCAGCCCTTAAATATTGAAATCAGCGAGGAAATTGCCGAAGGATCTTATGCCAACCTTGCTATTATTACCCATAGCAATGCCGAGTTTGTAATAGATTTTGTAAATGTAATGCCGGGTACACCAAAAAGTAAAGTAAAGTCTCGTGTGATTTTAACCCCAATGCATGCCAAAAGATTTATGAAAGCCTTGGTAGAAAATGTAGAAAAATACGAGGAAGCCAATGGCCCAATAGGAGACATGTCGCCTGTTGAAATCCCAATGAACTTTGGAGGACCTACTGCGCAAGCCTAATTGTATTTCATAAAGCGAGTAAACTTAAATTTATTGTAAGGCATAAATCATATGCCATTACCAACAACTGCTTTGTTCTGCATAACTATAGTAGCCCTCGGTGCTTACGATGATGTGGTCAATTAATTTAATATCTAAAAGTGAAGCTGCTTTCTTTACTTTTTCGGTTAACATATCGTCCATCCTGCTTGGCATAAGTTGTCCGCTGGGGTGATTGTGACAGATAATAAACCCGGTGGCTTCGTGGCTTAGCGCTAGTTTAAATAAAACCCTGGGATCTGCAACAGTGCCGGTTATCCCGCCCTCGCTTAAAATTTGTTCATGTATAATTTTATTAGCCTGATTTAATAATAGTACCATGAAAATTTCACGGGATTCAAATTGTAAACTGTATTTTAAATGGGCTATTACGTCTGCACTTTGCATAATATGCTTATCTACATTTTGTTGAAATAATCTTCGGGATCCTAATTCAATAGCAGCTAACAAACGAATGGATTTAATTTTTCCAACGCCTTTAATTTTTAGTGCTAATATATCCTTGGTAGATAGTTTTGACAATTGCAGCAAATTATTATTGCATTTATGAAGTAAAATACGCGCTAGATCTACCGCGTTATTTTGTGCCGTGCCTTGTTGTAATAATATCGCAATGAGTTCGGCGTCGGTTAAATACTTGGCCCCCTTGGTGTACAATTTATGAATTGGCTGGTCGTTCAGCGCCCAGGATTTAATAGTTATTTGATTTTGCATGGGGCAATGTATCCCATAATTGATGATTACATAAGGGTATAAATACGATAAAAAAAATCGAATTTTCTACTACGTTAATGACTTGTTGAAAAGTCCCCCCTTTAATCTTTCTAAAATGCTTTACAGAATGATAACTTTGGAGCACATTCAACCTACCCATGAACCCTTCTGTTAAAATATTTGCTGGAACTGGCTCAACGGCCCTGGCAGAAAAAATTGCCCAACGATTTGGTGCACCTATCGGAAAAATAAACATTCAAAAATTTAGCGACGGTGAGTTTCAGCCCGTTTTCCTAGAAAGTGTGCGTGGAGACTATGTTTTCCTTGTACAAAGTACCTATGCACCAACCGACAATTTGTTTGAATTATTATTAATGATAGACGCTGCAAAA
>CANGFA010000031.1 GCA_947453145.1 Bacteroidota bacterium
CCTGTTTTAGCACTAATCTCAATGCCTGATGCAAGTTTGTTTGCCGTTTCTACATTCATTGCATTTTTTACCTGTACTAAATAAGTACGCTTATGTGGAATAGGGCCTTGAAAAAGTAGTTTGGTAATTTTTTTATTGGTCGTTAATAAAAGTAAGCCTTCGGAGTTTTGATCTAGCCTTCCAATAGCATGAGTGCCTTCTGGAAAATTAAAATCCAAGTCGCCCAACAACCGAACTTCATGGCTACTCACAAATTGCGAAACCATATCATAGGGCTTATTCACTAAAAAATAACGATGTGCACTCATAGACAGTAGCAAATTACTTAATATTGCATATGCAACAAGTTTCAAATGACCCATTACATGGCAAAACACTTGAATATATTGTAACCGAATTGGTGAAATATTTTGGTTGGGAGGACCTTGGGCAACATATTCCTATCAATTGCTTTAACAGCAACCCAAGCATTAAATCAAGTTTAAAGTTTTTACGAAAAACCCCTTGGGCCAGAAAAAAAGTAGAGGATTTGTATATTAGAATGATTGAGAATTAGCCTCCCTTTCACAGCTTTGAATGATTAAAAAAGGGGTCCCCCTAAAATACTTCCCCAAGGTTCATAAACAGTCCTTTAGAACCACCCTGTCCAAAACCATAGTCCAAAGAAACATTGGTATTGGAATGCTTATTAAATTTAATTCTTACCCCTGCTCCATAACCCGGAAGCATACCTTGTATAGACTGCCCAGGTTGTCCAGACATACTTTGCATATTGGCGAAAACAACACCCCCTAAAAATCCATTTTCGGTAATACAAAAGCGATACTCCGACTCTGCAAATAAAAATTTATCTCCTCTAAATCGACTTTGCACATAGCCTCTTCCAAAATTGCTATAGGTATCGCTTGCTGTATTGGGTAAATCCAAATAAGGCGGCTTGCCATTTAAGGTTAATTGATTGTAGCTCCAAAAAGCTAAAATATTTTTACTGCCGGAGGGGAAGGGCAAATATTTTCTATAATCAATTATCATGGACTGCCAATTTTGATCACTACCTAAAAAGGTTTGATTATTTCTGTATACTATATTAAAATAGGTACTATTGGCAGCCGGATTTACATTGTTTACTCTGGTGTCATAAAGTAAATTAAGTAAGAACCCTGTTGAATTGGAATTATTCCTGCGACCGTATTGATTAAATCCATTGATTGGCTTCAATTTTGTGGTGGTATCCGATATATTCCAATGATAGTCTATATTTAAGCCAGGCCCAAAATATAAATTGGGTGCTATTCTTTTTAAAATAGATTGATACATTCTTATATAAGAATAATCCAACTCATCAAATAAACCTAATTGGCTATTGCTCCCTAAGCCAAAATCCTTTTGAGGATATTTTAAAAAGGACCAATTATTATTAAAATTATATTCTCCATTCTTGCTCCAAATATTAGTAGCAAATTGAGCAACTATTTGATGGTTTTGGGTGTATTTTAATTCGGTAAAAATGGTGGATTTGTTATTAGAGCCCTTTGCTTTTGGCAAAACCAAACTTGCATTCACCGAAGCAGCGATGCCAGTTCCAAGACTATATTCAACACCAGGGATAAAAGTTAAATGTGCCCTATTTATTTCATCCCCTTCTTGTCTTATTTTATTTACTTTAAACACTCTATATAATCCGTCGATAAAATCTACCATGGAATCCTTGCCAGGTTGCTTATAAAATGCTAAAGTGAAAATATTTTTTTGATGCTTACTTTTCGGGAGGGTGTCTTGGGCTTTACTATTTGTTGCTAAACAAAATAAGCAAATTAAAAGAATGGAAAATGGTTTCATAAAAAATTAGGAGGTTACCCTTAGAATAATCAAACAAAGTTACCATTTAAAATGCACAGAAAGCTTATAAATATTGATACTGTACTTTTGTAAAAATTGTTTTATGCTAAAATTTATAATAAAGTTATTTGGTCCAGGTGTTAATTATAGGGATTTGATAGCTAAAGGGGCAATTATTATTGATGTTAGAACCACTCAAGAATTTGACAATGGACATATAAAGGGTTCAAAAAATATTCCCTTAAATAAAATTCAAACAGAAGTAAACAAAATTAAAAGTTGGAACAAACCTATTATAACAATATGTCAAAGTGGGGGCCGAAGTAGTATGGCAAAATCCACCTTACATAAAGCAGGCATAGAAGTATACAATGGTGGAGGTTGGATAAATTTAAAATCAAAATTGTAACTCTCAAATTCCTAAAGTATTGTTAAGGGTTTAAACTTTATTTTAAAATAATAGTCCTAAGTATATTTTAATAGCTATTTTTAAAAAAATAAATTATGCGTAAAATCTCCCCCTACAAATTAACTGCTTCAATTGTAACATTGGTTGTGCTTATTTGGAGTTGTAAAAAATTAGATTTAACCATAGTAGCTCCTGCACCGGACGATCCATTTGCCGCGACCAAATTAGCTTTTGGCACCAATATAGATTACGCCAATTTATATAATTATGCAAATCAAACAAAGCCTAATTACATTGTGAATGATAATACCACTACTAATGTAATTACCGACACAAAAGCGACCTTAGGAAGAGTTTTCTTTTATGATAAAAATTTAAGTTTAAATAATACCATCTCTTGCGGAAGTTGTCATAAACAAGCTGTAGCATTTAGTGATACTGCTATTGTAAGCGCAGGGGTATTGGGAGGATTAACAGATAGACATTCCATGCGTTTAATAAATGCGCGCTTTGCAAATGAAGCTAAATTCTTTTGGAATGAACGTGCCTCTAGTTTAGAAGTACAAACCACGATGCCTATTCAAGATCATGCCGAAATGGGTTTTAGTGGAGTAGAAGGGCGGCCAGCTTTAGATAGCTTATTAAAAAAATTATCTAAAGTGAATTACTATAAAGAAATTTTTAAAGCCGTGTATGGTGACACTATTGTTACTGAAGCTAGGTTACAGGAATCATTGGCACAATTTGTAAGAAGTATACAATCCTTTGATAGCAAATATGACGCAGGCAGAGGATTGGTTAATAATGATGCTGCACCATTTCCTAATTTTACTGCTACCGAAAATGCAGGTAAAAACTTATACTTGACGCCACCCGTATTTGACGGAAATGCAAATAGAATAAATGGAGGTGTAGGCTGTAATGGATGTCATCGTGCCCCCGAATTTGACATAGACCCTAACTCCAGAAACAATGGTATTGTTGGCATTATTGGTAGTACCGCCATTGAAACCAATGATACAAGGGCACCCTCTCTAAGAGACTTGGTAAAAGCAGATGGTTCTTTAAATACAAGAATGATGCATACCGGTCAATTTACCACCCTCGAGGGAGTCATTGGGCATTATAATAACATTCCAAATATTGCTGCAAATAATAATTTAGACAACAAATTAAGGGTTGATGGAGTGGGTAATAAATTAAATTTAACCACCACCGAAATTGCACAATTGGTTGCCTTTATAAAAACACTTGGCGGAGCAAATGTGTACGTTGATAAAAAATGGTCTAATCCATTTTTAGTGCAATAATTGCATTAGTTTCTATAATTTTACTTTCTAATTTTTCATTTTATAGTAAAATATGAAAGAAGCAAAAAAACAATTATTGACGATTGACAACTATATTAAAATTCAAGATAAGGATAGACAAATAGGACTTGAGAAAATAAGATCTATCATAAAAAAAGCAGCTCCCAAAGCCACAGAGGGTATTAGTTACCAGATGCCTTTATTTAAACAAGATGGCAATTTGGTCTATTTTGCAGCAGCGAAAAATCATTATGGATTTTATCCCATGCCAAAGACAATTGAAACTTTCAAAAAGCAATTAGATGCCAAGGGATATATATATTCAAAAGGGGCTATCCAATTCCCAATCGACAAGCCCATCCCCTCTAGTTTGATTCAAGAAATGGTAAAGTTTAGGAATAAAGAAAATGAAACCAAACTACTTACTAAGAAAAAGACTTTGAAATAGTCTATTCATTAAAAGCGTAATTTTACCCTTTAAATTAACTTAATCACTAAGACATGTTACCTACAAAATCATTTGCTGCTATGTCAGCAACTACTCCTTTGGAAGCTTATTCATTTGACCGTCGTGCGGTTGGCAAAAAAGATGTTCAAATTGAAATTTTATACTGCGGTGTTTGTCATAGTGACTTACACCAAGCAAAGGACGAATGGGGTGGATCTATGTACCCAATGGTTCCGGGTCATGAAATTGTGGGCAAAGTAACAAGTGTTGGTGCTGATGTCACTAAATTTAAGGTGGGTGATTTAGCAGGTGTGGGCGTAATGGTAGATAGTTGCAGACATTGTGCAAGTTGTAAGCAAGATTTAGAAAATTATTGCGAGGAAGGTATGACCGGCACTTATAATTCAAAAGAAAGAGACGGAAAAGGAATAACAATGGGTGGATATGCTACACAAATAGTGGTGGACGAACATTATACAGTACATATTTCAGATAAATTAAATTTAGCAGCCGTTGCGCCTTTATTATGTGCAGGTATTACAACTTATTCACCACTTGTTTTTGCTGGAGTGAAAAAAGGAATGAAAGTGGGTATTGTTGGATTGGGTGGATTGGGTCATATGGGGGTTAAATTTGCAGTTTCTTTTGGTGCAGAAGTGAGTGTTATTAGTACTTCACCAAATAAAGAAGCAGATGCTAAAAAATTAGGTGCCACCCACTTTATTGTAAGTACCAATGCGGAGGATATGAAAAAGCATTATAATTATTTTGATGTGATTTTAGATGCCATATCAGCGAATCATGATTATACTCAATATTTAAACCTACTAGCTTTAAACGGCAAATTAATGGTGGTGGGCTTGCCTACAGAAGCACCCAAAGTGCAACCTTTTTCTTTAGTGTCAAACCGAAGAAGTGTGATTGGATCTTGTATCGGAGGCATGAAGGAAACACAAGAAATGTTGGACTATTGTGCCGAACACAATATCGTTTCAGATATTGAAATAATTCCAATGCAAAACATCAATGAAGCTTACACCAGAATGTTAAAAGGTGATGTCAAATACCGATTTGTAATTGATATGGCAAGTTTAAAATAAATAAAAAAAACCGACCAAATTTGGTCGGTTTTTTTTATTTTAAAATATCTTGAATAATAAGCAAATGATGATGGGTATGTATTCCTAAAAAGTGTATTGTTTTAGGCGCATTTAAATTACCAAATACAGGATGCGTAAAATATTTATTTTTTTTGCAGTTACTCAAAGCGTCAATGGCTGCTTTGGCTTTTACAATACTTTCCTGCAAATGAGTAAGTGTTATATTTTCAATTGGCAAAACGGACTCGGGTGCTTTAGCGCGACCTCTGGGAAATTTGCCAGTTAGTAAAACAATAAATTTAACAAAACTGAATTTTGGACGATACAATGCAGGATTTGAATTTTGAATAGTTTCTGTAATTTTTATAATTACCAAACAACTATGTTCAATATGCCAGCCAATCGTTCCTAGCGATACAGTATCATTTAATACATCTGCATTGGGAATTTGAGCTTCAAGTTCATTAATAAATTTTATTACTTTTTGCATCCTAAAAAATATAAATTAAACAGTTTTCTTTGGAGGCAAAGCAAACGCTTTTGCTTCATGGGAGAATTGTCCATTGTGTGCGCCGTCACAAAAAGGTTTGTTTTTACTTAATCCACAACGACATAAGCCAATTACTTCTCTTCCAGCTAAATCAAATGTATTTCCTTCTCTATCTACAATAGTAAAATCGCCTTCTACTTTTATAGATCCATTGTTGTTAATGGTAATTTTAGTTGACATGTTTATTTATTTTAAAAGTAAAAATAAGTGAAATATGCGGTAACAAATAATTAATTAAACTTTATTGTTTGAGCTTAATTTTATAACTCTAAATTGTATAATCGTTGCCGCCACTTGAATACATCCCATAATAATAAATAAGGTATTAAATGAAAAATAGTTTGCAATAAGACCTCCCACAGCTATAGCGATACCGGATATAAAGTGGGTATGACCGGTTGCCAAACCCCAATGAAATGTATTTTCAGTGTCTTCTAAGTTGGATGCAAACATTGAATCCCAAATGGGTGTACTCAATGCTTCGGCAATACCTAATCCAACTTGGATAATTAATAAGCTGGTTGTATTGTGAACAAATAAATAACCAAAAGTTAGAATGGCATTTAAGGCATAGCCCCCAACCATTACTTGTTTTTTGTATTTTGACTTATTAATAATTTTGCCCACCAACACATAAAAAACTCCCGTCGCAATTAAATAAGCAGCCCAGGCCCAAGTAATGTCTAAAATATCACCTCCCACTTTCTCCGCAAATATCGCAAAAAGAGGTCCAAAAAGTCCTTCGCCAAAATACCATACGCTAGACGCTATGATCAATGTTTTTGATAGTTTAGAGAGTTTCATTTTAATAAATTAAGCAATTACTGAATTTCAAATTGAGTTGTCAAAATTACATCTTTTGCATTGGATGCTATTTCTAATTTGTAATTGCCAGGATAAAGTACCCATTTGTTTAAAGCTAAATCCCATTTTTTAAGCTCATGGACAGGGATGGAGATAGTTGTATTTTTTGTAGCCCCCTTTGAAATAATAATTTTTTTAAAGTACTTAAGCTCCTTAAATGGCATCCTTTCTTTATTTGGATAAACGATATAAGCCTGTACCACTTCTGCCGCATCCACATTCCCCGTGTTTGTAACCGCAATTTTTGCACCGATGGTATCCCTTAAATGATATACCGCCTTAGGAACATTATTAAGTTTATAATCAAATGTAGTATAACTTAAACCAAAGCCAAATGGATATGTCACCTCTGCGTCATAGTATCTGTAAGTTCTACCACTCATTGCATAATTCGTATACTCGGGTAAGCCATTAAGAGATTTATAAAAAGTGATTGGCAGCCTACCAGAAGGCGCCACCTTCCCTAAAATAATATCAGCTAAAGCATTGCCTCCTTGTTCCCCAGGATACCATGCTAAAATAATTGCATCGGCATAAGGTGCTACACTAGCAACATCTACACAACTCCCAGCAGTAATTACCAATATAATGGGTGTCTTTACGCTTTTTCTTAATTGTTTTAAATAAGCTATTTCACTTGCTGGCAATTGAATATCTTTTTTATCTCCGCCTGTTTGTGATAAAAATGCATCACCTGCTTCCCCTTCTAATACCGGAGATAATCCCATCACTGCAATAGTCAAACTAGCATTGCCTGCAGCCCATATGCCGCCAAATTTTGTAGTGTCATTGTAATCACAACCTAAATCATATTCAATCCTAGTTGCTGGATCAAAAGCAGCCGTAATTCCTTCTACAAAATTCACTGCTTTATCACTTACTCCATGATAATTTCCCAATAATGCATCATAGGAAGTAGCATTTGGACCCACTATCATCACACTTGAGTAAGCGTCTTTTTTTAAAGGCAATAATTGATGCTCATTTTTTAACAACACCATACTTTGTTGTGCAACTGTTCTTGCTAATTGTGTATGATTATAATTATGTAAACTATCGGTTAAATAATTTTTATACGGATCCGTTTTTTTATCGTTGTAAAAGCCCAGTTTAAATTGTGTTGTAAGCAAGGCAGATAAATTGTGATCAATTTCTTTTTCCGTTACAAGTTTTTGATTTACCGCTTCCATTAAATCCTTTTGTAATAATGTTGCACAATCTAAATTAATACCTGCCTTAATAGCCGCAGCAGCGGTCTGTATATTATTTGCAGTTGCTTTATGGCTTTCTGAAACGCCATACAATGCTCCACAGTCCGTAACTACATGACCTTTAAAACCCCATTCTTTTCGAAGGATTGTATCTAGTAATTTTTGGTTGATAGAATTAGGAATTCCATTTACACTATTATAGGCACTCATCACCGATTCAACTTCTGCATCCACCAATGAATGAAAAGCATATAAATAAGTTTCTCTTAAGTCCTTTTCATCCACTATAGCGTTAAATTTATCGCGTGTAGCTTCCGGTCCACTATGTACCGCAAAATGTTTAGCGGTGGCTGAGGTTTTTAAAAAAAGTGGATTTTGCCCCTGCATTCCTTTAACAAAAGCTACCCCCATTTTCGAAGTTAAGTAAGGATCCTCCCCGTAGGTCTCTTGTCCTCTTCCCCATCTTGGGTCTCTAAAAATATTTACATTAGGCGACCAAAATGTTAAACCCATATATTGTAAATGCCTGTCTTTTTGAATAGCTAAATTATATTTTGCGCGCGCTTCTGTAGAAATAACATTAGCAGTTGCACCAATTAAGCTATCATTAAAAGTGGCTGCCATAGCTATGGATTGAGGAAAAACAGTTGCAACACCTGCTCTTGCAACTCCATGCAAAGCTTCATTCCACCAATTATAAGCAGGGATGCCTAACCTTGGAATAGATTCACTATTATATCCAAGCAACGCTATTTTTTCGGTTAAACTTAATTGACTAACTAAGTTATGTACTCTTATATCCAAGGGTAATTTTTCGTTTCTGAAATCTGTGTTTTGTTGAGCAATTACAACCTCTGTAAAAAGGAAAGAAATGATTAAAATACAAACTGTATAGCGGCAAGATGTTTTCATGCAAACATTATTAAAATTGTAAATGAATTTAAGATAAAAAGGGAAAGAAATGATTAATTTCAATGTTAAAATAGATTTATAATGATTTTACTAAAATTGAACCTAGGTTTTATGCTTATCGAAAATTCTATTCTTGAAATTATTTTAAGAACGGTGGCGGTATATATATTTATGATACTTGCGATTCGTGTATTTGGTAAAAAGGAATTAGCACAGCTGTCAGTTATTGACCTAGTTTTTATATTACTTATTAGCAACTCGGTTCAAAATGCAATGGTAGGACCAGATACTTCCCTAGATGGGGGATTAATAGCAGCGGGCGCTTTGTTTTTAGTGAATTTTACTTTAAAGCAATTATTATATCGAAGTAAAAAAATGAGTGCCATCATTCAAGGGGAAACGATCTTATTAATATATGAAGGTATTGCTAATATGGAGAATTGTAAAAAAGCCGAAATTACCATTGAGGAATTAGAAGCGGCAGTTAGAGAACATGGCGCGCGGGATATTCAGAAAGTAGATTTAGCGATACTAGAAGTAGATGGCAATATAAGTGTAATTAGTAGCGACTACCAAACTAGATCCAGAGTTTCACATCCCAGAAAACACAAGTTTAAAGGACGCCTAGCACAGAATTAATTTCGCTTAATTTTAATTTGTTTGTCAATTAATTCTCCTGTTACTGTTACACCAGTAATTTTAACGGTGTAATTAGTAATCCGGTCCGCGGTATAAAAGGAGACCGTTGTTTTTCCATTTACATTGGTGTACAAATGTCCATTCCAATAAAGTGTAGAACGATTATCGTCCAAAATACTAGATTTAAAAAACAAATTTTCATAATCAGGAGCCGTAAAATTAGGCGCTAAATGATAGGACTTTGAGTTGTATTGTAAAGTGCCGTAGTTTTCAATATGATTTCTAAAATTAGATACTCTATGTGTATTTACGATAATCACTCCATTGCTGGACCTGGTTCCATAAAAAGCAGCTTCTGGTCCTTTTAATACCTCAATAAAATCTATAATGTCGGTTGGAATTTTTGATAACTCTGATAATACAGGACTACTAACCATTTGAAAAGTATTGGAGTCCTCATTACTAGGAGGACCATTCCCACCTGCAACCATAATGCCATCTACAATTAATAAAGGTTCATCTTTTGCACTAATAGCAAAAGAGGTCATACCTCCAACCGTTAAAAATCCACCTCTTAAATGCAATCCGGGAATCATTAACATAGCGTTACTTGCATCTGAACCAGTCATTTTTTGCAAGTTCTCACCTGTTATAACTTGAGAGAAATTACTAATCCGCTTACTGGCATTAAAGCTATTATTTTTTGTAGACGTAGTTACAATAACATCTTTTAACCACTCCTTGCCATTTCTTACAATCGCACTGTCCATTTTAATTATCCTATATTTTGCTACCAACTGCGTTTGTTGGGGAGTTAATTTATTTTTTAAATTTGCCGGAGTAGACATCAATGGAAAAGTAGAATGTAAGTCTACAACAATTTTTTCGTCAACAACATTCCCTTTTAAATTGCTTACTTGTAAAGTAAAAGGGATACTATCATAATGTAAAGGTATTTTAAACTTAAACTTACCTTGCATATTAGTAGTATCCGTATCAAATAAACTTATTTTTTTATTGGTGTATAAAGTAACTACCCTGTTGGGTACTGGTAATTTTTTTCTATTTAAAATCGTTCCTTGTATTGTTTCAAATTCTATATCATCTTTTTCGGTATCCTTGTCTAACTTTATTGTGTTATTAATTTCATTTATATATTTACCAACATAAACAGGCTTTGTTGTAAGGAGAAGTAAATCGTTCATTACCATGTTAGTATCAGTTAAAGCAATAATGGGTCCATTTTCATAAACAGGCTCTTTAATAATACTATCATCTGTAACAGCAATAGATAGCGCAGAAAACATAGGGTGAAAAAGAGAGTCACCAACATATACATTCATGGTTACTTTTTCGCGCGCGCCATATTGTGCTTTATCAGAAACAACTTTCACATTTGAATTAGTAATATAAATACTTCTTTCACTTAATATTTTTCGTTGATCATTTACAAGAAATAATTTAGCTACTCCAGCTGGGAAATCCGATTTTTGAATAGATAATTCATACATGTCTTTTCCTACGCCTGCAAAACAAATACTATCCTTGCTTATGCCAATTAAATAAGAGGTAACTCCTTTTTTATATAATGAATCTCCTTGAGCAATCACCACTCTAAGCGTAGCGTTTGATTCTTGTTTAATAGCAATTTGCCCACCCTCATGTTCACTACTAGGAAGCTTATAATATTGAATTTTATTTCCTAATTGAACATGCGCAATATAGTTTTTATTTTTACCGACATAAAAAGCAGTTTTGCCAAGACCATTTTCTGAATTGGTATTGAACCAAACTATGGCTGTGCTATCGGTATTGTCCGTAATATACCCTTTTATAGCTATTGGTTTTCCTTGCTCATTTACTGCCTTAATTCCAAATACTGAATTAATACCCGTAATAACTGTTCCACCTTCAGGATAAAATTGGATAAGGGTATCTGATTTTAAAATAGGACTCACGCCTATTTTTGTAGTTTCTGTTTTTAAATTAGAATTGTATTTGGGATTAACTATATAAATTGGCTTTACGAAAATATCACTTATCCCTTTTTTTAACATCGTACTCGTAAACGCCCTTAACCAATAATGTCCTTCTGGCAAAGAATCAGACAATCGAATATAACCTTCGGTATGTTCAGAGGGTATATTTAATAATAATTGAGCAATAGCGGTATCGCGTTCATCTACAATATCTACATATAAGTTTTGACTATGCGTGTAAAATTTATTCGAAACCTTATTGGTTACCCAAGCTTTTAACCAAAGGTCCTCTCCTGCTGTATAGTACCACTTATTTGTTTCAACAACTACTTTTTCGGATTTATCTTTTCGAATGGCTTTAACAAATTCACCTGCAATCGTATCTACATTATTAATTGAATTTTGGGCAGCTAACGTATTAAAACTGCACAAGAGAATAAAGAGATATACTTTTTGCATTATTGAAATTATGTAAAATCCTATGACGTTTTACATTTTTTACACCAATGGTATCTTAGTAGAAATATGGTCTAAAACTTGAAAAGCCGTTTCGGCCATTTTATTGCCTTTATTGTCAAGCAAAGGATTAATTTCCGTAAACTCTATGCAACAAACCTTGTTGGTAGCTAATAAACTATCAATTATTTGCATGACTTCAATAGGTAATAATCCATATGGAACGGGTGTGCCAGTGCCATAAGAAATATTATCACAGTCCATGGAGTCCACATCAAAAGAAATATAAATATGGTCACAATCTAAAAGTCTCCCAATGGCCTCTTGAATACAAACTTCTAATCCTCTGTATCTTAATTCTTCTACCTTCACCAATCGGATATTGTTTTTTTCAATTGTATATTGTTCGGCTTCTTCATAATCACGAACACCAAAATAAATTAAATGCTGTGGTTTTAGTTTAGGCCCATGAATGCCAATATTTTTTAAATTTTCCCAATGTTCATTAGTAATTTCCCCAGGTTCGTTTATTTTACAATCCAAATTATCAATCCCCAATGCTGCCGCCAAAGGCATGCCGTGAATATTTCCAGAGGGTGATGTATAAGGCGAATGGATATCGGCATGTGCATCTATCCAAATGACGCCAATGGTTTTATTTGGATGAGCAGCCTTAATGCCACTTATAGTTCCCAATGCAGAAGAATGATCTCCTGATAATACAATTGGAAAAAAACCTTGTGTTAAATTATCACTTACTGCATTTGCAACCCTTTCACATTGTTCAACAACATGCTCAATACGCTTTGCAAAATTATTATTGTTCTTATTGTAAATAGTTTCATTATGCGTTTCCACATCCTGAAATAAATGCTTGTGAAAAAAATCATTACCCTGATTAATGGCCGCAATTTCAATGGCATCAATACCCATATCGGACCCACGCGTCCCGGCACCAATATCGGATCTGTTTTTAATAATCTTAATGGTATTCATAAATGCTTACATTGAACAAGATAAATATACAACAGATAACTTGAGCGATACTGCTTTTAAAAATAGAATTAATAAAATTTTAATTTTGCCTTTGCAAAATCTGCAACACTCATAAAAATAATTACACTGATTTCTTCACAAATTTGGTAAGAATCACAATGGTATCTCCATTTACTTTTCCTTCAATTTGTTCTGCATTGTCAGGCACCAATCTTATTTTTCTAACAATTGTTCCTTTGGGTGCCATAAAATTGGCGCCTTTCACGTTTAATTGTTGTGTTAATACAATGGTGTCTCCGTTTTCTAATAAAGTGCCATTGCTATCTAAGTGTTTTGCGGAAACTTGATAAGCCGATTCAGCCCAAGTAACTACTGTTTCGTCTAACTCAACCGAAGTTAAAATTTCATTTGCCCATTCCTGGTCCTTCACGCCATACAAAATTCTATAACTCAATGCTTGTACACTAGGTTCTGTATTCCAAATACTTCCTGCTAAACACTGCCAATGGCTTCCAGCCTCTGCGCCTTCTAAAATAGATAAACATTGTTCACATAAGGCCACCTCGTTTTCGATAACATCGCTATTTTTTGGACTAACTGCATAAGCGCAGTTTGCTTCATTGGTAACACATAATTCGCATAAGCCTTGTGCTCTTTCTTTTAATGGATTGGATAGTCTTGATTTCATTTTTTGTATTTAGTATTGAGGAAGTTTTGTATTTGCCCGCAAATTTACTTTTTATTACCCGTTAATAAAAGCGAAAGCATTTATTTAATTTTAATTCTCCATCCCATATACAACATACGTCCAGTAGTAGGACCCCAAATTAGAGAAGCATCAAAGTTGGGACCAAAGGGATCATTCGCTGATACGATAGTATTTTGCTGAAAGAAGTTAGTGATATTCTCAACACCCACATACACATCCATTGGATTTTGTTTTCCAAAGCTTTTGCTAATTTGCGCATTCATTAAGTAATAACTTGGCGAACTCGTTGGCATTGCAGCAAAAGAAGGATAGCCAAAGTTATTTACAATTCTTTTTTCTCCATTATAGGTAACGGTATAATTTAATTTCCATTCATTATTCGTTTTATAGTCTATACTAAAGAATGCACGGTGCTTTGCTATAAATGGTCGCTCTCTTAATTGCATGCCATAAGTTTGTTTTACGTCAAAATATCTATATGCAAATCGTACATCTAACTTTTTAATTAGCGTCAGATTCAATTCGGACTGAACACTATTGGAATAGGACTTGCCATTTAAATTGTAAATGTTTACCAGCCAAGGTGTTTCTATGTCTACGATCACTTGATTTTTAAAATCGTTTCTAAAATAATCTACAGCAATACTTGCAGGATTTCCAAACATAGTTAATTTCTGATCCAAACTAATTCCTTTGTTCCAAGCAATTTCCTGGTTTAATGCATAAGCACCATTGTAATTTTGTGGAGTAATTGTAATATGTCTTTGACTCACCAATAAACTATTATTTTCAGAAAATATATTGGCAGTTCTTTGCCCCTTACCTGCGCTAAATCTAAAAACAGTTCCTGTGATAGGCTCATACCTGATATTTAACCTAGGTGTAATAAAAGCTCCATATATGTTATTGTCGTCTGCTCTAATTCCAGCTACCATACTCCACTTTTCATTAGGTGTGTAGGTGTATTCAAAAAAAGTACCTGGCACTATTTCTTTTCTTGCAAAATTAATTAACTTATAATCCTCATTATACTTGTCATACTGAAAACTAAATCCTGTTCTGAATTTATGGATAGTTGAATTAATAATAGACTGATAAATTAAATTTGTATAAAAGCTTTGTTGCTTTGCATTATAATTAGTTAAACCAAAATAGGAGGCTTGTTGAAAATCGGTCGCACTAAACTGTAAACCAATACTCTTATATTTTTGTTGTGGGAAAACATAACCCATTTTCCCAAAAAACTCATACCGTTGTGTGTTAATAGAAAGGCCGTAATGTTTTTGTGTAAACTTATCAACGCTTTCATTAAAAGCTGTTTCACCCCCTAATTTATGATCATTCAAAACCTTGATGCCAAATTGAGCAAGCAGCCCCTTACTATTGTCAAACTTATATCTATTCACTAAACTTAATTCATTGCCCGTAGGAACATCTTTAAATCCATCCTTGTTCATGTCTACTGCATTATTTAAAAAATTGTCATGCAGTAATAAGGCTGACGACCATTTGCTATCTAACTTAGTTGCCAAATTTAAATTCAAGTCGGTTTTACCCAAGTCATTTACATATATATTACCCAATAATTTTTCGGCAGTCTCTGGCTTTTTTAATTCCACATTTATTTGCCCAGCAATACTTTCAAAACCATTGGCAACCGAACCCGTACCCTTTGTTAATTGGATACTTTCAATCCAAGGGCCTGCAATGGAATTTAATCCAAGTGCTGTTGCCAAGCCACGAGGACCCGGTAAATTCTCAACTGTGATTTGGGTATAGTTTCCACTTAATCCTAGCAGTTGAATTTGCTTGGAACCAGTTACAGCATCATTATAAGACACATCTACCGAAGGGTTGGTTTCAAAACTCTCACTTAAATTACAACATGCAGCTTTTAATAATTCAGTGCCAGTCATTATTTGGGTACGAATAGGATTTAAATAAGGGATGAAGCTACCAAGTTGTCTCGTAAAAACAGTTACTTCATTTAATTGCCCTTTTGATGCCATGATTACTTTTAAATCGTTGGCATGAACAACGGTAATGGTGTCGGCCTTGTATCCAGTATAACTGATAATTAATTTTTGACTTCTGCTATTTGTTTTAATTTCAAATACACCTAAGCTATCAGTGACTACTCCAAGTTGGGTGCCCATCCAATACACATTTGCATTTGCTAGAGGTTCAAATTTTCCTTTTTGATTGTCTTGAAGTACAATTCCTTTTAATATCATTAAGCTATCGGAATGAGCCTGTTCTTCCATTTCTCTGTAATGACAACAAGCTGGCAAAGCATTGTAAATAATAGCTTTAGCCTTTTTATCCTCTACATCATGACCCACTGCTAAAATTTTATTTTGGATTTTTTCCAAGCTAATTATTGCAGCATCAAATACCAAAGTAAGGAATTTAGTATCCACATCCCAATTGCCTTCTTTTACTCCCCTTGCTTTTATAGCATTTTCAATTCTATCCTTACACTGCTCACAAGCGCCGTGTACTTTAAAAATGGCTGTTGTTAATTTTTCGTTTTTTACTTCTTGCGCAAAAACTGTTATGTTTAATAAGATTAAACATAGTAATAATATAAATTTATAAATTTTCATGTTGAATGCAATAATCAATTAATAAAATAGATTGCCTATTTATATTGATTGCATCAAATTAAGAAAGTAGCAAAATATGCCTGTGCGTTAATGTGAGAAAGGAGCGGAGGGGCATGTGTACAATTCCATCCTTGTTTTTGAAAACCGAAACTACATACCTCTCTTGAGATGCAATAAGTATTTTGTAAAATGATGGGTTGAAAATGAGCCACTATTGTCAAATCCGTCTTTTGTTGATCTAAGTTTAATTTTATTTGCTTTTTTTCGTCCTTGCAACAACCGGTATTTTTCATGCCACATTTTGGGCACTTTTCTTTCTTCGCCTCTTCAAATGAATAGCCGGCAAACTTGTTCATGCAATAATGCATATTAATAGTTGCCCCAATAGTAGAAGCACTATACAATACAAGTAATAATATAAAGGCTATTTTTTTCACTTACACAAAGGTATATACTTTTTTAGCGTCGGCGGTAAAACCTTATTATCTTTTGCGGTTAAATCCTTTGCTAGACTTCATCTTTGGTGCATAGATAGGCGTTGGGCCAAACTCGGCAGGTACTGTTCCTTTGGTTACCGGCACCCCTAGCAATTCCTCAATGGTGGCAAATTTGGACTGTTCTTTTTCTCCCACCAGTGTGAATGCAGTACCTGTAGTTGCAGCGCGCGCGGTTCGACCAATGCGGTGAATATAATCTTCCCCGTCATTGGGTACATCGTAATTTATGACCAAATCAATATCGTCAATGTCAATCCCTCTACTTAAAATATCGGTGGCTACCAGGATATTGGTTTTTTGATTTCTAAAATCTTGCAAATATTGCTCCCTGCTTTTTTGATCCAAGTCGGAATGAATCTCTTCTGCTGCCAACTTAGCACGCTTTAATTCCGAGGTGAGTACTTTTACATTTTGTTTTTTGGAACAAAAGACAATTACTTTTGAAAAACGTTTCGAACTCAACATGTCTTTAATGATGGGCACTTTTTGTGCTTCATATACGACAAAAGCTTTTTGCGTAATTTGCTCTGGCGGCTTTGAAATAGCAATATTTATTTCAACAGGATCCTTTAATATTTTTTTTGCCAACTCACGCATCTTCACTGGCATGGTTGCAGAGAATAATAAATTTTGTCGGTCTTTTGGCAAATAGGTTGTGATTTTTGCGATGTCATCGCTAAAACCCATGTCCAACATTCTATCCGCCTCGTCTAATACCAAATATTTTAATCCCTTTAATTTAACGTAGCCCATATTTAAATGTGCTATCATGCGACCTGGCGTACACACCACAATATCTACGCCACTTGTTAAAGCTTTTTTTTCTGCTGTAAAAGAATTACCGTCACCACCACCATACACTGCAATGGAACTTACATCGGTAAAATAAGATAAGCCTTCTATGCTTTCTGCAATTTGAATAGCCAACTCGCGCGTTGGCACAATAATCATAGCGTTAATATCCCCTGCAGTATGCGGCATGGTTAAAAGCCTGTGTAATAAAGGAAGTAAAAAAGCAGCAGTCTTTCCAGTACCCGTTTGTGCTGCTGCAATAATATCCTTGCCTTCTAAAATGGGAACCATTACCTGTTGTTGCACAGGAGTTGCGTTTTCATAACCCATTGCATCTATACCCTCTAAAATTCGTGCGTCTAAACCTAAATCAATAAATTTCAAAATACCTTTCTTTTAATAAGTTACAAAGATACAACTATTAAAAGGAAGCCGTAATTATAGCAATTTAGTAAGCACTTCTAGTTTAGATTCGGTTGGCAATTTTACAACTTCAATTTTTGTATCCAATTGAATAACTCGCTTTGATTGTTTTTCATAGGCAGGCCAATTAACTAAACCAGCTCCATTGGGATTTCCTGTTTTTGCAAAATTTACCCAGTAACTAGACATTTGATCTGCCAAGTCAAAATCGGCTTTCGTAAATGGCCTATTTTTAACGGTATGTAAATTATTATATGCATAAGGAACCTCACCAGTATGGAAAGCGCCAAAATCATTGGCCGGTGACGAAGCGGGTAGTTTGCGATTAAAACTATACATATAAATAGGTGCTTTGCCATGCTCTGATTGCAAAGTTGCCCAAGTATATCCTTGCACACCAAAGGTTTGATCTCTACTTAAGTCTCCTTGAGATACGGCTGCCTCTGCATCATTACTCGCGGGGTATTGTGCTAATAATTTATCGGCATTGGCGCCATATTGTTTATTAATGTTTTCTATAAATTCTTTTGCAGCAACTGGTTTACCTATCATCTTATCGTCTAAATTCCAACCTAGTAGAGTAGGAATATCATTTTGCTGACCCCTTAAATAGGTTTCATACATGGAACTAGGCACTACATAACCATCCTCAAAAGGACCCACCAAGCCCATACCTGAAGCTGCCAATATTTCATTCGCCGTCTTGTTTCTTAATTCTTTTATATTACTGCAACCAAGCTTTTTGGTGAAGTCCAGACCCACTGTTTCCATTTGTTGTAAATGCATTGCAGGTCGAATAGAACTTGGCAAAATACTTCCTCCGCTTTCCGCTATAGCACCACGTATTAATCCTTTTGTTAAAGGGGAAGCTGCTAAAAAATTCACGGCAAAAGCACCAGCTGATTGTCCTGCAATCGTAACCTTGTTTGGATCTCCACCAAAATTTGAAATATTATCGTGTACCCATTTTAAAGCGGCAACCATATCTAATAAAGCATAATTACCAGAAGTTTTTGTATCACTTTCATTGGACAATTCCGGATGAGCTAAAAATCCAAATACGCCAACCCTATAATTAATAGTTACAAATACGATGTCTTTTTTTGCCATTTCTGTTCCATCATAAATATCACAACCAGCACCACCACTTACAAAACCACCGCCATATATATAAACAAGTACTGCTTTTTTAGTTGAGGATTTTTTTGCCCATATATTTAAATACAAACAATCCTCACTAATGGGTTCTTTTGGAATTAAATATTCCTCCGACCAGCACATAAATGGAACCGGCGCCGTTTGTATTGGGCTTGCACCAAATGCATTACAAACCTTTACGTCCTTCCAAGGTATTACTGGCTGTGGTGCTTTCCAACGCAATTCACCAACCGGCGGTGCTGCAAATGGAATTCCCTTAAAAATTTGTATACCGTTTACTTGGATGCCACTCACTAAACCTGCATTGGTTTTAATCACAGGGGTTTGTGCATTTAAAATGAAACTTGCAAGTAAAAACGGAGTAAATAAAAAAAAGGAATTCATTTTCTTCATAAAGCGGTAATTGTTAATTGACATTAATAAAATTGAATTCAAGCATTGGCATATGAAGCAACTTTAGTGCTAATGAATTTACGAAAAAGGTGACATATAAATGAATTACAAAGGATTGAATTGATGAATTTTATGAATTTTGTGAAATTGATAAAATTTTGTCGAAATTTGTCATTCAAATAATAATCATGAAAAATACGGTAATACATAAGGCAGCTAGTAGAGGATCTGCTAATCATGGATGGTTACACAGTTACCATAGTTTTAGTTTTGCCGGCTACTACAACCCCGAAAGAATTCATTTTGGTGCATTACGTGTATTAAATGATGACACAGTAAGTGGCGGAATGGGTTTTGGCGCACACCCACATGATAATATGGAAATTATTAGTATTCCATTGGAGGGCGACTTAGAACACAAGGACAGTATGGGCAATACCACTGTCATTAAAAATGGAGATATTCAAGTAATGAGTGCCGGAACGGGTATTCAGCATAGTGAGTATAATAAAAATAAAGACCAGCAAGTAAAATTTTTACAAATTTGGATATTCCCAAACAAAAAGAATGTTACACCGCGTTATGATCAAATCACATTGAATGTAAGTGATAGACATAATCAATTACAGCAAATACTATCACCCAATGCAGAGGATGCAGGTGTTTGGATTCATCAGGATGCCTGGTTTCATTTAGGCAATTTTGAAAACGAAAAAACTTTTGAATACCAAATTAAAAAAGCAGGCAACGGAGTATATGCATTTGTATTAAAAGGAAAGTTTTTAATAGACGGTGTGGAAGCGGATACCAGAGATGGTTTTGGAATTAGTGGCGCAGAAAAAATAGATTTTAATTCCTTAAGTGATGATGCGGAAATATTATTAATGGAAGTGCCGATGCAACTTTCTTAGTATTTATTAATTTAGTTTTAGCAATGCATATTTATAATGCTATTGCAATTCCAGCTTCATCATAATATCGGTTTGCTCGTCGTTCCCTAATTTGAAAATATGTTTGTCAAATGGGACAAATCCGTTTTTATTGTAAAATGCAAGTGCTCTATGGTTTTCCTCCCAAACCCCCAGCCACACATA
>CANGFA010000032.1 GCA_947453145.1 Bacteroidota bacterium
GCCGAAAAAAATGCAAAGAAGTTTAATTTACCAGCTAGTTTATTTTATACCGATTTAAAAAAAGCACTAGAACTTACTAAGCCAGAAGCAGTGGTTGCATTTGGTTCTATTCATGAGCATTTGAATGTAGTGCAAGTTGCAGCGCCAATGCATATTCCCATTATGGTCGAGAAGCCGTTGGCTTCTTCTTTAAAGGAAGCGTTGCAAATTGATTCAATTGTCAAAAAGTACAATGTTCCCTTGCTTACCAATTTTGAAACATCTTGGTATCCAAGTACATTTGAAGCTTTTAGATTAATTAGTGATAGTAATTATGTGGGTCAAATTAGAAAAGTGGTTTTCCATCATGGTCATCAAGGCCCCAAGGAAATAGGCGTGAGCGATGAGTTTTTTAATTGGCTAACCGATCCGGTTCAAAATGGAGGAGGTTCCATTGTGGATTTTGGCTGTTATGGCGCAAACCTGATGACTTATTTAATGCATGGCGAAAAACCAATTTCAATAACAGCAGTTACCAGAAATTACAAACCAGATATTTATTCAAAAGTAGATGATGATGCAACAATCATAATTAATTACGCTAAATCGCAAGCCGTTTTACAAGCGTCCTGGAATTGGACCTTTAGCAGAAAGGATATGGAAATTTACGGTGATAGTGCTTACATCATAGCTGTGAATGCAAATAAAATGCGCTTAAGAAATAAGGAGGCATTGCCAGAATTTGAAAAAAATGTAACCAGCAAAGATATTCATGTTTATACCGATCCATTTTCTTATTTACAAGCATACCTAAGAGGTGTTGAAAAAATACAACCTTATGGATTATACTCTTTAGAAAACAATATGATGGTTGTTAAAATTTTAGAAGCAGCAAAGCTTTCTGCAAAAACCGGAAAGACCGTTCTATATAAGTAACTTCAAATAAATTATGATCATGAAAAAAATAGGCACTTCTTTTATTTTTAGTTTTTTAGCGATACTCGCATTGTCGCAAGTACCCGAAGGGAAAAAAGTAATAAGCTCCTTGTATATATATGATATGGCTTCAGGCAAGTCCAATTTAATTCTTAGAGAGATGCGTCATTTTGAAGCCCCAAATTGGTCGCGTGACGGAAAGTATTTGTTAATAAATAGCCTAGGGAAATTGGAAAAGATAAGTACCATGGGTGATAAGTTGGGTGAATTAAATACAGGCAAAGTAAAAGATGCCAATAACGATCATGGCTACTCATTTGACGGTAAAACACTTTTTATTTCTAGTGCAAAACCTGAATTTAAAGAACATACTTCTTTCATTTTTAAAGTTGCTGCAGAAGGTGGCGAACCTACTCAAATCACTCCAACTTCCACTTCCTACTGGCATGGTGTTTCCCCGGACGGAAAGGATATTGTTTATTGTGCGAATCGCAATGGCAATTATGATGTTTATAAAATGAGTGCGAATGGCGGTGATGAAATTAGATTAACCACCACAGAGGGTTTAGACGACGGTCCTGAATATGCACCTGACGGGAAGTTTATTTATATTAATTCTTACCGCACAGGCACTATGCAAATTTGGAGAATGCATGCCGATGGTTCTGACCAAGAACAAATGACTTTTGATGCACATTCTAATTGGTTTGCACATATTGCACCTAATAATAAAATAGCAACTATTATTACTTATTTGGAAGACCAAAAGCAAACTCATCCTTTTGGCAGACAAGTACAATTACGCCTGCTTGATTTAACAACTAAAAAAGTAACTAGTTTAACCGAGCCTTTTTATGGCGGACAGGGGACTATTAATGTTCCATCCTGGAGCCCCGATGGAAAACAATTTGCTTATGTACGTTATGAGTTAATGGACTAGTCAACTTTCTTGTTAAAATATAATTCACTTAAAATATTTGAAAAATAATTCAATACCTATATCCTAAATCCATAAAATATGAAAAACGAAAACGCTTCCTCTCGCCGCAAATTTTTACAACTTATTGGCGCTACAAGTATTGCAGGCATTGCTTCTCCTTTAAGTTCATTTGCCGCTAAACAAAAAGCGGAAGAAAGAATATTATTGTATGAAAAAAGAGTTTCTGCGGGTGAAAAAATAAGACTAGGGGTCATTGGCTTTGGCGTACAGGGCCACTTTGATTTAGCAACTGCTTTAAAAGTGCCTGGTGTGGAACTTGCTGGCATTTGTGATTTATATACAGGTCGTTTAGATAATGCAAAAGAAATGTATGGTAAGGATTTATTTACGACCAGAAATTATAAAGACATTTTAGATAAAGCCGACATTGATGCTGTGATTATTGCCACCACCGATTGTTGGCATGCAAAAATTACGTTGGATGCATTGGCAAAAGGGAAGCATGTGTATTGTGAAAAGCCAATGGTATATAAAATTAGTGAAGGGTATAGTGTAATGGATGCTGCAAAAAAATATGGCAAGGTTTTACAAGTAGGATCACAAAGAGTAAGTAGTATTGGACTTGCTAAAGCAAAAGAATTATTAGCCGCTGGGGAAATTGGAAGTTTAAATATGGTGAATGCGGTATATGACCGTCAAAGTTCAATTGGCGCTTGGGAATATACTATTCCTAAGGATGCAAGTGCAGACACCACCGATTGGGACAAGTTTATAGAAGTTACAGGGAAGATGGAATTTGATGCCAAAAAGTTTTTCTGGTGGCGCGCATTTAAAGAAGTAGGTACCGGTGTGGCTGGTGATTTATTTATTCATCTATTAAGCGGCACACATTTTATAACCAATTCAAAAGGACCCGAAACTATTTACAGCACAGGTCAATTTAGTCATTGGAATGATGGTAGAAATATGCCAGATGTAATGTCAGGCGTAATGCAATATGGCAAAAATTCCGATCACCCTGCTTTTCAAATGACTTTACAAGTAAACTTTGTAAGTGGAACGGGTGGTCAAGAAATAATTAGATTAATTGGTTCGGAAGGAGTGATGGATGTTAAAGGCAATGATATTACAGTGAAACATAGTTATATGCCGGAAGCACCAGGTTTTGGCGGGTATGATTCTTTATTTACTTTTTCAAAAAGTATGCAAACGGAAATGCAAAAGGATTATGATGCAAAATGGACTGCCGCACAAAGAAAAAGAAAAACAAAAGAAGATGTTTTATACAAAGCGCCAGCTGGATATGACGAACATTTAGATCACTTTACCAATTTCTTTGATGCCATTAGAACGGGTAAGCCGGTAGTGGAGGATGCTGAATTTGGATTTAGAGCGGCTGCACCTGCATTAGCTTGTAATGAAAGCTATTTTAGTAAAAAAATTATTCATTGGGATCCAATCAACATGAAATTGAAATAGTTGATTGTATAAAATTGAAATAAGATGAATGAGAAGGTAGATGCCTATATGAAAGGGCTGAAAATTTGGAAAGCGGAGGCGGAAGAACTTAGAGCGCTTTTATTAGCCACAGACCTAGTTGAGGATTTTAAATGGGGCAAACCCTGCTATACTTATAATGGTAAAAATATAATTGGACTTACTCCTTTAAAAGAGAGCTGCGCTTTAAATTTTTTTAATGGTGCTGTTTTATCTGATCCCAATGGTGTTTTAATAATGCCCGGTGAGCACACTCAAAATGGGAGATGGATGAAATTTAGTTCTCTATTGGATATCAAAAAACACACAAGCCTCCTAAAGCTTTTTGTAAAAGAGTCTTTTGAAATTGAAAATAGTGGGATTAAGAAGCCAAAAACAGTGTTAACTGCTATTACCTTTCCCGAAGAGCTACAAAGCGCACTAAAAAAAGATACTAAACTAAATAAAGCATTTAACGCGCTCACTCCTGGACGCCAAAGAGCCTACCTAATTTATTTTATGGCAGCTAAACAAACCGAAACTAGAATTGAAAGAATAAAAAAATATACACCTAAAATACTATGTGGCAAAGGTTTTAATGACTGCACCTGCGGCTTATCCAAAAGGATGCCAACCTGCGATGGCTCTCATAAGTATGCTAAATGATATTAGCAGTATACTTCAAATAATTTTGGTAATTTAGCCTTATAAAAATTCAATATGAAAGTTCGTATCATTTTTCTATCATTATTAACCACTATCGCTTTTTCGGCAAATGTAAATGCTCAAAAGGCAAATGCCCCCAAGGCAAACCTACCTATTGGTGTTTTTGATTCAGGAACAGGTGGTTTAACGGTTTTAGAAGCAATGTTGCGTTTAGACGCTTTTAATAATTCTACTGGATTACCTGGTGCAGACGGTAAACCAGACTTTAGCAGTGAATTTTTTGAATATTTAGCGGACCAAGCCAATATGCCTTATGGTAATTATGCAGCAGAGAAAAAGACAGACTTATTAAAGGAGCATATATTTAAGAATATGCAATTTTTGCTAGAGGCCAATAAAGCAAAGCAATCTACCAAAATGATTGTATTGGCTTGTAACACCGCCACTGCATATGCATTAAGTGATATTAAAGCAAAGTTTAAAGCAGAGAATATACAAGTACCTGTAATTGGTGTGATTGATGCAGGTTCAAAAGCTGCATTGGTATATCAAGCACAAGCTGGTGCAGGTACCATTGGTGTTTTTGCGACAGCTGGGACAGTAGCTTCGGAAGGATACCCAAGAACTTTACAAGCCATGGCTAAAGAAAAAGGCTTGCCTATGTTGTCTGTGGTGAGTCAGGGTGGAGCTGGACTTGCTGAAAGTATTGACCGAGATTGGAGTTATTTTGTTGATACAATTACGAAAGCAAGAAAAGAATACAAGGGACCGTCTATGAAAAACTCTTTATATAGCATTGATACCACTTTGTTATCGGCATATAAATTTGATAAAACTAATAACAAATTACTTTGCGAATATGATGATAAAGGAAGTTGTTTGGATATGCAATTAAATGACCCTGCTAATTATGTTCGTTTTCATTTGGTGACATTATTGGAAAAGATGTTACAGCAGGATATTAAAACACCAATGAATACTTTAATATTGGGTTGTACGCATTATCCATACATGCGTGATACCATTGCAAAAGTGTTGAACGAATTGTATGATTACAAAAAAGATAATAAATATCGTTACCGCAATTGTATTACTAAACATGTTGAATTAATAGATCCTTCGGTTGAAACCGCTAAGGAAGCCTATTTAGCTTTACGCAGTAATCAGTTAACAAATAATGAAGCTGTGCAACAAAATCGATTCTTTATTACTACGCCAAATACAGCTTTGTCTGAAACGCAATTACAACCAGACGGTTGGTTTACCTATGGTTATAAATACGGAAGAGTGGCAGGTGAAAAAAAGGACTATGTAAATTTTGTTCCTTTTGATCATAAAAATATTTCGGATGCTTCTTATGAAAGATTTAAGTTAGTCCTTCCTAATGCTTACGGAGAAATTGCAAAGACGTTAAAGTAGTATCCTAGTCGTTACCCTTACTTTTTATGCCTCTTTTTTGAAGCTTGCTTTTAAGGTTTTGCTTTACTACTAATAAATTATTTGTAAAGTACATAGAGGCTAATCATCACTTCTGTATCCTTTTCTAAAACGGTTGCGATATCACTTTGCTGTATATAATATTGTAGATTTTCTATAAATGGAGCGCCAATAATGCGTTGAGGCGTTGCTATAATAATCACTGTCCCTTTGGCTAAATAATATTCAATGGTATTTAATAGTGGTTCAAATGCTTCGGAGGCATAGTTAATATCACTTAATAAAATGGTATCTGCGGGGATGGAATTATTATAGCTATTCCAATCTAATAACATCGCTTTCGCGTTGTTTAATTTAAAATGCAAAATATTTTTTTCAATCAGTTCAACAGCATCCTTATTGTGATCACTAATCACTAATTGTTTACAGGTTTTAGCAATGGTTAAAGAGGGCTGTCCTATACCTGCGCCCATTTCAAGTACCACTTTATCTTGTATCCATTTCGGGTTGTTTATTAAAAATTGAGACAATGCTTTTGAAGCCGGCCAAAGTTTCGCCCAAAATGGAAAGGGCTCGGCTGCATTAATTGCTAACAGTTGATCGTAGCTAGATTTTACCAAACCTGCATCTGGCATATAGATACTCAATTCATTTTCGAGTTCGATTAATTCAGCAGGATACTTCATTAAATTGAAAATAGTATTTTCTACTGATTTGTATCAGTTTTATAACAACTTAATGTTTTACATTTACCTTTGAGATTGTAAAATCACAATCTTTTATTTAATTTTTAACATTATGAAAATATCAGGGAATAAAATATTAATCACAGGTGGCGCAAGTGGAATTGGATTAGGCTTAACCGAAAGATTTATTCAGGAAGGAAATACCGTTATTGTTTGCGGAAGAAGAGAAGAAGTATTAGCGGCTGCAGCTGCAAAATTTCCAACTGTTATTACTAAAGTTTGTGATTTATCGGACGAGACCGAAAGATTAGAATTATTAAGTTGGGTAGAAGAAAATCATGGGGATACCAATGTGCTTATAAATAATGCAGGAATTCAAAACTGGATGAGTGTAGCATCTGAAAGCTTTTACGAAAAAGCACATGAGGAAATCACAACCAACGTTTTAGCGCCTATTCATTTGGCTAATTTATTTGCAGGTTTGCCATCTATGAAAACAATTATTAATGTTACATCGGGGCTTGCATTTATACCATTAGCGCAAGCGCCAGTTTATTGTGCTACCAAAGCATTTATGCGTTCTTTCACACTCTCCTTAAGACGTCAATTAAAAGACGCAAACATTGAAGTAATTGAAATGATCCCGCCCGCTTTAAATACAGACCTAGGAGGAAAGGGAATTCATGACGCTTATCCGCCAGTGAGTGCATTTATTGAAACCATCTTTGAGCAATTAAAAGAAGGTAAACTAGAACTTACTTTTGGAATGAGTGAAGGAAGACTTAAAGCAAATAATGATACTATTGTTCAAGGTTTTAATATGATGAATCCATAATTATTTACTAAATTGGAGGAACGATTATTCAAACTATGAAAAAACGGTTCCTCCTTTTAATATTTATTTTTTCCTTTGGGATTTTACATGCGCAACTTGCACCTGCTTTTTGGCAGGAAATAGTTTCTTTTAAGAAGAAGGATTCCTCACAAATACCTCCTAGTAACGCCATTTTATTTGTGGGTAGCTCCTCATTCGCTAAGTGGAAGGATGTAAGTGATTATTTTCCTGGGTTTACTATTATCAATCGTGGCTTTGGGGGATCCTCCTTACCCGATGTAATTAGGTACACTTATGATATTGTACTTCCGTATCAACCAAAGCAAGTGGTTATTTATTGCGGCGAAAATGATTTAGCTAGTTCAGATAGTATTCCTGCCATTGAAGCATTTAATAGATTTAAAACTTTGTTTGGCATGATTCGAACTAATCTACCCAATGCAAATATTGCCTTTATTTCTATTAAGCCAAGTCCTAGTCGTGCAAGTATTCAAGAAAAAGTAAAGGCAACGAATAGATTAATCAAAAAATACATAGCAATACAAAAGAATGCAGCATTTATTGATATCTACGATGCTATGTTAGACACTAAAGGACAAATGAGAGAGGAATTATATGTTGGAGACCGTTTGCATATGAAGCCTGCGGGTTATGTTATTTGGCAAAAAGCAATAGCACCTTATTTATTAAAGTAAAATGGAGTAATGCTATTTTTAATTATTGCTATAGTTACCCGAATTTTTGTAAATCCTATTTCTAATGTTTTCCAAAAACAGTTAACTAAATTTCAGCATCCCTTATTCGTAAATTTAGTAACCTATGTTATATTGTCTTTTGGAAGTTTATTTTTATTAAAAGATTTTCCATATAAAACGATACCTCAAAACTTTTGGGTTTACTCCTTATTAGGTGGCATTTGTGGTGCATTAGGAAATGGGTTTATTATTAAAGCACTTGAACAAGGTCAACTTTCTGTGTTAGGTCCTATCAATGCATATAAGTCCATAGTAGGTATTATTTTTGCTTATTTTTTAATTGGTGAATTGCCCAACTACTGGGGATGGCTTGGGATAGCACTAATCATTATCGGAAGCTATTTTGTGCTGGGTAACGAAGAGGGTAAATTTTCATGGAGCATTTTTACACAAAAAGCAATTCAATATCGTATCGCAGCTTTAATACTTACAGGTATTCAAGCCGTGTTGGATAAAAAAGTAATCCAACACTCAAATTTAATCTATGCGTTTGCGGGTTGGAGTATTTTTGGCTTATTATTTTCTTTTCCTTTATACGTTTTTACAAAACAATCCTTCAAAAGCCAATTTTCAAATATGACCAAAGGAATGCTTTTGAAATACCTAGGCCTAGCCTTATCTGTTGGCATTATGGTTGCTGCAACCAACTATACTTTTAAAAATATGCAAGTTGGAACGGCTTTAGCATTGTTTCAGGTTTCTATTTTAATTTCTGTATTATTTGGCAAACATTTTTTTAAGGAACTTGGGATCATCAAAAAACTAATTGGTGCTAGTATCATGATATCAGGCTCTTTGCTTATCCTTTTATTAAAATAGCTATAAATATTATTTAGGGCAACACTTCATAATTTAATAACACAGTTTATTGAACCCATTCATCAAAATATTTTGAAAACAATAAACTTTTTTAATAACTTGTTGTCCAAGAATTAATAATATACTTTATGGAAAACACGGCTACAAAACTGCGTAAACTAATGCGCGACTTGCATAATAAAATTGGATATTTTATTGTAGGCTTGGTAATTATATACTCATTAAGTGGGGTAGTTCAAACATATAGAGATACGTCTTTTTTGAAGCATGAAATCGCACATGAAAAAAACATTGAAAAGGGATTAGTGTCCGACTCTGCAACACAGGTAGCTAAAATTGGAAAAGCAGCTAATCAAAAAGAACTTAAGATTACAAAGTCCGAAGGAACTGTTTTATATTTTAAAGACGGCAGTTATGATGCAAGCACTGGTGTTGTAAAATTCACGACCAAAGAGTTGTATGAGTGGGTAAAGCCTTTTACAGAATTACATAAATCTAATAGCAAGGGTGTTATACACTATTTCACTATTCTATTTGCGATTGCCTTGTTTTTCATGTCCGTTTCTGCATTTTGGATGTTTAAGCCAGGCACGAAGGCGTTTAGCAGTGGTGTGATTTTAACAGTTCTTGGAATTATTGCTTCAATTATATTAGTATTAGCTAACTAAGCATGTACGTATATACCAAACCGGCCAATCAAAGTGAACTCAATGATGCAATTAATTTATTTAATGAATATGCGAGCTCATTAAATATAAGTTTGGCTTTTCAAAATTTCACAGAAGAGTTAAATAATATTAATACCATGTATGGCAGTCCTACGGGCAGCCTTTTGCTTGTTTATGACAAGAATCAAGCCATTGCATGTGCAGCTTATCGCATCATAGATGAAGCAGTTTGTGAGTTAAAAAGAATGTATATAAAACCAAATTATAGAGGGAAAGGAATTGGACAAAAACTACTAGATATGCTTTGCATAAGTGCTAAAGAGGTTGGATATAAAATTATGCGACTAGATACGTTGGATACGATGCTGCCTGCATTAAGTTTGTATCGAAAAAATGGATTTGCAGCTATTGACCCTTATTACCACAATCCTAATGAAGGAGTGGTATATATGGAAAAAGTGCTGTAGATTATTTACTTTTGCATTGAATTTTAAAATTCCACTTAAATATCATTTATAAAAATCAGCACTTGAAAAAAATTTTATTTTTATTCTTATCAATTATCTTGTTCATTACTGGTTTTAGCCAAGTAATTGTTTCTAACTGGATTGGAATTTTAAATGCAGGCGGTCAAAAAATTGAATTAAGATTACATTTAATTCAAAATACAGATAAATCATACTCGTCAAACTGGGATGTGCCTGCACAAAAAGCAATGGGAATCGCATCATCCAAAACCCAGTTGGAAAGCAATCAACTAACCATTGAAATAAAAATGATAGGGGCAAGCTACACTGGTAAAATAAATGCGGAAGGAAATTCCATTGAAGGTAGTTGGGGTCAGTCGGGTATGAGTTTTCCGTTAAATTTGTCGCCTTTACAAGAGGGGCAAGCAGCTACCATTATTTCTAAGCCACAAACCCCTAAGCCCCCATTTATTTATGCTTCGGAGAATATGATATATAAAGGTATTCAAACAAAACTAGACTATGGAGCTACTTTAACTTATCCTAAAGACAATGCAAAACATGCCTTGGTTATTTTAATTACAGGAAGTGGAAGACAGGATAGAGACGAAACTATTTTTGATCACAAACCATTTGCTGTGATTGCCGATTATTTGACTAAAAAGGGCTTTGCTGTTTTAAGGGTCGATGATAGAGGCGCTGGGAAATCCTCAGGTGATTTTAGTAAAAGTACCACTGCCGATTTCGCTTTAGATGTAGAAGAGCATATTCATTATGCAAAAACCTTAGCCATGATTGATACAACTAGAATTGGTTTGTTGGGTCATAGTGAGGGTGGTTTAATTGCACCCATGGTGGCAGCTCGTAATAAATCGGTCGCATTTATTGTTTTAATGGCAGGTCCAGGCATTGAAATAAACGAATTAATGGCTGTTCAAAATGAAATGGTATTAAAAGCGGCCGGTATTAGTCAACAAGCAATCGACGCATACATTCCTTTATATAAGCAGCTCATGAAAACGATTATCGTAATTGATAAAAAAGAAGATGCCATTTCGAAATCTAAAATAATTGTAAAAGAGTGGTTTGCTAATACCGATAAGAATTTGGTAAAATTAAGCACCAATATTAGTGACGAAGCCGATATAGATAAGTTTGCCACTACGATGGCGGAAACGCTTTCTACCAATTGGTGGAAATTTTTTGCTGCTTATAATCCACAGCCCACTTTGCAAAAAGTAAAATGTCCTGTTTTGGCTATCAATGGTTCGGCTGATATTCAAGTACCTGCAGCATTAAGTTTAAAAGGGATTGAAGCGGCTTTAAAAAAGGGAGGCAATAAACATTTTGTCACTAAGCAATTTGAAGGGTTAAATCATTTATTCCAAAAATGCACTAAGTGTACCGTTCAAGAATATGGTGAGTTAGAAACAACTATTGAACCCGAAGTGCTTGAAACAATTGGTAATTGGCTAACCAAGTGATTTTATAAAAACAGAGGGAGTCACTCCTTTTCGTTCTTTAAAGGCATCTATAAATTTAGATCTGGAAGCGAAGCCTGCATTAGCTGATATGGCTTCAATGGTTAAATTCTTAGACTCTCCTTCCTCCAATAATTTACAGACATGGTCGATTCGTAAATTTTTTCTCCATTCACTAAAGGTAATTTCTAGCTCCTTATTAAAGTAAGTAGATAAAAGACGTTCTGGAATTTTTAGATCAAACGACATTTGAGAAAGATTGAATTCTTTTTTTACAAAAGGATGTTCATTTAAATAGGTATTTAAAATGTTTTCAAAATCATCAATTTGTACACTTAATTTTATTTTTTTAGGTAGATTGGATTTAATCTCTTCAATAATTCCTTCTTTCTCCACCTCGTGAGAATAAGACACATTCCCATATAATATTTTAGGGAATAAGAATAAGAAAAAGTTTTGAGCAAAGAATCCTATACCATTGAGTCCAAAAAAATGTTCATCAGAGAATATCTTATCTCCGCTTAAACCAAATAAAGAAAAATTATGTCCATAGACCACAACCAACATATTGCCTAATGTGTTGCTAGCAATTACAATTTGTATAAAACATAAAATAAAAAACCATCTGTTTAGTACTTTATGATTAGAGGGAAGCACTTTATTTAATTTGAAAGTTTCATGTGTAATACATTTAAAATAGATAAAGGATAAAAGAGAGTAAAAAATTACATGAAGGGATCTACTAATTAAGATAAACTCAAAATCAATCACATAAAATTGAACTCTGTAATCATTGGTAATATTTACAATCCTATGTGCTGTCTCCATTTTTTCTTTAAATGGCAAGGTGGTAAATGGTAATGTAGCAATGAAGCATAGCAAAGCTGGTATAAAGTGCAGCCAGTCCCATTTATTTAGTTCTGTTTGATCACTAATGGAAGTTTTAACATAAAAAAACAAAAGTGGACCCATTAAATAGGAAAGCGGCAACCAATTGACAAAACAAAAACCCTCCCAAAAAATACTTTTAGAAAAGTGCAATCCAAAATAGACCAATACCACTAAGTTGCAACAAAGAAAAAATAATGCTAAAAAAATATTAGACCTATTTAGCGAACTTAGATAGTAGATGAGAATAAAGGAAGTAAAAATCCCAAATAAAGGAGCCAAAATTGCCATAACCCAAATTGTGTTTCTTTAAGGTGTCCAAGATAGTAAAATGTAGCTATATATAGAAGGAAGTTGTATTATTTGATAAATGAGTCATATAAATTATTGACTGCTTTTTTAATAACTGTATTAAACCCGGAGTCATAAGTAGATCCGCAACCGTTACAAATAACAACAATGCCAAATTTTTTCTTGACATTAAAAAACATAGCACTATAAAGTCCATATGCTGATCCAGTGTGACCACACATGGTTTCACCTGGAATTAATTTACTGGTTGTTTCTAAAGCAAGGCCATAATTTTCCTCATTGGACAATTTTGTCTGCATCTCCATGGAACTCTTTTTGGAGATAATTCTACCTCCTTTAAATTTCCCATTACGAGCATGCATGATCATATATTTGGCTAAGTCCTTGGCAGATATTTTCATTCCACCCGTTGGTGAAAAAACAGGCGTGGTTTCGCCCAAAATATGATTTTTAATTTCTTCACTTCTTGGATTATAGGCAGTGGGCTGAGCAACAAATTTTGCAGCATCTTTATCGTATTCATATAAGGTTGCAAACCTTGTTTTATCCAATGAGTCTACGCAATAACCTGCATACAAACCTAAGGGGTCCAAAATATGATGCTTCACATATAAATCAAATCTTTCACCAGATACGCGCTCAATAACAGCTCCAGTCATGTTAAAATTTAAATTGCAATAAACATAACCTTTGCCAGGTTCATAATTATTATAGCATTTTGCATAATTTGGATTCTTGGCCGGATTAATAGCATCCAATGTAAAATACCCTTCGCTATCATTAATGGAAGATGTATGTGACAAAACCATTCTAAGCGTTATCGCAGTAGACGGAAACTTTGGATTCCGTACTTGGAAACCCACTAATTTACTAAAATCATCGTCTAAGGAAATTTTACCTGCTTCCACCAATTGCATAATAGAAGTGGCTGTAAATGATTTAGAAATGGAGGCGATCCTAAAAATTGCATTATCTGTTAACGGAATATTTTTTTCGATATCCTGCATTCCAAATGAATGTGTGTAAACAATTTTATTGTTTTTTACCACGGCTACGGAAAACCCTACAACTTTTTCCTCCTGCATTATCTTTTCAAATCCTATTTCGGCCTTGGTTGCTTGGAAAAGATCGCTCGTAGTTTGTGCTATCGTAATAAGGTTACAAAAACAAAGTAGGAACAGAAAAGGGATCAGTTTAAATAGCTTCATAAATTGTAGTATTTAAATAAATTTACAACAATTTAGGAAGTTAATACCTAGTTCAATTTTAATTTTTTTGAGGCAAGTAAAACTTATTTGATTACTCCGTCGGTAATGACTACATCGGATAAGTTTCCGGTACATTTCCCTTTCACCTTAATGGTATCCCCCGTTTTTTGGGAAATAGGCGTTTTGGTATTTAAGGTAATAGAAACTCTTTTTTTAAATGGATCTGAATCACCAAGCAATAAAGTAACTTGACCCACTGCATTGGTATCTTTGGCAGCAATAGGACCTTTTATTTCTAGCGCTTTATTTAAATATTTAGCATTTGCAATTGAATCACTTGCTTCATAAGCAGCCACCAAACTATCTGCTGAAACGCTAATCGCGGTTTCTTGTTGCACATCCCGATGATGATTTTTTGAATATACAAACACGTAGTAATAAGTTGTAACCGCACCAAGTAAAATAATTAATAATACTGTGTAAATTATTCTTTTCATAAAATTTAATTTTTTTAAATTACCATTTTACATTTCTAAATTCTTTTGGCTTGCTGATCGTAAAAGCCCTTGTGATATTAAATCCAAAACATAAGTCACCTTTACTCCAGGATCCTGCAGTTTCGTTAATAAAGGTTCTTTCGGTCATCCCTGTTGAATTGCTAACGTGTAACTGAAATACATGTCCGCCAGTTTCTATATCAAAGCCCAAGGATAATGGGTTGTAATAACCCGCTAATTGATCAAGTCGGTAAAAGTATTCGGAAGTAATATTAACGCGTCTGCTAATTCTTATTCTTGATGAAACACCCAGTGACTTAAAATCGTTTGGTATTTTAGCGTTCTCCACTAAATTATAATGAACTAAAGTAGGAGATAATTGAATAGAAAAATAATCATTTATTTTACTAGCAATTAAAATTTGGTGTGCAAATGAAAATCTATCTGATGAATAAGGGACGTAAGTGGTAGCTGGATCTTTTAATGTTTTATATATAGCAGAACCAACATAGCTTATTCCAAAGGGAATAAATCTTTCACCGTCCTGTTGCTGAACAAGCTTTAATTTTAAAAATCCATCATATTGTTTTTCATAGGTACTTCTTCCAAATCCTATCATTAATCTTTTGCTAATACCATAATCCAAACCAATACGCATAGTAGCTTGATCCAGCCCATACAAATTATAACTTCCCTGACTTAATGCACCAAAGCGATGTGAAATTCTAAAATCTAAAACGCCTGCTCCTGCGTTTTCAATGGACTGACCATTTACAACCCTTGTAGATTTAAAAGTGGATGTAATAATGTCTGATGTTCTACCCCCATCCTCCGCAAATAAGTCAACGTTTTGCGCATTGGCCTGCTTGCCTATCAAAAATGCTGTTACTATAAATACAAGAGCTTTTATTTGCATTGGATTTTTTTTTAATATTTACAGTTCACTTTTATTTTTACTTCACCTGCAATTTTATCTCCAATATAAGATCCTTTAATATTATAGTTAGAAAGTAGAACACTAAATTCTCCATTAATAGTAGGTTTGCCATGTGCAACTTCGACCTGTCCTTTTGTGCTTACTTTATTTGTTACACCATGAATGGTTAAGTCACCTTCAAAATTTGCTGCATATTTTCCGTCTACAGAAAAATTAATGTCCTTAATATTTTTTATGTAACCTTTAAATTCGGCTTTCGGAAATTTGCTAGATTCCATATAGTTCTCGTTAAAATGGTCTTCCATTAATTGGTTTTCAAATTTGAAACCTTTAATTAAAACAGCAAATATTATTTGACCAGTTGCCTCTCCAAATTTGGAATCAACTTGATTGTTGATTGCTGCAATTTTTTCTGCTCCTCCGGAAGCATTAAATAAAATTTGACCTGCTTTGGTTGCAAATACTTCTTGTGCATGAACATGAACCACTACCCCCATTAATAAAATAGAGAGTACGATAGAGATTTTTTTCATTTTATTTAATTTTAATTATTTAAAGCACCTTTATTTATCCAAGCCGATATTTTATCAATAGTACAAGCGTCCAATTTTGCTGAATTTAAAGGCATGGATGGAACGATACCATTTTGCAAAATTGAGTTTAATAGTTGTTTATTGGTTACGTAGGGTTTAACTGAAGTATAATTATCTAATACAATTCCAGCACCATTCTTACTTGCCACCGAACTTGCATGACAACCTGCACAATTCGCACTTAAAATAGGCGCTACCACTGCGGCATAAGTTGTATTTGTTGTATCACAAGCAGTTGTTGTTACTTGAGGATAAATTTGGTCCTTTTTATCATAATAGCAGGATGAAAAGAATATAAAACATCCAATAATGCTATACGGTAAGATATATTTTTTCATATTATTGAGGATAACCTGCTTTAATCCATTTTTGAATTTGGGTTATTTTACATGCAACCATTTTACCAGATTGTGGCATATTCATAGCAGCTGATGTAGAAGTCCAATTAATAGCATTATTAAATAAAGTAGTGTTGGCGGTGATATAGGATTTGGCACTTGCATAGTCACCTAAATACACATTTGCCGAACCGGGCTTGCTTCCATGGCATCCACCACAATTATTAGCAATTATGTTTTGCACTGCTCCAGCATAAGTAAATACGGTGGTATCGCAAACATTAGTACACTGCGTATTTAATGCACCCTGATCAATCCATTTTTTAAGTGTGGCTATATTTGCTGCGGTCAATTGAGGCGAAGTTCTTGGTGGCATTCCATTACCAATGATGGTATAATAATTGCTGTTTGATGATTGTTTTGCTCTAATACCATTCATAATATGAGTATAGTCCGTTAAAATCACCCCGGATCTGTGACTATTAACGTCATGACAACCGGATGATCCACAATAACTTACATATAAAGGCAATACATCGGTATTAAAGCAAACCGTATCAGAAACTCCGGGCGTGCTATTGGAGCCGCCATTAATTGGTGGGGTTACAATTATCGTAGGATCCGCATTCGTTAAAGTAGAATTATTTATTATATCATGCTTGCATGCACATAATAAAACTATTAGCGAAAGGAAGAAAGGGGGTGTGTTTATACGCATCAATACAAATTTAACCTTTTTACACAAATAAGCTATATGACACTTCTTAAAATATAATTAAATTCATAATTATCAATTTATTGAAAATCATTAGAATAAGAATTTCACCCTTATTGCGTTATAATGACACAATAATAATTATATTTATAAACCAATTCTAATCCGCCCAAGATTATTCTTAAAATAACTTTATGAAAAAATTAATAAACCTACTGTTTGTCCTACCTTTTTTTGCAAATGCACAGCAACAATTTACGACTACTTCATTAGCAGAGGGCATTCAGAAAATAAAAGTAAATAATCAAATTACCTTAGCCTATGCAAAGGAGAGTGGCGTGAAAATTATTTTAAAAGATGGGTTGCCTTTTAAAGATTTAAACAAAAATGCTATCGTTGATATTTATGAGGACTGGAGACTAGATGTGAATACAAGAGCAAAAGATTTGGCATCCAAAATGTCGGTGGAACAAATTGCTGGTTTAATGTTATACAGTGGACATCAAGCTATTCCCATGCCACCAATGGGCATGTTTAAAGCAAGTTATGGAGGTAAAGCTTTTGCAGAAAGTGGCGCAAAGCCTTATGATCTAACCGATCAGCAAATTGAATTTTTAAAGAAAGACAATTTAAGACACGTTTTAGTAACATCGCTTGCTAGCCCCGAGGTAGCAGCTATTTGGAATAACAATGTACAAAAATTAGTAGAGGGTATTGGAATGGGTATTCCAGCTAATAACAGTTCTGATCCAAGAAATGGCGCTAATAAAGAAGCCGAATACAATGCGGGTAGTGGTGGAGCAATTTCGCAATGGCCCGAGGAATTAGGTTTGGCGGCCACCTTTGATCCTAATGTTACTTTACAATTTGGATCCATTGCTTCTAAAGAATATAGAGCTTTGGGTATTGCCACTGCTTTATCTCCTCAAATTGATTTAGCAACAGAGCCAAGATGGAATCGTTTTGTAGGCACTTTCGGAGAGGATCCCAATTTAGCAACCGATATGGCAAGAGCGTATGTGGACGGCTTTCAAACTTCACCACAAGCTATTAAAGCGTATGATGGTTGGGGTAATTACAGTGTGAACGCCATGGTAAAACATTGGCCTAGTGGTGGTCCTGAGGAAGGGGGGCGCGATGCACATTTTGCCTATGGCAAATTTGCAGTGTATCCTGGTAATAATTTTCAAATGCATTTAAAAACTTTTACCGAAGGGGCTTTTAAATTAAATGGAGGAACTAAAAAAGCGGCTGCTGTAATGCCTTATTATACTATTTCATACAATCAGGATACAAAGAATGGCGAAAATGTAGGTAATGGTTATAGTAAATATTTAGTGACCGATTTATTAAGAAATAAATATGGATATGATGGAGTTGTTTGTACCGATTGGTTGGTAACTGCAAATGAAGGTCCTAAGCCTGATATGTTTATGGGAAAATCTTGGGGTACAGAAAAATTAACCGTTGCCGAAAGACATTATAAAGTATTAATGGCAGGCGTAGATCAATTTGGTGGAAACAATGATGCTAAACCGGTACTAGAAGCGTATGCAATGGGTGTGAAAGAATATGGGGAAGCCTTTATGCGCAAACGTTTTGAGCAATCAGCGGTTCGTTTATTATTAAATATTTTTAGAGTAGGTTTATTTGAGAATCCTTATGTGGATCCAAATGAAACAAAAGCAATAGTTGGTAAACCTGAATTTATGAAAGCAGGTTATGATGCTCAGTTAAAATCTATTGTTTTAATAAAAAATAAAAACAATACATTGCCTATTGCAAAAGGCAAAACTGTATTTATTCCTAAACGTACCACACCAGCAGGTCTTAACTTTTTTGGCGCACCTGTTCCAGAAAAAATAGAGTACCCGGTTAATGTAGAATTAATCAAAAGATATTATACAGTTACTGACGATCCAAGTAAAGCAGATTTTGCCATGGTGTTTATTAAAAGTCCTATGAGTGGTGGATATAGCAGAGCAGACAGAGAAGCAGGCGGCAATGGATATGTGCCAATTAGTTTACAATTAAAGGACTACACTGCGGTGGATGCACGCGAACACAGTATTGCTGCGGGTGATCCAGTAATTGATTCTACCATTAAGGATAGAACTTACAAAGGCAAAACTTCTAAATCAAATTCTTATCCGGACTTAAACACAATTTTAGAAACTAAGAAAGCAATGAACGGAAAGCCTGTATTGGTTTCTATCGCACTTACCAATCCAATGGTTTTTGGAGAGTTTGAAAAAGAAGTGGATGCAATTGTAGGAGAGTTTGGGGTTCAAATTGATGCTCAAATGGATATTATTTCTGGTAAAGTGGAACCATCTGGTTTGTTGCCAATGCAAATGCCATTAAATATGAGTGTGGTAGAAAAACAATTTGAAGACAAGCCGCATGATATGGTTCCTTACAAAGATGCACAAGGAAATGAATATGATTTTGGTTTTGGTTTAAATTGGAAAGGGGTGATTCAGGATGCTAGAACTAAAAAGTATGCAGTAAAAAAATAAAAAAGTAGTAAGTTTTATAAGGAGTTACTATATTAAGGATAATGAATACCCTAAACGAGTTTAAATCATTTACAGATACCTTGCCCGAGCAGCCTCATTTATGCCGGTGCTTTTTGTTGGACATGGTTCTCCCATGAATGGCATTGAGGATACTGAATTTAGCAGAAGGTGGGCAAGCATTGCTAAAGATATCCCAACACCCAAAGCGGTACTAGTGGTTTCTGCGCATTGGTTTACAAAAGGAACGCAAATCACAGCAATGGATTTTCCTAAAACCATTCATGATTTTGGTGGATTCCCGGAAGCATTGTATCAAGTGCAATATCCTGCACCA
>CANGFA010000033.1 GCA_947453145.1 Bacteroidota bacterium
CAATGCGAAGAGGATGCGACCGCAGGGAGCAATCTAGGCGAAGAGGATGCGACCGCAGGGAGCAATCTAGGCGAAGAGGATGCGACCGCAGGGAGCAATCTAGGCGAAGAGGATGCGACCGCAGGGAGCAATCTAGGCGAAGAGGATGCGACCGCAGGGAGCTATCCAAAACTAATACCCAGCAACCGAATCGTCTCCTCTTTTATCTGCTGCAACCTCAATTTTATTATTATGAATATGTATCATTTCAGTTTTACCAATGGAAGCACGATTGGTAAGTTTATACCCCATTAGGGTTAATGTATTTTTCAAATTTTCTGGGAAGCCAGGCTCTCTGCCTACCTCATCAGGTAAATGCTGATGATGAAATTTAGGCTCATTCACTGCATGGTCCGTATTCATTCCATATTCAATTACATTTAATAAAGATTGAAATACAGAAGTGGGAATTGTTGTACCTCCTGGGGTACCCACAACAATAGAAGGTTTACCATTTTTGGTAACAATAACGGGACACATACTACTTAACATTCTTTTACCTGGGACAATGGCATTAGCTTCACCTCCAACGGCACCAAACATATTAGCAACACCAGGTTTAACAGAAAAATCGTCCATTTCATTATTCAACAAAAAACCTCCACCTTTAACCACAGTTTTACTACCATAACCACCATTTAAGGTGGTAGTAATGCTTACCATATTGCCTTCCTTATCATAGATACTTATATGAGTAGTCTCTTCACTTTCTTTAATATCACCACCTTTAATGTCTACACTTTTACTGGCTTTACCAGGAATAAAATCGGACATTCTCTTTGATAGATAAGTAGAATCGCTAAGCGTTTTTAATGGTACTTTCCAAAAATCAGGATCCCCTAAATGTTCTGCTCTATCAGCATAAGCACGCCTTTCAGCTTCAATCATTATTTGAGTCGCTTCGGGCGTCTGAAAACCTTTTTTAATAAATGAACTATGTTCCACCATCTTCATCATTTGTAATAAAATGATACCACCACTACTTGGTGGCGGAAACCCGTAAACTTGATAGTCTCCATATTTAAATGAAAGTGGAACTCTAAACTTAGCCTTATAATTTTTTAAATCATCTAAACTAATAATACCATTACCACTTTTCATTTCATCTACTAATAACTTAGCAGTTTCTCCTTCATAAAACCCCTTAGCTCCATTGTCTCTAATTCTAATAAGTGTCTGAGCTAAGTCCGGTTGTATTAAAGTATCCCCTGCTTTCCACACTTCTGTTTTCACAAAGGCAGGTGTATGCCTATTATTTTTTAAAAATGCTTTTTGATTGGAGTTTAAACTATTGGCTTCTCTTTCAGTTATAACATATCCATAAGTAGCTAAATCAATTGCTGGCTGAATTAATAATTTAAAATTTAATTTTGTAGAAGGCAAAGTTGCAAATAATCCTGCAATGGTTCCAGGCACACCAGATGCCATTCTTCCATTTTGAGATAAATCTAATTGGGCATTCCCGTCTTTATCTAAATACATATCCTTATTAGCCTTACCAGGTGCAACTTCTCTATAATCAATTGCCAAAAGTTGGTGATTGGGTTTCATTGCTATTAAAAATCCACCACCGCCAATATTACCAGCAGCAGGATAAACAACAGATAAGGCTAACTGGACAGCAATTCCTGCATCAAATGCATTGCCACCTTGTTTCATAATTTGAGCACCAATTAAACTAGCTAAAGGATGCGCACAACTCACAGCTGCAGAATTATAAAATTCATGTTTAACTTGTGTATAATGGAAAGGATCAACCGCCTTTCCTGCACCTAACCAAGTTGTTTTAGATTGTGCATGAGTATAAACGGAAGTAATTAAAACTAAAAAAAGTCCAATAAATTTTTTATTCATTAGAAAATAAAATTAATAGATGTTGTCACCCGGATGGTAATTTAATTCTGTATTTTTTATAACATCTTCTTTATAGAAATTTACATTTTTATATTGATGATTTATATAGCCATTTGCCTGATCTGTAAAATGTTTAGAATTTGGATTTGCACTACTACCACCTGTGAAAATGGATTTAGCCGTTAATTTTGGTCCAAAGGAAACCACAGCGACAAAAGTGTTTCCTGTTGTTCCATACCTAATTTTTGAAGTTTTGGACTTCTTACTTGTATAGGCATTTAGTGAACCCATAAAAGCGGGTGCGGCAGTAACTGCTAAACTAAAATTGGCATCTGAGGGTTCTACCCCATTTGCATTTCTTTGAAATCGATTTAGTTTACCCCAAGCAATTGACCAAGATCCCCAATCCTTATTTAAATCGTTCATCACACTATCCAAAAAGTCTATTTGTAAATTGGAAGAGATGTTATCTAAATTAATTGTTGACCCGTTTGTTAATGGATAACTTATTTCATTGGTTAGAGGTCGTTTTAATTTTGATAAGTTGTATTGTAAAACTTTCTCTACCCATAAAACAGACAAAGTGGTTGCAACACTGTTGGTATCCGCAATAAAATTCCATTGTTTTAAAATATCAATAGGCGCTTTATATTTTTCAGGACTACCTAATAATTCATACGATTTTATAAGACTAGGAATAAATTTTTGACCATTTGCAAGATATGGACTGTGACACATAGCAAGTATGGTATCCAAAGTGGCATCCTTAATGGTACTTAGTTGTCTTACTGCATTAACTGCTCTTGGCGTATGACCATCTGGTAACATATAGTAAGGCTTTTTAGCCATGATGGTGTCATATATGCCGATTCCATAAAGAGGTGTTGAGTTACAATTTTGCACCCACCCGTTTTTTGGATTAACATAATTAGGAATATCATTTAATGCATGTACACCCTTCCAATTGGTAGCCGAAGTATTTCCAGCAACAGGTAATGTATAATCAAATTTTGGATCTCTAATTGGAACAAAATTCCCATGCCAATAACCAATATTGCCTGTTTTATCGGCGTAAATCGTATTGGTACCAGTCATTACTCTTTTATCTAACCAACTTTTAAATTCTTTAAAAGTTTTAGACTTCGTAATTTTCCAATGTACATTTAGTAATTCAATATTTTCATTTATGGATTGAGCAGCAATCCAGGTATTGTTTCTGTTAGCAACAACAGGCCCATGAAGTGTTTTATACGTTGTGAAAGTTACACTGTCTTTTGAAGTCCCATTTTTGTACAAAATGGTAACCTTTGTAGAATCTATGGGTAACCACTTTTGGTCATACTCATATACATAGCCCCCATTTATGGGCTTAACTGTTTCGGTGTATAAATCTTTTGCATCGGATAAAGTAACCGTATGCATCCAACCACAAAACTCGTTAAATCCTTGAAAAATGCTAAACTCCCCTAAAAATGGCGCGCCATATACATTCAATCCTTCCTTGCTAACCAACTGAACTTCGATTCTATTATAGAATTCAGAATGCGGGTTAATTAGTAAAATGGGATTTTTATCTTTTGTATTGATCCCACTAATAGCCCAACCATTAGAACCGTCATGTACATCTTCCTTAAATGGCGAAGTATATACTGTAGTTTTTAGGCTAGGTATTGGATACATGTTTCTGATATCCAATTCGGTTAAATTTGAATTAATAACAGAGGGAATATTGTTTAATAAGGGCACCCATGCATTAATTCGGGTTAACAACTTTGGCTTGACACTCGGATGCTTTAGCATGTAATAGTTTATACCAGCAGCATAAGCATCACATAGTTTTTTTAAATACGGATCGCATTGACTATATAACTTTTTCGCCTTTATGGTGTCCACGTAAAGTCTTGACCACAAATCCTTGTAAATAGCCGATTTTCCTTCCACTTCTGACTCTCTTCCCATTCTACTAATAATAACATCTTCTACTTTACTAAAAAAATCTTCGCACTGAACATACATCATTCCAAATACGGCATCTGCATCTGTATTGGCATAAACATGCGGAACACCCCATTGATCACGAATAATTTGAATGGCATTAGCTTGTTTTTCCCATGCTGTTTTTTCGGCAACCGTAAATGCTTGTGCAAATACGGTTGCTGAAAAAATAAACAGATAGGTAGTTATTATTAATTTTTTCATTTTCCAATATTACTTATTGTCCAATAAGTTTGTTGTATAAAGATTCATTATTTGGAATAGGCCATATATAGTTACCATCCGTTGGATTAGCTGCTGGCACTGGTGTTGCCCCAGTAGGTGTTTTTGCTGGAATTGGCAATCCTAAGCGCATTAAATCGCCGTTTCTAATGCCTTCTCCAAAAAATTCAATCCTACGTTCATTTAAGATTTTGTTTAATAAGTCAGTTTTATCAGTTGGTTTAAAAATAGTAGTCGCATCTGATCTTCCTCTTACCGCATTTAAAATGGCAGTTGCTCTAGTATCTAAACCATTTACATTGGCTAAAGCTTCTGCAAGGTTTAATAATACTTCAGAATATCTAATTACTGGAATATAGTCCGTATAAGGTGTCCCCACTGCAAACTTTGAACACCATAGTCTTCCTTTGTTTGTTCCAGAAGCTGTAGTGAAAATAAAGTTTCTTCTTTTATCAGTTGTTTTCCATGTAGCATCACTTACAATACCAGATGCGAAAACATAAAATTGTCCCGTTCCAGCAGAACCTAAACCAGTACCATCTGCTGAATTGGGTAAAAAATTAGTTGCAAGTGAATTACCTGGTGCATCTCCCGAAGCAAATGCGATTGAAAACATTGATTCTGTAGAAGTGTACGGTGTTTTAAATACCGTTGTAATATCTGCAGGTAAAGAATGTGTTGTATTTGCAGTATTCGTAGTTACAAATGGTGCAGCGGTTGATACCAATTTATTTGCTTCTACAATGGTATTTGCATAGTCTCCCATTGATAAATATACCCTGGTCTTAAATGCAATTACTGAATTTTTTTGGGCTCTGGTAGTGTTCAATACAGCAGTGGCATATTTTGAAGGCAAATTAGTTTCTGCGTAATTCAAATCTTTAATGATTTGTTGATATACTTCATCTACCGTGCTTCTCGCCAAATTATAATCAGCCAAACCAGTATTCCCTTTTAATCTTAATGGTACACCTGGATTTTTACCTGCATTATCCCTATATGGTTTAGCATACAATTGTAATAAAGAATAATAAGTAACAGCTCTTAAAACTTTGGCTTCTGCTGTATAATTGTTGTATAAGCTATCACCAACCACTTTTTTGCCGGCAGCATCCATACCATCTAAAAATACATTACATGCATTAATTGTTTGGTAGGCTTGTTGCCAAACGATATTAACGTCTGTTGTGCCAGGATCGGTAAGCATCATGTAGGTTAAACCTCCTTGTAACGGGTTTTGGTTAGTACTAATAAATTCACCAGCTCTGGCTTCACTATACAAAATATAATCACTCCCCCATAAACCTGTGCCTTTAAAAGTGGCATATAAGCCATTAATTTGGTTAGAAATTCTTGCAGGTGTTTCAAAAGCAGAAGCATCTGCAATTAATGTAGTTGGAACCGGATTTAAATCTACTGTCTTTGTACACGAAATTGTGTATACGGCAACTATTAAAAGTAGACTAAAATATTTAATGTTTTTCATATCTAAATTGTATTGAAATTTTGATTAAAATTATTTTTTATGTTAAAAATTTACTTTTAATCCTATGGTATAAATTTTTGCATTTGGCATCATGTTACGATCAAACCCTTGCGTAGCAGATGAGTTATCCGTACTTGTAACTTCCGGATCTGCTCCTGGATAAGGAGTGAATAACAACAAATTTTGACCACTTACAAAAATACTCATGTCCGCAATTTGAGCTCTTTTCATTAATTTTTCAGGTAGTGAATAAGACAAAGTCACATTTTTTAATCTAATGTAATCACTTGAATAAACATTACAAGTTAATGGCAATGAATAACCCCAAGATGTGAAGTCACCGTCTTGAACTTTAGGAACATCGGTTAAATCACCTGGTTTTCTCCAACGTCTTAAAATCATAGTGGAGTTATTGGCAAATCTTGCATCCATTAAAGTACCCTGTGTTCCATAATACATATAACCTCCAAATTGATAAGTAAATAAGGTACTTAATGATACTCTTTTATAATTAAATGTATTTGTTAAACCACCATAAATTTTGGGTGTTGTATTTTTATAGACAACAGCATCCGTAGCAGTAGCAATAGCGGGTGCTTTTGTGCCGTCTTCATATTCCCATTGGTTTTTTCCATACACTGGAACTTGTTCATATAAAACTTTCTTTCCATTACCATCTAAGAAAATTCTTCTACCACTGTTTATATCTACCCCTGCTGTTCTAATAGCATAAATCATACCAACAGAATAGCCGGGTAATGTGATTGAAACGCAGTCGGTTGAACCGCCCACATTTCCATATAGAATACTAGGAACAGTTGGAGATAAAGAAGTAACCATATTCTCGTTAGACGAGAAGTTAAAATTAGTTGACCAAGTAAAGTTTTTAGTTTGTACTGGAATGGCATTAATGGAAACTTCAATTCCTTTATTGTACATAGAACCAACGTTAGATAAAACTGAATTCACAGTAGTACCAGGTAAACCTGCAGAAGCCGGAGTAGGTACACCAAAAATTAATCCATCAATATTGTTCTTATAGTAAGAAATGTCTCCTGATAATCTGCCCTTTAACATCGAAAAAGCAAAACCAATATCAAATTTCTTACTGGTCTCCCAAGCAAGGTCTTGGTTACCTGCAGTAGAAAAATACAAACCTGGTAAACCACCATATAAGTTAGCAGAATAATTGGTAAGGGATGCATAGTCACTGATACCACTTAAGTTTCCTACTTTACCATAACTAGCTCTTAAACGAAAGGTTTCAAATACATTAGATAACCTTGAATTTTTAAAGAAGTTTTCATTGGTCAAATCCCATGCACCAGAATAAGAGTAAAATAAACCAGATTTATTATTTTTTCCTAAAAGGGAAGACTCATCATTTCTAACACTACCTGTTAAGAAATACTTACGTTGGTAGTTATATTGTAGTCTACTAAATAAGGAATTAAAGTATTTGTAATACACTTGGTTTGAAGTGTTTGAAACTGCAATTGTAGAAAAACCACCTTGTATATTAGAATAAAAAGGATCTGATTGATTTGATCTAATTAAACCAAACTGATCACCTGTTTTACTTTGTACTTCCTGTCCTAATAATAAATTAATTGAATGATCTTTAAAACTTTTATCAGCTGTTAAAGTGTTTGTTAAAGTATAACTTTCTCTTTTGGAAGAAATACCAGTAGCACTTCCCAATGCAGTATTTCCTTCATTTGTTCTAGGGTCAAAATAACGATTGGTTCTACTACTAATATTATCTAAACCATACAATGTTTTAAAAGTTAACCATTTTGTTGGCTTTAATTGAGCATATACATTTGATTGAATAAAATTATTGGCTGTATTATCGTCGTTATAAGCTAATGTAATTACCGGATTGGTATAACCCATTCTCGTTTGAGAAGTTAAGTGTCCTTGGTTATCCATTAATGCCAAGTTTAAACCACTCACGTTATAAGAACCATCTTTATTGTAAGGCCCAATGATTGGCGCTGCAACCAATGCTAGTCGGTAAGCAACCGAGTTAGATGCAGTTGAACTTACTCCATTACCTGTTGATAAAATAGCAGTAGTTACGTTATCGGTATAATTGGTTTTTGATCCAATTGATAACCAACTATTTACTTTATGATCTATATTATAGGTAACTGACTTTCTTCCATAATCATTCCCTTTTAAGATACCTTCTTGATTAGCATAGGATACTGAAAAGAAATATTTAGTTGTTGCATTTGCACCAGACATGCTCACTGAATGTGATTGCCCAGAAGCTTTTCTGAATATATAATCATACCAATTGGTTCTTACAATATTGCCATCAGGCCCAGTTGAGTTACCATAATAGTTGGTTGAAGCATTGTAGGTATTGGCATTTACTAAACCTTCATTTTTAATTTCTAAGTACTGATCTCCATTTAAAATTTCAGCTAATCTAGTTGCTTCGCTTGATGAAAAAGTGACATCTAAAGTAACTTTAGCTTTTCCTGATTTACCACTTTTGGTAGTAATAAAAACAACGCCATTTGCTCCCCTACTACCATAAATACTGGTAGCAGCAGCGTCCTTGGCTATATCTACCGATTCAATGTCATTAGGATTCAAAAATGCCAATGGGTTATTGGAAGCATTTCCTCCAACGTTAATATCTTCCACATAGACCGGCACACCGTCCACTACTACTAATGGATATGAACTAAGTGACAAAGAGTTGACACCTCTAATTCTAAATACGGGCGCTTGGTTCACTACACCCGAGTTTGCAATCATATTTACACCCGTAGCCTTACCATTTAAGGTAGATTCAAAACTTTGAACAGGCTGATTAGCAAGTGCGTCCCCTTTAACAGTACTATAGGTTCCCACATTTAATCTTCTTGTCGACGTTCCATAACCAACTACCACCACTTCATCTAAATTGTTATTGGCTTGTTTTAAAGTAACATCAATTTTATTGCTGCTTCCCACTTTTACTTCAAAAGAAGCATAGCCAATGAAAGAAAATACTAAAGTGCTTTGTTCAGGTATGTTTTTAAGCGAATAATTACCATCTAAAGTAGACTGCGTAGCTATATTCTTACTTTTTACGCTCACAGTTACACCTTCCAACGCCTCACCCTTTTCATTTACCACTTTACCGGTAATAATTTTGTCCACGACTACCACATCAAGCGGTTTAGTTGTTTTTTCTGAAGTGCCGTTTTCAACTGGCGTGTACAAAATAACTCGGTCGTTAATAAACTTATTATCAATATTGTACAGTCTTTTTAAATCATTCAAAAATTCTGAAACAGTTTTAGAAGCTACATTGTAACTAATTATTTTGTTTGAGTTAACAGAATTGGAACTAAATGAAAATCGAACATTGGTTTGTTTCTGAATTTCATTAATTACCTTTTTAAGTTCCACTTTTTCTACTTTAATAGAAAATGATTTTTCAAGAATTTCTTGACTTTTTGCCTCATTTGCAAAAAGAGTTCCTGCAAAGATGATAGATATGACTAATTGAATAAATGTAATTTTCATAGCTTTCATAATTGAAGCAACTAACTGTTGCTTTTTTTTCATAATTGAATTTTGTTTAGTTCAAAAAATAGTTAATAATTAATTTTAATGGTTGCATCCTTTACCTTTAATCAGAATCTTAGTACCATTGACTTCATATTCCGAGTTGGTCGTAATGCAAATAATTTTAAGTGCTGAGAATAAATCCAAATTTGATATATCTCCAGTGAATACGCAGTTATATAAATCTGAGTTCTCTACAGTTATTTCAATTTGATATACTTTTTCAATCTGTCCAAAAACATTCACCAATTTTTGTTGATCAAATAATAAAGGATGTGGCTCTATTATTGCCGTTTCTTCACTTGGTGTAACCTGAGTGGGATAACTTACAATAGTAGTTTCAAACCTTCTGGAGCTTTTATCATAAATCGCTTTTTGATTGGGTGTAATAATTACTGGTGTAATACTATTTTCAGACTTTGTTAGTTTCACATTTTCAAAAACCTGAACTCGGCCTGTTTTTACTTCTACAACAAATTGCCCATTTGATTTATTCATTCCAATTTTAAAACTTGTTCCCAAAACTTTAGTTACGATGTTATTATAATAAACTAAGAATGGTTTACTGGGATTTTTTTTGACATTAAAAAAAGCCCCACCTTCTAAATAAACCTCCCGGCTATCTCCTTTAAATTCTTTGTCAAAATGTAAAATACTTCCAGGTTCCAACATAACTTTTGTACCATCACTTAATACCACTTCACGTGTTGTATTAGAATTATTTACAAAAAAGGCAATATTTTGAGGAATAATGGCTTCAAAACTTGTTTTATCCTTATTCGTATTAGAAAAATAGCCCAAACAAATCAGGCCTAAAATAGCGGCTGCAATAGCCAAAATTTTAAAAATGGGAGCCTTTTTTGAACTAACACCAATGATTTGATTGACAGCTGGTTCTGATTTTAAAATATTTCTGATAATATCTTCGGCAACATAAGGAGGCAAGGAAGTAGGTGCATTTTCAACGCCATTCCATAAATCCTGCTCTATTTCACTAGCAATCAATGAATTATTAGATTCATTTGAAATTAATTCAAATAACTCATCTTGATCTTTTAAATCAATATCGCCATTTAAATACCTATTTAACAAATAATGTAAACGACTGTTAGGTTTCATAAATTAAACACCTTATTCTAAGGGTACAACTATAATACACTTAAGTTTAATCTATGGAGTACAGGAACTTAAAAAAAACATTAAAACCAGGAAAATAATTAGAATTCCATTGGAAGCTAATTGTTTTCTTATGGTATATAAGGCTCGGGAAAGATGGGTTTTAACTGTTAAGGGAGAAATGCCCATTTTTTGACCAATTTGTATATATGTTAGTTTCTCCTCCCTAGAGAGTGTAAATACCATTTTTTGCTGGTCAGATAATTGAGAAAGTGCAAGATCTAAATAACGTTTATAATCCTTATCTATTAGCTTAAAATCGGTGTTATTTATAGTTTGTAATTGCGAATTTGACAAATTATCAATGGCTTTCCAATCACTTGCAATTTTGCGTAACTTATTTAGAATATTATTTTTAGCTACGGTGTAAAGCCAAGCCTCAAGGGGTTTTGATTCATTAATATTATTCCTTTCGAACCATAATTTTAAAAAAACTTCCTGCACTACATCTTGGGCTATAATGGGTGATTTTAAGAACCTAATGGCTGTATTATAAATACGATTTCGATGTTTGTCATAAATCAATTGAAAAGCATATTCACTATCCTCTTTTAAAAGGGATATAAGTCTACTTTCTTCATAGTTATTTTGGTTACTCTTAAAATCTTCCATACACTGTTTGTAAATATAAATATACTATAATATATTAAAGCCATTTTTAGGAAGAAATAAATTCAATGAGTACCAAATTTAAAGCGCTATAACCTCCTTGAATCAATGTCTAAACATTGTTGATAAATAAAGGATTAAGCATTCAACAAAATATACATTTAATAGATTTCTAACGTATTTTTATAGTCTTCTTATGAATTTGCGTTTATCCTTATTAATAGCCCTATTATTTTTCGTTGGTCTGTCCAATGCGCAAACTAATAACCTTATTAAAGGGATGGTTTTAAATGGATTCACGAAAGAACCCATCCCTTATGCATCCCTTCATTGGAAAATAGCAAAAAATGGTGTGGTAACAGACAGTCTTGGGAACTATACCATTAACCTATCAAAGTTTCCTCATGATTCTTTAATTATTAGTTATGTAGGATTTGAAAGATCAAAATTTGCCATTGCCGATATCCAGAAACTAAAATATAAACTTACACTTGATAATATTAATACCAATGAAGGCGTAACAGTAAAATCTAGGTTTAATAAAGGATTAAGATGGTGGAAGCAAATAATCAAATACAAGGAAAAAAATAATCCATATAATTATTCAAAATACAATTGTGAAATATACAATAAACTAGAACTTGACTTAAATAATATTAATAGAAATAGTTTTAGCAATATTTCTTTCTTAAAACAATTCTCTTTTATACTAGATAATATAGATAGTGTATCGGACGAAAAGCCATTTCTTCCTTTTTTAATGACGGAAACCTTATCTGATTTTTATTATTCAAAAGATCCTAATAAAAGTAAAGAGATAATTAAAGCATCTCAATCGCATGGAATTAAAAGCGAAACAATGATGCAATTGATAAGCGGAGTAAACCAAAAAATAAATATATACGATAATTACATAAAAATTTTAGGTAAAGAATTTATAAGTCCAATAAGTGATTTCGGGGATAAATTTTATAAATATAGAGGCGCAGACACTCAATATATAAAAGGTATAAAAGTATTTCACTTTCTCTTCTCCCCATTAAATGAAGGGGAAAATACATTTATAGGTGATGCATGGATTGATGCTAACACATGGGCAGTTCATAAAATAAATTTAAACATATCGCCAACTGCTGATGTTAATTTTGTGAATAGACTCAATGTTTCTCAAGAATTTGAACAACTTAGTTCGGGGAAATTAATATTCTCAAAAGATAAAATTAATGTTGATTTCTCACCTTTCCCAAAAGATAAACTCACCTTAATTGTTAGGAAAAGTAATTCCTATCAAAAATTTAATTTCGATGAAACAATAATTAACAAAGAGCTTGATAAGAACAAAAAAAATATTGAAACCATTTATAACGAGGAAGCAACCTCTCAAAACAAAATGTTTTGGAATTCCAATAGGCATGATACTTTAAATAGAAATGAGCAAAACATTCTTCAATTAATAGATACTTTAAAAACAATTCCTGTTTTTAAAGAGTATACACGAAATATAGAGTTTATTGTAGACGGGCACCGAAAATATGGTCCTATTGAAATAGGCCCATGGTATAAATGGATAAGTGGAAACCAATTAGAACAAACAAGGCTCCGATTTGACCTAGGAACTACCGAACAGTTCAGTAAACAGTTAAGATTATATGGTTATTTGGCTTATGGAATAAAAGATAAAACTTTTAAAGAAAATCTAGGTTTTTTATACAAATTTAAAAAGATAAAAGGTTTTAGTACCGAAGTTTCCTATTTAAAAGACTTGGACAATGGAAGAGTTCGATTTAGTGAAGAAGACATTACAACGGATAATATTTTTTCACAATTATTTAGAAGGCCAGGAATTCCTCAGAAATTTTTGGGTATAGAAGAATTCAAAATAAGTTTTAATAAAGATTGGGAATCGGGACTCTCCAATAACATTATTTTAAGTAGAACCGATTATGAGCCGTTTACCCCACTCCCCAATAGAAATACTTTTACGGATGGACAAATTATCAATGCTAATATTTTATATCGCATTAGATACGCACCAGGTGAAAAGAAAATAGAAACCAATAGAAGAAAAATAAGATTCAAAGGGAATAAACCCATTTATGAGTTTAATATAAATCAAGCCGTGAATGGTCTTGTGGGAAGTAAATACAATTATACTAAATTAAGTGCTTCTATTAATCAGAAATTTAGAATCCCGAGCTTAGGAGTAATTAATTACAATGTTTATGGTGGTAAAATTTATGGTGATAGCTTGCCATTTATGTTACTAGAGTTACATCCAGGAAATGAAGTATTTGTTTATAATAGAAATGGGTTTAATTTAATGAACCGATTTGAATACTATAGTGATACCTATGCAGGTTTTCAGGTAGAACATAACTTTGAGAAAAAATTAATTAATCTTGTTCCTTTTTTAAGAAAGACAAGTATCCGTCAGTTTTGGAATATAAAAGGTGTATGGGGAAATATGAATAGTTCCAATAGAGTATTTAACAGAACTGAATTAGGTGCTTACCAATTAAGATCTCTGAGGGATCATACATATTTAGAATTTGGAACTGGGTTTGATAATATATTTAAATTCTTTAGGATCGATTTTGTATGGAGAAAAGCCCCTCCTTATCCAGCTAATTATTCTGCAAGCAGAATGCAACCTATTCAAAATTTTGGCGTATTTGGAAGTTTACGAATACAGCTTTAGGAAATGAATTTTTAATTATACCAATTGACACTCCTGGGCAATCTTAAAGAGTTCAATATTAGTTGAAACCTTTAATTTCCTAAATATCACTTTCTTTATTGTTGATACCGTGTTTGCTTTAATATTTAGTAAATCGCCAATTTCTTTAGTCCTTTTGCCAGTAACAACTAAATCGAATACTTCTCTTTCTCGTGTAGCCAAGTTGGCTAATAATTCTGCACTACTTAAAATTTTAATCTCCTTTATCATATTCTGTAAAGTTTATTTTTTATCCATGATAAATACATAACTATATCTATTCACAACCTGCTCTTCAATATTCTTCTTAACATCATCACAAGCTTTTAAGAGTTCTCTTTCGCCAACATGTCTAATAATAACCTTATTATTCGCAATGCCATTTAAAGTTTTGAAAATTCGTTTGGCTCTTCGTTGCGATAAATCCTCATTATACTCATCGGTTCCATTACAGTCGGTTGCGGATACAATTACTATCTCGCGACCACGCATCTTCTTCACTTTATTTATAATGTTATAATAACTATCTAAATCCTTTTGAATTATATACACTTGGTTAAACGGATGATGTAATTCAACATATTCCTTACTTAATTTCATTAAGGAATCAACCGTTTTTGCATATAATCTATTGTAGGTATTTTGGTTTTCCTGAGCAGCGATGATTGCATCTTGTTTCGCTTTTTTAGCTTGTCTTTCAGTTGCAGACAAAGGAATATTAATAAGATTTAATTGTTTTGCATAGTTGTCATCGGTTTTTACAAAATCATTGGATTTAACCGAAGTCTCATATTTTACGCCATCATTGTCATATGTTACAATGTTATAGTCTCTATTGGGTCTTGCTTTAAAAGTATATGAACCGTTTTTATCTACAATTGCACTATCAATAATTTGTATTCTACCAATTTCAGTTCTTTGCGTTAAATACACTTTTTTACCTGGTGCATTTATACTATCCACGGCCACTTTACCTGTCATTGAAATGAATGCTTGCGCATAGTCAAAGGAAAAAATGTCATCACTCCCAAATCGGTTAGAACTAAAGAATCCGGTTTGACCATTAACTGAAAAACCTAACTCATCTTTATTGGTATTAATAGGATAACCTAAGTTCTTTACAGTAGCATCCCCTCTTGCATCCCTAGCTAGCCTGTAAATATCCAATCCCCCTAGTCCAGCATGTCCGTTACTACTAAAAAACAAAGTGCCATCATAAAAACTTGGGAAAAGTTCGTTGCCTACGGTATTAACAACTTGTCCAATATTTGATGTAGGCCTCCAAGAACCATCTTCGTTTTTATCTATAAAGTAAATATCGGTACCCCCGTATCCTCCTGCTTCATCTGATACATAATACAATCTGTTCCCATCGGGTGTGATTGCTGGATGAAAATAATTGTACTTACTACGGTTAAAGAACATTTTCATACTAGGCAGCCAACGACCATCCTTAAATTTAGCTTCCCATACCTCTAATAAATAACCTTGTTTGGTTTTATGTCCATTGCGGGTATAATATGCAGTTGTTCCGTCTTCTGTAAAACTAATAGCACCAATATTTAATTTCGTGCCAAATTGCTTAGAGAATAATTGAACTAAACTATCTTGTTTATTAGTTAGTGTTACATAATCCAACGGCTTATCCAATATTCTTGTATCATTGCTTGTTCCCTTTGTCAATTCCTTTAAAGTAATACGCTTCTCTTTCCACTGGCCTATCGCGCTAGTATCTACTCTTAGCTCTTTAGCATTATTGGCATAATACAACCTCGTAAAACCTAAGCCATCCCAAGCAAATTCAGGTGTTACAATGTTTTTTCTTTTCCTTTTTTGGTTCGTAATAATTCGGTTTGATTCAAAAACAATTCCCCCTTTATATGGAACCGCATTAAATTCATTATAGGGGGTATTTACGCTTGTATTATATATTTTAAAATCTAAAGAGTCTGCATAAAACTTATTTACATTAGCAAATCCATATAATCGTGTATCGTTAAATAAATTTTTATTTTTTTGCACGATTAATTCATAACCTTTTTTTGCTGTTTCATAATCACCTATCATAGCAGCTAATTCAGGAATTTTATTGCCTACAATGGCACCAAGGTTTACTGCCAATTTATAATAAACCAATGCACTGTCATATTGATTTACTAAACGGTATGCTTCTCCTAAATTTTTATAAACGATACTGTCTTTACTTTTTACTTTATTTTCTATTTCGTATAAATAAGATTTGTATAAAGGAATGGCATAAGCGTATCTAAGCAATTTCATTTGTTTATCCGCTTGCTTTAATATACGTGCCGCATGTTTAGGATGAGCAATTGCAGCATTTGTAGTAACCTGAGCCATCATTGGGTAACTTAGCAATAACAGTAGTAATATGTTTATTATTCGTTTCATTTGTTCTTTACGCGTTTAATTTATATAGCTTTAGAAATAGCGGGTAGATTTAACCTTAGATTTGTTATTTCCTATTTCATACCTCAGCAAAAATTCATGAGATCCGTTATTGTAATATTTTAAAGGAGAAATAGTCATATCATAAGCATAGCCTAATCTAAATTGATTATTCACTTGTACTTCGGCCATCCCTACCATGGCATCTCCTGTACGATATGAAAAACCAATACCAATTAAGTCCCTTAACCAAACATTGGTATTTAAATCTGCCTCAATGGGTGCGCCTCCCACCATTTTAATCATGGTAGATGGTTTTATTTTTACATCCTCATTTATATCAAATACATAACCCGTAGTGAAAAATAAATGAGTGTTATTTATTTTTTGGATACCAGAGTTCATTACATCAAATGCAGTTAACCTTGACTTTAAAACATTGGGTACTGAAAAGCCTGCATAAAATTTATCGGTATTATAATAGATACCCAAGCCAACTGCGGGAACCCATTTATTAAAATTGGCATAAAAAGCTGGATCACTTGGGGTATAGCGCCCTTGTACATTCATTAAATCTATTCGGTAATTCATAAGGCCAACACTTAATCCTCCCGATAAAATGCCATTATCCGATACTTGTATATGTGTAGACATCATTGCATTAATTCCGTCTGCTTTTTCAACGCCTAATTTATCGTCATAAGCTTGTACACCCCAACCTAATTTGTTATCGTTAAAAGCACCGTCCACACTTACCGAAGTAGTTTGTGGCGCACCACTTAATCCAACCCATTGTCTGCGTTGAAAGAAGTTTATACTTGTTGCTTCCCTGCTTCCCGCATAAGCTGGATTCACACCCAACATATTATACATATAATGAGAATACATGGGCTCGGTTTGTGCGATAAGTACATTGCTAAAAGACATGGCACATACCATCAAGATTGTTATATATAAATTTTTCATGTGCATTTTTATCTTACAAGGGTTAAGGATGATGCAAATTTCCTAATGACCCCAGTGATGTCTGTGGCTTCTACTATATAGTAATAAGTACCTTCGGGTATATCTTCTCCAATAAAGTTGCTAATGCCTTTTCCTCTCCAATCATTTTGGTAATTAGCATTACTGTATACTTCATTACCCCATCGGTTAAAGATCTTCACTGCAATATTGGTTCCATAAGGACGCTTAATAATCCAAGCATCATCTATGCCATCATTGTTTGGTGAGAACCCACCTGGTATGATTACTTCTACTTTTGGAATTACAAATTCGGTTGGTTTACGTGTTGTATCTCCTACTCCAACAATAACTGTTGGATCGGTTGAGTTCAACTGTACAAATCCAAAAGGAGTTGGCGCAGTCACAACAGCTGTATTTTCAAAGTTACCCGACTGATTCGATTGAACATTAACTGTTAATATAATTGAATCTTCTTTTTTCGCATCCAAAGCTGATTGAATAAATAATAAATCCGTATTGCTAATACCATCGTAATTGTTATTCTTAATTAACTTACCAGATACAATTATAGAAACGACAGACACGCCCCTTGTATCCTTAAATACTTTTGTTAAATCATCTTTCACTAAAACACTATCAATATATTCAGGTGTTAAGTTTTTGACTTTTATAACAAAATCAATATTAAAGCTACCATCTAAATTCATTTTCGCTGAATTAGCCACTTTAATAACATCTAATATTTTGGTAGGTATCACTGGTGTAACCAATAAATGCAAGGTTGCATTCGCACAAACTGAAGGTGCACCACCACAAACTGTGTAAACAATTTCAATTGGCCCTGTAAATCCTGGAGCAGGTGTAAAGCTATAAGTTCCATTTGTATTCATCAATAGTACCCCTTTACTAGCAGGTACCGTGGATACACTTGAAATGATCAATGTTGCGCCTCCAGAATTTTTATCATTTGTTAAAACATTGCCTGCTACTGTATTTCCTGCATAGGTATTTGCAAAGTCATCTACAGCAATGGTTGCTGGATTTGAACTTGTCGCTTTCACAGTATAATACACAACAGCTGTTTTACAAATTGGTGTTGGCGCAGTATTATCGCAAACATTGTATGTTAAGCTATCAGTTCCAACAAAACCAGTCGCAGGTGTGTATGTAATAGTGCCATCACTATTCACAATTACCGTTCCATTTTTGGGAGCAATTGCAATGTTTATACTAGCAGGATTTAAACTAGCTCCTAAATTTGCAGCTTTATCATTTGCAAGCACATTTGATGTTACTGGCGTATTTATAATTGTTGTTGCAATATCCGGATTGGCAATTGGCGGATTGGTATTAGACATTGGATCTACGACCGTAATTACCAATGGCACTAAAGGACATCCAGTTGTTTGCCCTGCAGCACATGTTGGAATATAGTAGGTGTAGGTACCCGCCTTCGTTGCATTAAATGTATATGTGCCATTTGGATTTACAACTATTGTTGCCCCAGTAGGATTCGATGGATTATTAACTGGTTGACCATAAGTGGTTCCAGTTGGAACAATATCATTGGTATTTAAATTACCAGCCAATGGGGCCGCTAAATTAGTTACACCAAAGTCCGGATTTATCACATTTACTATAGCTACTGGTGCAGGCGTTACTAATATTTCTAATATATTTATAGCACATATTGGAGGAGTGCTTCCATCACAAGCTTTATAAGTGATAATGACTGGCCCACTAAATCCTGGCGCTGGAACAAAGGTATAAGAACCATCTGCATTTAATGTAA
>CANGFA010000034.1 GCA_947453145.1 Bacteroidota bacterium
TTGGGCATGAATTGCATTCACAAAAAGGATAGCGATAGTTATAAAAAATAATTTTTTCATTAATAATTATTTAATTTTTAGAAATAAATAATTTTACGGTCATGTCCTTTAACTGGTTTTTTCCCAATGTATTCTATTCTTTTAATCCAATTCTCATAAGCATCAAGTTGATCTTTATTAGACGAAACATCTTCATCTCCTCCTTCCACAAATGGATCAACATCTATTGAGGGTGTATAAACTTCCATTAAATCATTGGACTGTGTAATAATAGTCCCGTAACTATTAATTTCATGAGCAACCATTTTATCATTTTCATAAGTATACTCATACCCGTTATGAAAAGATCCGTCTCCATTATAAACAATTAGTTGTACTAATTTCCCTGATTCATCAAATTTATTTCTTGTTTTGTACTTTAACTTTTTGGGGTATCTATAAGAATATTGCTCATACTCATTTAGTTCTTTAATCTTACCGTTTTCATTAAATATAAATTCATTGATTTCTATATCTACAGTATCTTTAGATTCTTTGTTACCATTAATTTTATATTTTTTGATTAAAAATCCTTTTTCATTGAATACTTTACATTCTCTTCCTAAAAAATCACCTAATTCTACCTCACCAAATTTTTCTATAAATTCATAACTAGACTCTTCAACAAATCTTACTTTTCCTTTTAAATCAAATGTCTCGGTAGTCTGTTGCGAAAAAGAATACTGTGCACCTACTAAAAAAGCAATCGCAAATAAAAATTTTTTCATATAAAATAATTTCATCAAATATATGATTTATTTTATATAAAATACTAAAATAATATGAAAATGAGCCCATGTTTTACTAATGCTCTTCCCTATTCATGGGTACCACCAAAACCGGGACCGTTGCATGTCTTATAATATATTCGGCTGTACTTCCTATTACCGTATGATATAAACCAGTGTGGCCGTGCGTACCCACTACTATATAATTAGCTTTTTCCAATTTCGCTTTTTCAATTACATCATATTTGGGGTTACCCACTTCCACATAAAAATCAATTAGTAAATGAGGATGCTTGCCTTTGATAACGGCCAATTCCTTTAAAGCATGCTGTTTTTGGGCAGTATAAATTTCGTCCCACTGCGTTGGTATTAATGCCATTTGAGATTGCAAATAGTCCACATACACGGGAATAATGGAACATATTAAAATAGTTGCGTCCAACTTGTTTGCTAACTCAATTCCTTTATTAATAATACCAGCAGTTTGATCACTTAAATCAACAGCGATTAAGATTTTGTTTTTCATGACTAACAATTTGCAATAAAATTAGTCCAGGTTAAATCTTAAATTAATGATAAAGATTAGTTGAATAAAATATTTTCATGAGCCTACTCACTCTTTGCTATTCGTCACAGTCCACAATCGTACCGTAATCCACCAATAACTCCTCTCCATTTTTAATATCCTTGGTCGCTTCAAAAAATTCACCCTCATTAATAGATATTACATTGGGCGTTTCTGAATGATTTAAATAAATAACTAAATCCACTAGTTTAAACCCATAATCCGGAACATAATAATGTCCTTCATCAAATAAACAATGGTTCTCAACTAAGTCTTTCGAATGCTTTGGCAAAGCTTCTACTTCCGCAATAGTTAGTTTAATCCATTCCCCTATCCCTTGAGAAAAAATGTTGCGCGTTCCTTTTGGAATATCTCTTATTGCAAATACACCAATACCATGCAAGGGTGATGGCTTGATCATTACATAGGTGTCTTTTTGCAAATCTTTTAAGAGGGCTTCCTTTGTCATGTTTAACTGAGTCTCATTAGAAATGAGTTAATTGTTGGATACATTGTTTTAATGCCATTTCCCAATTAGGAATTTGAATTCCTAAATCTTTTTCTATTTTATGGGTATCTAACACGGAATAGAATGGTCGTTTTGCTGGTGTTGGAAATTGATCCGATGAAATGGCTGATAAATTACATTCAAGACCCGCTAGCTCCTTTATTTTTTCGGCAAATGCAAACCAAGTAGTTTCGCCTGTATTGGCATAGTGATACACTCCTTTAATGGTTGCACCCGCATTGATAGCAATTAATAATTGAATGGTAGCCATGGCCAAATCTTTTGCATAAGTGGGTCTGCCTTTTTGATCGCCTACTATATTTAATGCATCTCTATCTTTCATTAATCGTAACATGGTTTTTACAAAATTATTTCCATGACTGCTAAACACCCAAGAGGTTCTTATGATGATGGTATTTTCATTCGCAGCAATCGCCATTTGTTCCCCATCTGCTTTCGTTTGTCCATAATAATTTACGGGCTCCCTTTGTGTATCTGGTAAATAAGGAGTTGTTGCATTTCCGCTAAAAACATAATCGGTGGAAAAAGTGATAAATGGGATGTTTCTTATTTTGGCAATACCTGCTAATGAAGCAACTGCTTCTGCATTTATGATATGTGCTAATTCTTTTTCAGTTTCTGCTTTATCCACTGTTGTATATGCAGCAGTATTAATGATGGCATCAGGTGCAAATAAAGCAATCACGCTTTCAAATTCATTTGGCTTTGATAAGTCCATTGCGTTTCTATCCACAAATACAAATTCAAATTGAGTAAATGAGGATGCTGCTTGCGCTAATTCCCACCCCAATTGCCCATTTGAACCAGTAACTAATATTTTATGAATGGCCATATTGTAAAATTGAAATTCCTATTTAGAAGTAAACTCTTTTGGAAGTTTTGTCCACTCAGATGGCGGTAATGCTTTAAAATAATCGTAGGTTTTTTTTAATCCTTCGGCACGATCTACTTTTGGCTCCCATCCTAAAATAGTTTTTGCTTTGGTGATATCAGGTTGTCTTTGCTTAGGATCGTCTACCGGCAAATCCTTATATACTATTTTCACATTTGAGCCCGTTAGTTTCAAAACCTCCTCAGCAAAATCCTTTAAACTAATTTCATTGGGGTTACCAATATTCACAGGACTTGAATAATCACTTAATAACAATCTATAAATGCCTTCTACCAAATCATCTACATAACAAAAGCTTCTTGTTTGTGAACCATCACCAAACACCGTCATGTCCTCTCCTCTCAATGCTTGACCAATAAATGCAGGCAATGCTCTTCCATCATTCAGGCGCATTCTTGGACCATAAGTATTGAAGATGCGGATGATTCTTGTTTCAACATTGTGGAAGGTATGGTAAGCCATGGTAATGCTTTCCATATAACGTTTTGCTTCATCATACACACCTCTTGGACCCACTGGGTTTACATTACCCCAGTACTCTTCAGTCTGTGGATGTACCAATGGATCTCCATATACCTCACTTGTACTTGCTACCAATATTCTTGCACCCTTTGCTTTGGCTAAACCCAATAAATTATGGGTACCCATCGCTCCCACTTTTAATGTTTGGATAGGAATTTTTAAATAATCAATAGGACTTGCAGGGGATGCAAAATGTAAAATATAATCTAGTGTTCCTTCAATATCAATATACTTGGTCACATCATGATGAATAAACTCAAAATTTGCGTTGCTTCTTAAGTGTGCAATGTTTTGCAAATCGCCCGTGATTAAATTATCCATGGCAATTACATAGTAACCCTCATTAATAAAGCGATCGCTTAAATGCGATCCTAAAAATCCGGCTGCTCCTGTAATTAATATTCTTTTTTGACTCATGTTTTGTTTTTAGGAAGATTATCTATCTGATCCTGCTCTACCAATACTTTCATAGTAATAGCCTAACTCCTTCATCTTGACAACATCAAATAAATTTCTTCCGTCAAAGATAATTTTGTTACTCTTTAATTGCTGATCCATTTGTTCAAAATCGGGTGTTCTAAACTCACTCCACTCGGTAGCAATAATCAAGGCGTCTACATTTTGTAATGCGTCATACTGATTAGCCGCGTATTTTATCTTGTCTCCTATCTGTGCTTTTACATTGGGCATGGCTTCTGGATCATAGGCCGTCACTGTGGCACCTGCACTTGTTAGTGCATCAATGATACTGAGTGCTGGTGCTTCTCTGATATCATCTGTATTGGGTTTGAACGCTAATCCCCATAATGCAAATTGCTTTTCTGCTATGTTGCCGTTATAGTATGCCTTTATCTTTTCTACTAAATGTAACTTCTGATTCGCGTTTACTTTTTCAACTGCTTTTAATATCTCAAAAGCATAGTTCACTTCATCCGAGGATTTTACCAATGCTTGAACGTCCTTAGGAAAACAAGATCCGCCATATCCAATTCCTGGGAATAAAAAACGTTTGCCAATTCTGTCATCCGATCCGATTCCTCTTCGCACCATATCCACGTCTGCTCCCATGCGCTCACACAATTGAGCAATCTCATTCATGAAAGATATCTTTGTAGCAAGAAAACTATTTGCAGCATATTTCGTTAATTCTGAGCTACGCTCATCCATAAATATCACAGGGTTCCCCTGTCTTACAAATGGTGCATATAAGTCGCTCATTAATTTCTTCGCGCGCTCTGATCTTGTTCCCACTACTACTCGGTCGGGTTTCATAAAGTCATCTACCGCAACCCCCTCTCTTAAAAACTCGGGGTTGCTTACTACATCATATTCACCTGTGTAATTTTTTGCAATCGCAGCACTTACTTTATCCGCAGTACCCACTGGCACCGTGCTTTTATTTACAATTACCTTATAGCCTTTTAATATTTTTCCCAAATGATCCGCCACACCCAACACATACTTTAAATCCGCACTACCATCCGCTCCCGGAGGTGTTGGCAATGCTAAAAAAATAATCTCCGCATCTTCTATTGCTTCTTCTAGTTGAGTGGTAAATTTTAATCTACGCTCTTTGATATTTCTTAAGAAAATCTTTTCTAAACCTGGCTCATAAATGGTTATCTGTCCACCACTTAATTTTTCTACCTTACTCTTGTCAATATCCACGCAAGCAACCTTGTTACCTGTTTCAGCAAAACAAGTTCCTGTAACTAACCCTACATATCCTGTGCCTACTACTGCTATTTTCATTTATTCATTTTTTATTTGAAAAAAGAATTTACGCCTTCCACAATATAAGATAATTGTTCCGCATCCATCTCCGTATGAATAGGCAATGAACACACACAAGGTGTTAAAGCATTTGTTACTGGCAAATCTAAATGTGTGTTATTTTGATTACCAAACATTTTTTGTAAATGTCCTGGCACCGGATAATAAATCATACATGGTATTTCTTTTGCACTTAAATGTGCAATAAATTTTTCTCTATCCACTCCTTTTAACTGCATGGTATATTGATGGAACACATGGGTTGTGTATTTGCCAATTGCTGGTGTTACAATGTGTTCAATACTAGCAAAAGCATCAGAATAATATTTCGCTACTGCTTGTCTTGCATTATTGTATGCATCTAAATGCGCCAACTTGATATTTAAAATTGCAGCTTGAATGGAATCCAATCTTGAATTACATCCAACCACGTCATGATAATATCTTTCCGACTGGCCATGATTGGCGATCATTGCCATTTTATTTGCCAGAGTGATATCATTTGTGAATAAGGCACCGCCGTCTCCAAAAGCACCTAAATTTTTACTTGGATAAAAAGAAGTTGCTCCTATATGCCCTATCGTTCCCGTTTTCTTTTTTGTGCCATCCGAAAAAGTATAATCGCATCCAATTGCTTGCGCATTGTCTTCGATCACAAATAAATTATATTGTTTGGCAATAGCCATAATCTCCTCCATTGGGGCCGCTTGTCCATACAAATGAACAGGCACTATGGCTTTTGTTTTAGGGGTAATCGCTTTTTTTAAACTTTCTATATCCATACAATAAGTCACCAAATCCACATCTACAAAAACAGGCGTTAACTTAAGCAAAGCGACAACCTCGGTGGTTGCGATGTAGGTAAAAGAAGGGGTGATCACTTCGTCACCTGGCTGTAGATCCAAGGCCATCATAGCAATTTGTAAAGCATCTGTTCCATTGGCACATGGAATGACGTGTTCAATTCCCAAATAAGTACTCAAATTTTGGGCAAAATCCTTCACTGCTTTTCCATTTATGTATGCAGCTGAATCCAAAACCTCATGTATCGCCGCATCCACCTGTTCCTTAATGGCTAAATACTGTGTTTTGGTATCCACCATCTGAATTTTTCTCATCCTATAAATTTTAGCAAAATTACAATAAAAAGACTGATTTTTGCCCTAAGAACCACATTCCATGCTATTGTATAAACTATTCTTATTTTGTTACCCTAAAATAGCCAAACTAATAGGATTTTTTAATCCAAAGGCTAAGCAATGGACTATTGGACAACAAAAAGTATGGGAAGAGATTGCGGTTTATGAAAAGCAATTACAAGGCCACCCTATTATTTGGATACATGCCGCTTCTTATGGTGAATTTGAACAAGGTTTACCCATTATCGAAGCCATTAAGTTAAAGTTTCCTAAGTATAAAATTTGGCTCACTTTTTTTTCTCCTTCTGGTTATGAACACCGAAAAAATGACCCTGATGTAGATGCAGTTACTTACCTCCCTTTGGATGGTCCCGAAAACGCAAAAGCTTTTATTGAAAAAGTAAACCCACAGTTAATTCTATTCATTAAATATGAATTTTGGTTTTATTATTTATCAGCAGCAAAATCCAAAAATATTCCTACCATTTTAACTTCCGCTATTTTTAGACCCGATCAACTATTTTTTAAATGGTACGGTGGTTTTTATAGAAACATGTTGTCATTGTTTACGCGTGTATTGGTTCAGAGTAAAGACGATTATAATTTAATTGCCCCAATTATTACCAATAAAAAAATATTCATCACAGGAGATACAAGATATGATAGAGTTGTTCAAACCGCACAGGATGAAACCAGTATTAAATGGATGCAATTATTAAGCAATCATAAAAACATAGTTGCTGGTAGCACTTGGAAAGAGGATGAAGAATTATTATCAAAAACAACAGCTCACTTTACGCAACTTAATTGGATAATTGTACCCCATCATGTTGATGCAAAAAATATAGAATCATGTAAAATTATTTTCCCTACTGCAATTACACTCACTCAATTGTTGGAAAATAATATCCAACAAACAAAACCAATAATTTTAATCATTGATAGAATTGGCGTATTGCGTTTACTATATAAATATGCATTTGTTAGTTATGTAGGGGGTGGATTTAGTAAAGATGGGATTCACAATGTATTGGAACCTGCTGCTTTTGGCAATCCTGTTATATGGGGTCCAAACGACATTAAATATAAAGAAGCAATTGGTTTAAGAAACAGCGAAGGAGGGTACTTAATAAAAAATGAAGCAGCGTTAGTGATGCATTTAAATGAATTATTACAGAATACAAATTTATATAATCAAATAGGCAAAAATGCACATAATTTTATTGTTACCCATGCCGGCGCAACACACAAAACAATGAATGAATTAGTTAAATATTTACAAGCAGAATAGATAAGGATTGATTACTTTTGGAAGTATAAAAAAGTTAACATTTTAATTTGAAATATGTTTATAGAACAAAATATTAGAGGAGATAAAAGAGGCTTTATCGAAGTGATATGTGGCAGTATGTTTAGTGGTAAAACTGAGGAATTAATAAGAAGATTAAAACGTGCAAAAATCGCTAACTTAAAAGTAGAAATATACAAACCTGCTATTGATGTTAGATACGACCAACATAAAGTAGTGAGCCACGACGCTAATTCAATTGATTCAAGTCCAGTAGATCACTCTAGTAAAATTTTAATACTAGCAGAAAATGCCGATGTAGTGGGTATTGATGAGGCACAGTTTTTTGACGAAGATGTAATTCGTGTAGCAGAACAATTAGCCATGCAAGGTAAAAGAGTAATTGTTGCAGGTTTAGATATGGATTATTTAGGTAAACCATTTGGACCTATGCCACAATTGTTATCCATAGCCGATTTCATTACTAAGCTTCATGCTATCTGTGTTCAATGTGGGCACTTGGCTAATATCTCCTATCGAACAAGCGAAGAAGCAGGAACTGTAGTATTGGGTGAAAAAAATAATTACGAACCTAGATGTAGAATATGCGCAAGCAATTAAACAATATTTTTACGCTTTTGAAAAAAGACCTATTGTTGGAATTTCGCCAGCAGTATACCTTTTTTGGAATCCTATTATATATTGCTTCTACCACTTTTGTAATTTATTTATCCATGGGTCAACCCGAGGATAAGGTTTGGAACGGTTTATTTTGGGTAACCTTATTATTTATATGTATTAATGCAGTTGCCAGAAGTTTTTTGCAAGAAGGGCGAGGACGAATGCTTTATTTTTACACCATTGCAAGCCCTGTAGATTTTATATTTTCTAAACTCATTTACAACAGCATTTTAATGGTACTCATGAGTGGGTTAAGCTTACTCTTATTTAGTTTGCTGTTAGGCAACCCATTGCAACACTTTCTCTTATTTTTTGGCATGAGTTGCTTGGGTGGAATTAGTTTAAGTTTAGTGTTTAGTTTTCTTGCAGCTATCGCCGCTAAAGCACAGCAGCCCTCCGCCATAATGGCCATACTTGGTTTTCCTTTAATTATTCCACAAATACTTTTGCTAATGCGCATTGCAAATATTGCCTTTGCGGATGTAGTACAAAATGGGCTCCCTCAATTAGTAGCCATGCTTGCTGGCTTTGACATTTTGATTATAGCCTTAGCTTATATCTTATTTCCTTTCCTTTGGAAAGATTAGCCTTTATTTTCATTTAACCTGAAAAGAAAAAGGAGAAAAATATAGCATTTTTCTCCTTTTAAAAATAGATCGTAAAAAAATCAAAAAGAAAAGCAAATCAAAATAAAATACATTTTTATGATTTTATTTTGATGCGATTAAAACTGAAGGTGCCTTACAGTTTGTCCGTTATTAATTAATTGCTTTAAAGAATCAATTCCAATTCTTAAATGTTGTTCAACAAATTGAGCTGTTACTTTACTGTCACTAGCTTCTGTTTTTACCCCTTCTGGTACCATTGGAGAATCACTCACTAGTAATAAAGCACCTGTTGGAATTTTATTGTAAAACCCAACTGTGAATATCGTTGCCGTTTCCATATCAATGGCATACGCACGAATCTTAGTTAAATATTCTTTAAACTCTTCGTCATGTTCCCATACCCGACGGTTCGTAGTATATACTGTGCCAGTCCAATAGTCGATATTATTATCACGAATAGTGGTTGATATCGCTTTTTGCAATGCGAAGGCAGGAAGTGCAGGCACTTCAGCTGGGAAATAATCGTTTGATGTACCCTCTCCTCTTATGGCTGCAATTGGCAAAATTAAATCACCAATGGAATTTCGTTTTTTCAATCCTCCGCACTTTCCTAAAAATAAAACCGCTTCAGGTTGAATAGCCGTCAATAAATCCATAATGGTTGCAGCACCTGGACTACCCATACCAAAATTAATAATGGTAATTCCTTGGGCTGTTGCACATTGCATTGGTCTATCTTTTCCTATCACTTCAACTCCATTCCACTGCGCAAACATATTTACATAATTGCTAAAATTGGTCAATAAGATATACTTCCCAAATTGATCCAAACTAGCCCCAGTATACCTAGGCAACCAATTATTTACAATTTCTTCTTTCGTTTTCATAAGCTTATCTTTGAATAAATCTAATAATAATTAAATAGAGTTAATTTATAAAATTACAATATTTATTGGACATAGTATGATCTCCTTAAATTATCCATCTTATCCTTTTAAACTTCGCAAAAACGAAGCGACCAAAAAAGATCAACCAAAGGATCAACTATTTGATCCTTTTAGAAAAAAATGGGTGGTACTTACCCCCGAAGAATGGGTTCGTCAAAACATATTACAATACTTAGCACAGGTTGTTAACTATCCCCCCGCACTCATCGCAGTAGAAAAATCAATTCAATTAGGTGAGCTTACAAAAAGATTTGACATTTTAGTTTATAAAAATGAAAAGCCCTGGATGATTATTGAATGTAAGGAAGCGAATGAAAAAATTTCAGATAACACCATCTCACAATTACTTCAATATCAACAAGTATTAGAGGCGGAATTTTTAATTGCGAGCAATGGGCACGAAACAATAGGTGCCCAAATAAAATCGGGGAAATTGCATGCACTGCAAAATTTCCCCGAGTATTTATAAAAGTACTTTACTAACTAATCATTCCTATTAAGGGAAAATTCCCAATTCAGCATAAGAAGTTCCCACTTTATTAATGGCACAAACATAGGCAGCAGTTCTCATGTCTGGGATAGACGGATTCGCTTTCCAAATATCCATAATTTCTCTAGTTGCATTAATCATTGTTTCTTCCAAACCACTATGCACTAAATCTATCTCATCGGGCCCATGAGCAATAATTTGTTTTTCGGCTTCTGTCACTTTCTTGCCAGTTAATTCCTCAATCTGATTTAATATATTGATGTTTGCATTTTCTGTAAAACGTTTTTCTAAACGACCATAACGAACGTGACTTAAATTCTTTAACCACTCAAAATAGGAAACAGTTACCCCTCCGGCGTTTAAGTACATATCGGGTATCACCAAAATTCCTTTTTTAGCAAACACTTCATCCGCTTCAGGTGTCAATGGACCATTCGCTGCTTCGCCAATAATTTTTGCTTTAATGCGTGGTGCATTTATACCATCAATTACATTTTCTAATGCTGCTGGAATTAAAATATCACACTCCATCTCTAATGCGTCAGAACTCTTTTCAATATTAGTTGCACCCGGAAAATTTAAAATACTTCCTGTTGCTTTTCGATGTTGGAATACATCCTCCTCATTTAATCCATCTTCGCAATAAATGGCACCCTCATATTCCGCAATTGCAATTACTTTGGCACCATGCTCTCTAAAAAATTTTGCAGTAAAATATCCCACATTGCCTAACCCTTGTACAATTACTTTTTTATTTTCAATACCCACTGTTAAACCCGCCTTTTCCATTACATCTGGCATTAAACAAACTTCTCTTACACCATAAAAAACACCTAAGCCGGTTGCTTCCTTACGACCTCTTACGCCACCTAATGAAATAGGTTTTCCGGTTACACAACCCGCAGCATCTATTTCACCTGGTTTTAAAGATTGATACGTATCTACAATCCAAGCCATTTCCCTTTCACCGGTTCCATAATCTGGAGCAGGCACATCAATACCTGGACCAATGAAATTCTTTTTAACTAATTCTGATGTATATCTTCTTGTGATTTTTTCTAATTCATAGGTACTCAAAGATCTTGGACTAATTTTAATACCCCCTTTAGCTCCACCAAATGGCACATTGACAATCGCACATTTGTATGTCATTAAAGCTGCCAATGCCATCACTTCATCCTGGTTTACGGCAAGGCTAAAACGGATACCTCCTTTACAGGGCGACTTATGCTGTGAGTGCTGAACTCTATAAGCCTCAATCACTTCAATACGACCATCATCCATCTTCACCGGGAAACGCATACTATAAATACTATTACACGCTTTTATTTGTTCTAAAATTCCAGTTTCCCATGTGGTAAATTTAGATGCTTTATCAAAACTTCTTTCTACACTCTGAAAAAAGCTATAGTCCTTATTATCTGACATAAGATTTGTTTTAAATAATGTATTTTATTTTTTTTCTAATTGAGCAACTTTTTTGTCAATACTAGCAACATAAATGAATAAGCCTATTAAAATAATGGAAACAATGGTCATTACTAAATAGATTTTCCCATTTTGAACCATGAAGCCTTCGTTGTTTGCAATTTGAGTTTCTAAAAAATGTATCATATGAATATTTTATTAAAAAGTGAATTTATAAAAGACCGTCTTTTTTTAATTGTAATAATTGAATGCGAATGCGAATCGTACTAATCCAAACGCCTAATAAAGTCCAACCAATCACTGCAGGATAAAAAACAGTGCGCATACTTGCGGTCATGTCTTTGCCATTAATTCCAGGATTCCCTTCACTACCCTTACCTCCAGGATGTAATGACTCGGTTAATCTTGGTAAAATCCATAAGGTAGGGAATAACATAAAGAAAGAAAAAATATTATACACTGCAGATAATCGCGCGCGCTTTTCTACATCTAATAAACTTCCTCTTAAAACAAAATAGGCACAATAAATTAGTAATGCAATGGCTGCTCCATTTTGTTTTGGATCACCCACCCATGGACTACCCCACTGATAATTTGCCCACACTGCACCCGTAATAATTCCAAGTGTACCAAAAACCAATCCCATGGAAGCGAATGCAAAGGAATAAACATCGTGAATTAAATTTCCAGATCTTAAATATTTAACCGCGTATACTAAGGATACTAAAAATAAAATCATCATTCCAAACCACATGGGAACATGAAAGAAAAAATTCCTTATGGACTCTTTCATACGATCATCTAATTTGGGAACTTGCACCAAAAAACCATACGTACAAGTGTACAATAACAACACAAAAGACAAAACCTTCCACCATTTAGCTCTTAGCATAATTAATTGTTTTTAGACCAAGTATCTTTAAACTAACAATTGTTTGCAAATTTACAGATTTTTGTATGAATTTGCTTGTTTTGAGTGAAATACTTGTTGGGCAAAATTACTGCTAAAGTTGTACATTTGCGTCCATAATTTTCATGCCGTAACATGAAGCGAACTGCCCCGTAAGGCTGTAGTAAACTTAATGTGGCTATCACCAAAATAATAGACACAATGAAACTTTCACAATTCAGGTACGATCTTCCCTTAAATCTGATCGCACAACACCCAACAAAACGTAGAGAAGACAGCAGATTGATGGTGGTAAACCGTCAAAATGGTCATATGGAAAACCGCCATTTCTCCGACTTGCTAGAGTATTATGATGACAAGGACGTTTTTGTGGTAAATAACACTAAGGTTTTCCCAGCTAGAATGTATGGTCGCAAGGAAAAAACAGGTGCTAAAATTGAGGTATTTCTTTTAAGAGAATTAAATAAACCTAATCGTTTATGGGACGTAATTGTTGATCCCGCAAGAAAGATTCGTGTAGGCAACAAATTATATTTTGGAGACAATGAGGAATTAGTAGCAGAAGTAATTGATAACACTACAAGCCGTGGTCGTACCATTCGTTTTTTATGGGATGACGATGATGCCAGCTTTAAAAAAATGTTGGAATTTTTAGGAGAGACTCCATTACCTAAATATATTAAGCGTAAACCAGACGAAGAAGATAAGGATAGATACCAAACTGTTTATGCTAAGCATGAAGGTGCCGTAGCTGCTCCTACTGCAGGTTTACACTTTAGTAAAGAATTAGTAAAGCGCGCCGAAATTATTGGTATCCGTTTTGCAGAAGTTACCTTACATACGGGCTTAAGCACTTTCCGCCCAATTGAAGTGGAGGATTTGAGCAAACATAAAATGGACGCAGAATATTTTAATATAAATGAAGACGCTTGTCGCATTATTAACACCGCTAAAGAAAACGGACGTCGCGTTTGTTCTATTGGCACTACTGCAATGCGCGCTATGGAAAGCAGTGTTACAGCGCAACGTTTATTAAAACCAGCCGAAGGTTGGACCAACCATTTTATCCACCCTCCTTATAATTTTAATATTGCAGATAGCTTAGTAACCAATTTCCATTTGCCTAAAACGAGTTTGTTAATTATGACATGCGCTTTTGCAGGTTATGAATTAGCTATGGAAGCATACAAAAAAGCAATTAAAGATAAATATCGTTTCTTCAGTTATGGAGATGCATTATTATTTATCTAACTATTTATCTAACATTTTCTGTGAAAATAAAGTTAGATAAATAATACAATTATGATTTTATGAAAAATGCTTCTTATATTTTATTAAGAAGCATTTTTTTGTATTTATCTAACATTTTCTGTGAAAATAAAGTTAGATAAA
>CANGFA010000035.1 GCA_947453145.1 Bacteroidota bacterium
ATCGGCTGCGATTACTTCCCTCTTTTATCGGCTGCGATTACTTCCCTCTTTTATCGGCTGCTGTCGCAGCCTCTTCTTCCACCAAAATCCTACCGCAGTTCTCACATACGATGATTTTTTTATGTAAGCGAATTTCGCTTTGGCGTTGAGGAGGGATAGAGTTAAAACAACCACCACATGCATCTCTTTCCACGGTAACCACAGCTAAACCATTACGGTAGCTGTTTCGGATACGATCATAGCTATATAATAAACGCTCGTCAATATGAGATCTTGCTTCTGCGCTTTTTACCTCTAATTCTTTCTCTTCAATTTCAGTATCTGCGATGATTTTTTCAAGCTCTTCTTTCTTGTGAGTTAATACACCGTCTTTAACAGCAATTGTTTTTTTAGCAGCATCCAATACTTTCACTTTTTCTGCTAACTCCTCGTTTGCATCACGGATATTTTTCTCGCTCAATTTAATTTCCAAACCCTGCATCTCAATTTCTTTATTGATGGCTTCAAACTCACGATTGTTTTTTACGTTATCGCTTTGGGTTTCGTATTTAGCAAGTAAGGATTCACTTTCTTTGATTGCAGCTTTTTTAGCTTCAATGTATTCAGTGATACCATTAATTTCTTCTTCGATTCTAGTTTGTCTGTTTACTAAACCTTGAACTTCGTCCTCCAAATCTTTCACTTCCATGGGTAATTCACCACGAAGAATTTTGATTTGATCAATACTGCTATCTACAGTTTGTAATTTGTAAAGATTTACTAATTTTTCTTCTACTGAAAAGTCTTTGACTGATGCCATATTTCAAGTTTATTTAAAGTATGTTATAGGTTGTGTACACACCAAGGATTGGAGGACGGCAAAGGTAGGGAATTTAGCTGTTAAATGAGCAATAATTAGCTCCGAAACCCATTGTTCGCTCTCCCAATGGCCAATATCCACTACTAAAAGCTTCCCATCTGCTTCAAAATAGTCGTGGTATTTGAGGTCACTGGTAATATAACAATCGGCACCTTGGGCTTTGGCATTCTGAATCAGAAAGCTGCCCGAACCGCCACATAAAGCTATGGTTTTCAATTGTTTTCCTGTAAATGCGGTATGTTTTACCACAGTTAAATTTAGCTTTTCTTTCATCCATTTTAACCATTCCGCTTCGTTGACAGCTTGGGGAAGTTCTCCAATTAAACCAGAGCCAATTTCTTTACCATTTTGGTCCTTAAATCCTGGCTTGGGGGTTAAAATGCGTAGGTTTTCCAAAAGCAATCGGTCGGCCAGGGTTTTATTGACCCCATCTAATAAATTATCCAAATTGGTATGAATAGCATAAATAGCCAGGTTATTTTGGATGGCTTTTTGAACTGTTCTTGCCACATAATCCGTTTCATTAAATTGCTTAAGGCCTTTAAAAATAATGGGATGATGGCTTACAATAAGGTTGCAACCTTTTTCAATGGCTTCGTCTAAAACTGCTTCGGTACAATCCAAAGAACACAAAATACCAGTACAAATGGTTTGGGGATTGCCCACTAATAATCCACAATTATCATAATCTTCCTGAAAAGAAAGGGGTGCCCATTGCTCAAGGGCTTCTGTAATTTCTCCAATTTGCATAGTGCTAAATTAAATATATTGTTTCTTACCTAGAACTATTTTATGTTAATATTGTTAAAAGAGGGGCAGTTTAGTTTAAAGTCTGCACTTGTTTTAGTACAACAATAGTTTAGTTTATGAAAGAACCCGTTTTTATATTTTGGTTTAGAAGAGATTTGCGTTTGGAAGACAATGTGGGTCTATACCATGCACTTTATCAGGCCAAGCAACAAGGACAAAAAGTATTACCACTTTTTATTTTCGATAAAACCATTTTAGATAAATTAGAAACTAAAAAAGATAGAAGGGTTGATTTTATACATCGAACTATTTTATCCATGCAGCATCAAATGGTGGCAATTGGCAAATCAATGCAAGTAGCATATGGAAAGCCGGCGGAGGTAATTGAAGCATTAATAAAACAGTTTAATATTTCGGGCGTTTATACCAATCACGATTATGAACCTTTGGCCATAGAAAGAGACACACAAATCAAAACTATTTTAGATAAGCATGGGATCGCCTTTTTTACTTTTAAGGACCAAGTGATTTTTGAAAAAGAGGAAGTGACAAAAGACGACGGCAAACCCTATACCATTTATACACCCTATGCAAATAAATGGCGTGCGTATTGGTTAAATCATGTTCCCAAATTGCATCCCTCCATAAAGTTGTTGGATTATTTTTTGGACACCAAGCCTTTGAAAATTCCTAGTTTGAAAGAAATGGGTTTTGAGCCAACAGATTTAGTGGTACCCCCCATACAATGGGATGCTGGATTGGTAAAAAAATATACAGATCAAAGAAATTTCCCTGCCATTAAGGGAACCACACAATTAAGTATTCACTTGCGTTTCGGGACTATTTCGGTTCGTCAGTTAGCATTGTCCACGCAGGCATTGAATAGTACTTTTTTTAATGAATTAATTTGGCGTGATTTTTACCACATGATTCTTTGGCATTTCCCTCAAGTGGGAAAAGGAAAGTCCTTTAAAGCGCAATATGATTTTATTGAATGGCGAAATAATGAAAAAGAATTTAAGGCTTGGTGCGAAGGCAAAACCGGTTATCCCATTGTGGATGCGGGCATGCGTGAATTAAATACAACTGGATTTATGCATAATAGAGTTCGTATGATTGTGGCCAGTTTTTTAACCAAACATTTACTAATTGACTGGCGCTGGGGTGAAGCCTATTTTGCTGAAAAATTATTAGACTTTGATTTAGCTGCAAATAATGGCGGATGGCAATGGGCAAGTGGAAGTGGATGCGATGCCGCTCCCTATTTTAGAGTATTCAATCCACGTTTACAAACCGAAAAGTTTGATAAGGATTTAAAATATATACGTAAGTGGATTCCGGAATTGGATAGTTTGGAATATCCTAAACCCATTGTGGTGCATGAGGAAGCAAGAGTAAGGGTATTGGCTGCTTATGCTAAAGCGTTAAAGCCTTAATTAAAAATTAATTATTTGCTACGAACACGACAATTTTAATTTTGTTGGTAGCTGTTTCAATATAAAAATGGTGAAATTAGTTTTAGCTATTTAATTCGCGCCAAATTTTTTCTAGTTGGTCGATGGCTTTTTTACCGGTATCACCCATGTCCATGCTAAAATCATTTACGTATAAATCTATATGTTGACGCATAACCTGCTCGGACATTTCTTGCGAATGATTTTTTACAAATTCGGGAAGGAATTCATAACTATTTTTAAAAGCAAATGCAACACTTTCTTTTATTAAGCTATCTATTAATTGAATTTCATTTTGTGGAATATCATTGCGGGCAATGATACCTCCTAAAGGAATAGGCGCATTAAAAGTTTCTTCAAAATAAGTACCCAGGTCCATCCATTTACTTAATCCTTTTTGTTCGTAGGTAAAACGGTTTTCATGAATTATCACGCCAGCGTCTACTTTTCCTAATAATACAGCATCCTCAATTTCATTGAATACTAAAAACTGTTTATTTTTTACCTGCGGAAAGGCTAAACTAAATAATAAGTGTGCAGTGGTATTTTTGCCAGGCACAGCAACAGTCATGGTTTCGATAGTTGGTTTCCCTTCATTTTGCACAACCTTATTTTCATCCTTGCCAATGGGTATTTTTTTATAAATAAGCATGGGGCCAACTCCTTTTCCCAATGCACCTCCAGCATTTAATAATTGATATTTACTTTTTATCAAGGGCCAAACGCCATAACTAATTTTTGAAAAAGGTAATTTTCCCTGTAAAGCCCACTCGTTAAGGGTTTGAACGTCTTCCAAATGCAAATTAAAAGTATAACCCTTCGTGTCAATTTTATGATTCACTAAGGCGTCAAAAATAAAAGTATCATTTGGACAGGGAGAAAATCCGATATCAATTGCTGGCATCTTAAGCTATTTTATATAAAGCGTCTAAAAATTGCAAAAGGGTTTCATTTGCATTATAAATGGCTTCCTGCATTTTCCATTTAGATTTATCTCTTTCGCCCACATAATTACTTACAGCTCTAATTTGAATAAATGGAATGGTTAAGTCTCTACCCATATAATGTAAACTGGCTCCCTCCATGGATTCTAGCACTGCTTTGTAACGACCACTTAATAATTGAATTCGGCTTTTATCCGTGCTAATGGTATTTACTGTCACCGATTTTTTGGCAGGTATATTCAATAGGTTGAACTGATTCAACCATGGATTGGGTAAGCTCTTTTTTTCATAAGGAGCATCATTGGGCTTATCCAATTTCATATCAAATAGATCTTTCCAAACCTTGTTTTCCATTACCCCTAAATCACCTACAAAATCATCTTTCACCGCAAAAACTTTTCCCAAAGGAATTTTTTTATCAAAGCAACCTGCAATACCTACTTGAATAATTAAAGTAGGCGTTTCCTGTGTAAACATTTTCATAAGTGAAACGCTGGATGCCAACATACCAATGCCGGATTCATGAAAACCCACCGAAAACTTTTTGCTGTTTCCTACATATTTTGGATTTATTTTTTGAAAACAAGGCATCCATTCACCATGTGTAGCAGCTGTAATGATTACTCTCATGGAACAAAGGTCGTTAAAGGAGACTAAAAAATGCTTTCTTGCCAATCAAATTTATATCTTTGCACTCTAATATATTTGAACAAGATGGTGTATTTAACTAGGGTAGAACATTTTAATGCGGCACATAAATTAGCCAATCCAAATTGGAGCAATGAAAAAAACGAGGAAGTATTTGGCGTATGCGCTAATGAAAACTGGCATGGACATAATTATGAATTATTTGTAACCGTAAAGGGTACCCCTGATCCGGAAACCGGCTTTTTGTTTGATGTAAAAAAGTTAAGTACCCTTATTAAGCAGTATATCATTGATGAATTAGACCATAAGAACCTAAATATGGACGTGGCTTTTATGCAGGGTCAAATGTGTAGTACCGAAAATTTAGCAATTGCCATTTGGAAGCAATTGGCTCCTCATATCCCTAGCGAGATTCAATTACATTGCATTAAATTATACGAGACTCCTCGCATTTTTGTGGAGTATTTTGGTTGATAGGCGTTCCTGCAGCTCTAATTTGTTTAAATTTTATTAAGATTTTAGGAATAAAACATAAACGTTTAACTTTTTTACTAAAAGATTAAACAAATTTGCTTTTGACGCGTTATTTATGTTGTAACTTCATCCTCTTAATTTGGAAGCATGCAACATAAAGTAGCGGTATATAGAAAAGAGCATTTTAATGCCGCGCACAAATTGTTTTGTGCCGACTGGACAGATGAAAAAAACAAGCAGGTTTTTGGTGCCTGTTCCAATCCAAATTATCATGGTCATAACTATGAATTGGTGGTGCAAGTAAATGGTGTCCCAGATCCTATCACAGGTTTTGTAATTAACACCAAGGACTTAAGTACGATTGTAGAGGAGGAAGTGAAAAGTAGATTTGATCATAAAAATTTAAACTTGGATACTGAGTTATTTAAAAATTTAAATCCATCCGCTGAAAATATAGCTATTGTGATTTACAATTTATTAAGACCTCGGATAGCCGAAACACTTGACTTAAAAATACGTCTGTATGAAACAGAAAGAAACTTTGTTGACTACCCCGCTTAACCAAGAAAAGTTAGCGTTAGACAATTTATTAATTGAAGAAATGGGCGATCAGCACAAAGCAAGTTCGGTGGAAACCCCTTTGCGTGCTGATGCATTTGACAAAACGGATGAGGAAAAAATTGCGGCGATTGAGCCACATTTCAGAGCAATCATGGAAATCCTTGGTATGGATTTACGTGATGATAGTTTAAGAGGCACACCACTTCGTGTTGCTAAAATGTATGTTAAAGAATTGTTTCAAGGATTAAATCCTGCGAACATGCCAAGCATGACTTTGTTTGATAACAAATTTCAATACAATGAAATGTTGGTAGAAAAAAACATCAATTTCTATACCAATTGCGAACATCACTTTGTGCCTTTTTTTGGTAAAGCACATGTGGCTTATATAAGCAGCGGTAAAGTTATAGGATTAAGTAAATTAAACAGATTAGTTGAATATTTTTCAAAGCGTCCTCAGGTTCAAGAACGCTTAACAATGCAAGTGGGTAAAGCTTTACAAACTGTATTGCAAACGCAGGATGTAGCTATTATGATGGATGCAAAACACTTATGTGTTTCCAGTAGAGGGGTAAAAGACGATAGTTCAAATACCATTACTACTTTTTTTGGTGGAAAGTTTCAAGAGGAAGCAACCAAGATGGAATTTTTAAAGTACGTAGATATTAGTGCGTAATACAATTTATTAGTAATCGGTTTACAAGCAATCATAGGTTTGGGTCGGGTTAGTTTTAGTGTTAAGGTGGAGTGAGGACTCCACCTTTTTTTTGTTCACCATTAAAGCCCTATTTTTGAAAATATAAAAATGATTGTTATGTCAAAACATGCTTATGTATTTCCTGGACAAGGAAGTCAGTTTTCAGGAATGGGAAAAAATTTATACGAACAAAACGAGGCAGCAAAAGCTTTGTTTGAAAAAGCAAATGAAATATTAGGATTTCGCATTAGTGATATTATGTTTGAAGGAACCGATGAGCAATTAAAACAAACCAATGTTACACAACCTGCTGTTTTTTTACATTCGGTGATTGCTTACTTAACCATGCAAGAGGTAACGCCGGATATGGTTGCGGGTCACTCATTAGGTGAGTTTAGTGCATTGGTGGCAAATAAAACATTAAGCTTTGAGGATGCGCTACTTTTGGTAAGTATTCGTGCAAAAGCAATGCAAGCAGCTTGTGAAATACAACCATCTACCATGGCAGCGGTTTTGGCATTGGCAGATGAAAAAGTGGAAGAAGTTTGTGCAACAGTTTCCTCGGAGTCCAATGAAGTTGTTGTAGCAGCTAATTATAATTGCCCCGGTCAGTTAGTTATTTCAGGGTCGGTAAAGGGTATTGAAATTGCTTGTGAAAAAATGAAAGAAGCGGGTGCAAAAAGAGCATTGGTTTTACCAGTGGGTGGTGCTTTTCATTCTCCATTAATGGAGCCTGCAAAAATTGAATTGGCCGCAGCTATAAAAGCAACCACTTTTAACACACCCATTTGTCCTGTTTATCAAAATGTGGTTGCCAAAGCGGTAACGGATCCTGCTCAAATTCAAGAAAACCTTATTGCGCAGTTAACAGGTGCGGTAAAGTGGACACAGACAGTTCAATCCATGGTAGCCGACGGAGCAACTACTTTTACTGAAGTTGGTCCAGGTAAGGTTTTGCAAGGTTTAGTACAAAAGATTCATAAAGAGGCAGTAGTGGATGGAGTAGCTTAAAATAAGAGAAATAGTTCATACTTATTAATTTATTTTAATATCTTAGTACTGGTATTTTAAATATCAAATATATTATCATTACCTAAATTAATAAAAATGAGAAAAAATAACATTGTACTCGTATCAAGCTTCTTATTAGCTGCTTTCAGTTTTACATCTTGTTCATCCACTATGTCATTAACTAAAGTAGAAGAAAGTAGAGAAATAAAACTCCCGTTTAGTGAAAAAGAATATAAGACAAATGCAGATTTTATTAGAGCAAGAGCTAATGGAGAAAGCAGAGATTTACAAGGGGGTGAAATGATCGCTAGGCACAACGCCGAAGGCGTTTTAGGAAATACGATTGGAACAGTAGTAAAAGGTGTTACAGAACAATATTTCCAAAACACATCTGATAATAATTCAAATGATTTTTCAAAAAAATTCGAATCTACTACAAGAACTGTTACCAATGAAGCACTTTCTAATATTAGAGTAGTAGATACAAAAACGTTGAGAAAAGCCAATGGAGTATATGATACTTGGATGGTTATTGAAGTGTCAAAGAAAAGCTTGCTTGCTGGAACTTTAAAGGCGATGTCAAATCAAAAAGCGTTTAAATTAGAGTCTGATCAAGCTAAATTCAGACAAATTTTTGAGCAAGAAATGTCTAAGTTGGACAACTAATTTTGTACTTTTCTAATTCATGCTTTTTTAATACAAACTATTTTTGATGAAAATAATTTCAAGTAAAATTGGACTTGCAGTCTTGTTATTAGTTACTATTTGTTTACAGCATAATGTAAATGCTCAAGTCATACCCAATTTAAAGGATGACAAAGCTGTAAGTAATGCTTTTGGAAGTGAATATTTGTTTACGACCCATTCCATAGAATTTAAAGACAGGGTTACCCCACAAATAAAGTTAGAGCTAGAGTCTCAATTAAAGTCGGAATTGGCCAAACAAATTATCTCCAGAATTAAGGTGGTTAATAATTCAAAATTTTCTCAAATTTCTTTTAATAATAACAACAATAAAGGAAATGCCAAGCCATCCGAGATTATTAAGTATGAGTTTAGTACAGATATTGAGTCAAAACTTTCTTTTGCAAACCCCATAATTAGATACCAAGAAGAGAAGTTTGAAAAAAAATTATATGGCGTTATTGCCGTTGGAAAAAAAGAATTTTTAGATCAAAACTATACCAAGCTTAAGTATGAAATAAAAAGTTTGTTAGGTAAGGTAGATAATGCTTTGGAGGTGGATAATTCCAATATAAGCGTTATCCAAAAAAAGTACAACGAGTTTAAGTTAGATGTTACTAATTTAAACAGTTTAATTGAAGTGCAAAATACATTGGATCCGGAGCGTATTGCAAATGACATAGAATTTCAGACCAGTATCAATTCAATTGATAGTAAGTTTAATTTATTACAAACTAAAATTGAATCAGACGATTTTCAAGCCGCTTTGATTAATGCTAAAAATTTATTGTATCAAAATGATTCAAAAACCGAGATAAAAGGGTATAGAGAGGCAATCAAAGAGTATGATTTGTTATTAGTTAAATATCCTGGCAATTCCATAGTTATTGATGCAAAACAAGAAGCATTGGATTTTATAGAGTCTAAATTTTATCCAAAAATATCTTCCAATGATTTTCTAGATGCGTTAAATTCTATAAAACTGCTTGGTCAAATAGATCAAAGTTTTATCATCAAATACGATGAACAAAAAATGCAGTTAGTGAAGTTAGCATTTGAATCTTATATGGAAAAAGCCGACAAAAGCCTAGCTAATAAGGACTTTAACAATGCTAAAGCTATCTTAAAAAAAGTGGAGGAGTATAAATATTACAATAGCGTTAAATATGATGCACTACTAGCACTAATAGATGAGCGCATTTTTAAACAAAGAGTATATGATATTGATTTATTGATATCAAATAAGGATTATGTAGAGGCATTTAGGATTATTCTTGAAACCAAGAAAGAATTTTACAATAGAAATTTAACTGTTATCAATGATCGAGAAACAACGGTGGTTGATTTTTTAACCGATCAAAAAGTAAAAGAAATAAAACGCAAGCGTCCTTTTATTTATCAATTTCAAATGGGAGCAGGGCTTATTTCTAATTTTTATAATGTTCAATCTAATACGGACATTGCTAACTATCAAGTGCAAACTGCTTCAACAACCTATGAGTTTGGTTTGTATCATAAAACAAGTATCAAGGAAAATGTTTTAGAAAACGGGAAAGACCGTTCTACTTCCAATGCATTTGGATTTAAGGTTTCGGTATGGGTGCCAAATCAAAGTTATAGTTTTGCGACTAAGACAACAACACCCTTAAAAGGCGGATTGTATTTTAAATCAAATATTATAGAACCTCAATTGTCTTTTTTTACCATGAAATTATTTAATCTAAATTTTGGTAAAATAATCGGGGACGTTATTGATAAAGATGCAAACACGGTATTAAACACAAAATTAGATTTCTATACCTTAACTTTTGGCTTAAGACCAAGAATAGGAAATGTAATGCTAAATTTAAATACGAAGCTAATTTCGGATATGTCTACAAGGAATTATGTTACTGCAAATGCTTCGGTTGTATTGGCTTTAAATTTTGCTAGAAGGTTTAAAAATTATGAATATGAACAAGTTCATAATACGGTTTTAAAGATGAAAAATTATTAATTTCAACCCTTTTAGCAACTTAACACTACAAAAAAGGCTAAATCCTCTTTAAACGTGGATTTAGCCTTTTTTATAAGCTTATATAAATACAATTTTTTATATAAAATCTGTAACTTAGTACCCTGTCTAAACTGGGTATAATTTTGAAGCATTTTTTTCGAGTATTTACTATTTTTCTAGTTATTTTTTTTAGCATTAGTGCTAAGGAGAGTTATGGGCAGACTGGAGTTACTTTAAGTATCGATAAGACAATAATATGTCCTGGAGAAAATATTTTTATTAGCGCAATAAGTACAGACAGACCTTATCCATATGTGTTAATTTATGTCTCTGATGACAATATAACTTTCAGACCCCTATTTACGCCTGATCCAAGTTTTCCATTAAGTTTTAAAGTGTATGAACCAGGAGATCCAAGTACAGTTTTTAATTATCAAACGGCTGGTTCAAATTTTACTACAACTTTAAAAAGATTATATTATAAAGTAGCACTATGGACTTCAAAGGATGCGAATGGTAATCCAACTGGAAATGTTGCTTATAGTAACACTGTTTATGTAGATGTTAGACCAGCAGCAAATATTCAAAATGGGTTTAATAATGCTAATCAAAGAGTTTGTATAAATTCGAATGCAGCTGCTTTGTCTCCAATTTCCCCTGTAGGAACTAGTTATAGTTGGTATAAACGCGCACCAGGAGAAAGTGTATATAGTCCAATTACAGCCTATCAAAATGTTACAAACCCTACATTGCCTACTTCGGCAATTCCAACAAATATTGTAGGGAGAACATATTTTAGATTAGTTGCTAGTTATGGAGCTGATTGTTCTTCAGATGCTTCATCAACATATTTAGATGTAGATGAAGCAACAGTTTCTGGAACCGTTTCTATTTCTTCTGGTACAGCCACTATTTGTGCAAACACTACAGCACCAACATTAACTTTAACCGGAAATACAGGATCGATATTAAATTGGTCATCATCCTCAACCTTAACTGGGACTTATGCAACTATTCCAGGAACATCAACACCAACAATTAGCAATACATCAAGTGCTTATTATAAAGTTACTGTTCAAAGTGGTGTTTGTCCATCAGCGTCTTCAACTCCATTTTTTGTTACAGTAAATACAGCTTCAAATGCAGGAACTATTACGCCTGTAACACAAACTATTTGTTATAACGCAATACCAGCAGCTATTACTTTAACTGGTTATACAGGTACCATCCAATGGCAAAGTTCTTTAACAACGTCTGGAGGGTATAGTGATATTGCCGGTCAAACAAGTGCAACGCTTCCTTCGGGATCCATAAGTAATACAACAACCATGTATTATCAAGCAGTGGTTACTAATGGGGTATGTCCTTCTGCAACTATTACAGCAACTGTAAATGTAAATCCAACATCAGTTGGTGGAATTGCGTCAATTGCATCGGGTACAGCCACTATTTGTGCAAACACTACAGCACCAACAATCACTTTAGCCGGAAATGTGGGTACTGTAGTTTGGCAAAGTTCAAACACTTCTGGTAGTGGGTTTGTAGATATTAGTGGAACAACATCTCCTTCTGTAAGCAACACTGCAACAAAATATTATAGAGCAAAAGTGACTAGTGGTGTTTGTTCTATGGCATATAGTAATGAAGTATTAGTAACAGTAAATCAAATATCCAATGCGGGAACTATCACACCTGTGACGCAAAATATATGTTACAATGCATTGCCTTCTTCAATTACAATAGCTAGTTATACTGGAACTATCCAATGGCAAAGTTCATTAACTGCCATTGGAGGATATAATAATATTGTTGGACAAACAGCTGCAACGCTTCCTTCGGGATCCATAAGTAATACAACAACCATGTATTATCAAGCAGTGGTTACTAGTGGTGTATGTCCTTCTGCAACTATCACAGCAACGGTTAATGTAAGTCCATACGCTGTTGGAGGAACTGCATCCATTGCATCTGGCGCAGCAACTATTTGTTATAATACACAAACACCAACAATAACACTAGCTGGTAATGTGGGAACTGTAGTTTGGCAGAGTTCAAGTACAACTGGTTCTGGCTTTGTGGATATTGGTGGAACCACATCACCCGTTGTAAGCAACACTGCAATAAAATATTATAGAGCAAAAGTGACTAGTGGTGGTTGTTCCATAGCTTATAGTAATGAAGTTTTAGTAACAGTAAATCAAATATCCAATGCAGGAACTATTACGCCTGTAACACAAACTATTTGTTATAATGCAGTGCCTGCCGCAATTACAATTTCTAGTTATATCGGTACCATCCAATGGCAAAGTTCATTAACATCTTCGGGGGGGTATAGTGATATTGCTGGTCAAACAAGTGCAACGCTTGTTTCAGGATCTATAAGTAATACGACAACCATGTATTATCAAGCATTAGTTACTAACGGGGTATGTCCTTCTGCAACCATTACAGCAACCGTAAACATTAGTCCTACAACACTAGAGGGCACTGCAGCAATTACAGCAGGTAATGCAACCATATGTTCGAATACAACTGCTCCAACAATTACATTAACAGGAAGTGTAGGAACAGTTCAATGGTTAAAATCAGGAACGCTTACAGGAACATATGTTGTAGTTGCGGGTACAACAACGCCAACGATAAGTAATACGAGTAGTGCATATTATAAGGCATCCGTAAAAAGTGGGGTATGTTTAACTAGAGAAACAACACCTATTTTAATTTCAGTCGATCCTGTTTCAAATTATGGTACAATTAATGTAACTACTCAAAATATTTGTTATAACGCAACACCTACTGCATTAACATTAACAGGATACACTGGAACAATTCAATGGCAAAGTACAAATATTGCGGGTGGCACTTACAGCGACATGGTTGGGCAAACTATGGCTACTTTACCTTCTATCGGAATTGATAATACAGCAACTGGTTATTATAAAGCGGTAGTTACAAGTGGGGTATGTACGCCGGTAGTAATTAATTCAACCGTAAATGTTACCGCATTATCATCTGCAGGTGTTGCAACTATAACTTCAGGAAACTCTACTATTTGTTCTAATACATCGGGACCTACTATAAATTTAACTGGATCGGTTGTTGGAACAGTTCAATGGTGGGATCGTCCAGCATCCAGTGGAACCTTAAGTCAAAATAATGCTTCGGGAGCAACTGCGCCAACTATTAATCTTACTACTTCTAAATATTATAAAGCAATTGTTACCAATGGCATTTGCCCTGCTGCTATTTCAAATGAAATTTTAGTCTCAGTGGATCAAGCTTCAAGTGCTGGTACCATTTCTCCAAGTACTCAAACTATTTGTTATAGTGGATCACCAGCGGATATAACATTAACGGGTTCAGTTGGAAATGTACAATGGCAAACATCAAGTACATCAGCAGGAACATATACAAATATGGTAGGTTTAACTGCATCTATACTTCCTTCTGCATCTATTGATAATTTAAACACTGCATTTTATAAAGCAGTTGTAGTAAATGGAGTATGTGCTGCTGCAACTATTACCGCAACGGTGAAT
>CANGFA010000036.1 GCA_947453145.1 Bacteroidota bacterium
GCTGTTAATTTTTGTATGACTTTTTCCTTTTGCCAAGGACGTATCCTAATAAATAATGAAGGCTGAGTTTGATGTGATAGCATAAATTTTTCAGCATCAATTTGATCTGAAATTTTATTAGCTATTGGAAATTCTTTTACCTCATTTCTGAAATGCGCATAACATAGCGCACTTATATTTTTTCGATCCTTGCTACCATGTTTCTTATTCGCTGCAAAATACTTTTTCAAATAATTAGCAAGCGGCTCTTTCCCATGGTAAGCTGCAATTAATTTGTTGGCTACTTCTTGGTGTACTGCGTAATGCATTACAATTCTAATAAACTTGCCACTGGATCCTTTCCAATTAATAACAAAGAAGGGTTCTCTAATAATTCTTTCACTCTTACCAAGAATCCAACACTCTCACGACCATCAATAATTCGGTGATCATAACTTAATGCCAAATACATCATTGGTAAAATTTTCACTTCCCCATTCACCGCCATTGGACGGTCTTGAATTTTATGCATTCCTAAAATGGCAGATTGCGGAATGTTAATGATTGGTGTACTCATTAAACTTCCAAACACGCCACCATTCGTAATGGTAAAGGTTCCTCCTGTTAAATCTTCAGAGGTTAATTTTGAATCTCTTGCCTTTCCAGCTAAAACAATCACACTCTTTTCAATTTCCGCCATGCTTAAACTTTCCACGTTTCGAATAACAGGAACTGTTAAGCCTCTTGGCGTACTTACTGCAATACTAATGTCTGCATAATCATGGTACAATAATTGATCGCCATCAATAAATGCATTCACAGTAGGCCACTCTGTTAAGGCAATCGCACATGCTTTTGCAAAGAAACTCATGAATCCTAAATTCACACCATGCGCTTCCTTAAACTTATCTTTAAATTGTTTTCTTATTTGCATAATCGCAGTCATGTCTACTTCATTAAAAGTAGTTAACATGGCCGTTGTATTTTTTGCTTCAACCAAACGACGACTGATGGTTTTTCTTAGGTTGCTCATTTTTTCAGGACGAACATTGCGAGAAAATAATTCCTGCCCAGCGAACTGAATCTTGCCTGGGTTATTCAATGCGTCCAATACATCGATCTTTGTAATCTTACCGGCGTAACCACTTGCTTTAATTTGAGCAGTATCTATTTTTTTGTCCGCAATAATAGCAGCAGCCACAGGTGTAGCTTTCACATTATTAGGAACCGATGTTACCGGCGCTTGACTTGCAGGAGCAGCAGCTGGCGCAGCAACTTTTCCGCTTTCATCAGCTGCTTTCGCAGCTTCTGGTGCTTCTGTTTGAGCAGGTTTCACAGCAGTCTCGTCGATGTCCGCTAACACGTCACCAATTAATATACTATCGCCTTCACTTGCTTTATGAAATAAAATTCCTGCTTGTTCCGCATTTACTTCAAATGTTGCTTTTTCACTTTCTAATTCTGCAATCACTTCGTCACGGTCTACCCATGCCCCTTCGGCCTTTGTCCATTTTAACAAAGTTACTTCTGTGATAGACTCTCCTACGGTTGGTACTTTTATAGAAATCATAATGAAACTTATTATTTTTTATATCGAAAACGCGGTTGTTAAAATATCGGCTTGCTCTTTAGCATGTACTTTCATATAGCCCGTTGCTGTGGAAGCACTTGCTTGCCTGCTAATGACACCAAATTTAATGGCTTTTAAATTCATTTGTAAAAAGCTAGCTGCCCCCATATTTTGAGGCTCTTCTTGCACCCAAAACCAAATAGCTTTATCATATTTTTGTTGCAATGCCTTTATTTGATTTACTGGTAAAGGATACAATTGCTCTAAACGAACTATGGCAATATCATGTCTATTCTCCGTTTTTTGTTTCTCTGCTAATTCATAAGAAATTTTACCAGAACAGAACAACACTTTTTTCACTTGTGTTGAATCGGTAACAAAACTGTCATCCAAAACTTCTTTGAATCCACCTTCTGTCAATTCTTTCAAATCACTAAAAGTCCAAGGGCTTCTCAAATTTGCTTTCGGTGAAAAGTTAATCATTGGCTTACGAAAATTCCAAGTTAACTGACGACGTAATGCATGGAAGAAGTTGGCTGCTGTAGTTATGTTGGTTATGATCATATTGCACTCCGCACACATTTGTAAGTATCTTTCCAAACGCGCACTACTATGTTCAGGGCCTTGACCTTCATAACCATGAGGCAATAACATTACTACCCCATTTTGTCTTTGCCATTTTTGTTCACCAGCTGCAATAAATTGATCAATAATGGTTTGTGCACCATTCGAAAAATCACCAAATTGTGCTTCCCAAACTACCAAGGCTTGTGCATTGGCTAATGCATAACCGTATTCATATCCTAACACACCATACTCACTTAACAAAGAATTGTAAATTCTGAATGGTTGTTGGTTTTGAGATACATGATCTAATCTACAATATTGTTCATTGGTATTTTCATCAAATAAAACAGCATGACGATGACTAAAAGTTCCACGCTTCACATCCTGTCCACTCATCCTGACAGTTTTGCCTTCTGCTAGTAAAGATGCATATGCCATTAACTCTCCCGTTGCCCAGTCAATTTTATTTTCCGTCTCAAATAATTTTACTTTTTCCTGAATTAATTTTTCTACTTTCTTTAAAGGAGAAAACCCTTCTGGCCAACGCATCAATGCATTGAAAATATATTTTGCTTTATCTGCACTTATTGATGTATCAGGAGAAGCTTCAAAATCGGCAGGGGTTGCTTTTTGCATTGCCTTCCATGCTAATTCTGGTGCTTGGTATTTATAGGGTAATGGGTTTTGTTTTACATCGTCCAAGCGTGCTTGTAAATCGGACCAAAACTTCTGCTCCATTTCCTTAGCCAAGTTTTGTGCGTCGGCAGTCCCATTTTGCAATAAAAATTCCACATACTTTTCTCTTGGATTCTTATGCTGCTCAATTAATTTATACAATTGAGGTTGCGTATACTTAGGATCATCCCCTTCATTGTGTCCATGCTTTCTATAACATACCATGTCCACAAAAATATCCGATTGGTAAGTTTGTCTATATTTTGTTGCTATCACTACTGCTTTGTAAACTGCTTCTGCATCATCTCCATTCACATGCAAAACTGGTGCTTGCACCATAGCAGCAACCGAAGTACAATAGTTTGCACTTCTTGCATCATCAAAGTCCGTCGTAAATCCAATTTGATTATTAATAACAAAATGTATAGTACCACCCGTATGATACCCATTTAAATCGCACATTTGTAGAATCTCATACACAATTCCTTGACCAGCAACCGAAGCATCCCCGTGAATTAAAATGGGTAACACTTTGCTAAAATCATTTTCAAATAAAACATCTGCTTTCGCGCGCGCAAAACCTAATACAACTGGATCAACTGCTTCTAAGTGCGATGGGTTTTGCATTAATTTTAAATGTACATTTTTATTTGAAGGGGTATTAATTTCAGAACTATACCCCATATGGTATTTAACATCCCCACTTCCCATGGTTTGATCCAAAACAGCAGTCCCTTCAAACTCACTAAATATTTGCTCATAGGTTTTGCCCATGATATTCGCTAGTACATTTAAACGACCACGATGTGCCATTCCAATAACTACTTCCTCCACACCATGCTCGGCGCCTACATTAATGATTGCATCTAAAGCTGCGATGGTGGACTCTCCACCTTCTAATGAGAAACGCTTTTGTCCAATATATTTTGTGTGTAAAAACTTTTCGAAAATGACACCCTGATTTAGTTTTTCAAGAATGCGTCTTTTTAGATCCAAATCAATGGGGTCAGAAAAATTATGTTCCATTTCATTGGTTAACCAGTCTACTTTTTCTTGATCAGAAATATATTTATACTCTATACCAATATTTTTAGCATAAACATTTTGCAAATGCGTAATAATGTTTTGTAAACTAGTAGCACCTATTCCTAATAAATTGCCTGCATAAAAAGTAGTACCTAAATCCGCATCGGACAAACCAAAAAAATCTAAATCTAAATTCGCATGTCTATCTTTTCTATCTCTAATAGGATTAGTTTTAGCAATTAAATGGCCTTTATTTCGGTATCCTAATATTAAACGGTATACATTAATTTCTTTTGCCCAGTCTACGGAGCTGTTATCTTTATTTACAGTTGAATTTGATATACCAGCTGGGCTACTTGCACTTTGACCTACTAGGTTTTGCATGGCAAAATCAAATCCTTCAAAAAACTTTTTTAGTTCTATATTAATTGAATTTGGATCCTGTAAAAACTGTTGATACATACCTTCAATGAACGAAGGGTGAGAATTGGTTATGTAAGAAAAATCCTTCATGTAGATAACTTGCTTTATTTTAAATTCTAGGAGCGCAAATATCGCGCTAATTGATTGATTTATAAAGGAAAATTTCATCAAAAACTAAAGATTTGATAAGACTTTTTATTTTTCAAAAATCAAGTTAAATGAACTTAATAGTAATCCCACTCGTTCAAATACCTCAAACTTTACTAAAACATTGAAAATCAGTAATTTATAAGGATTTTTTATTTTTTTTCATTTAAATTTTAATAATTAGCCTTCTTCCCTTACCTTTGCCCTCCTGAAAATTAAATAGTACATGGCAAATCATTCGGCTACCAAAAAAGATGTAAGACAAGCAACTAAACGTCGCGATAGAAATCGTTATTACGGTAAAACAACTCGTAATGCAATTCGTGAATTAAAGACCATTGGCGAGCAAGCTACTTACAACGAGAAATTACCAAATATCATTTCTCAAATTGACAAATTAGCAAAGCGTGGAATTATCCATAAGAACAAAGCAGCTAATTTAAAAAGCAAGTTGGCAAGACACACTGCTGTTGCCCCAGTTGCTAAGAAGAAATTTGAAAAGAAATAATTAACTAGCCCTAGGCTATTATTATAGAAATCCTGCCCTACCGGCGGGATTTTTTTTTGTAGCTTTGCCGCATGACTGAAAAAATACTTATCCTCGATTTTGGGAGTCAATACACCCAACTTATTGCACGTGCAGTAAGAGAAGCCAATGTATATTGTGAAATTAAACCATTTAACTCTAAGGTTGAATTTGATTCCACTTTGAAAGGCATTATTTTAAGTGGATCTCCAGCCAGTGTAAACGAACCAGAAGCTCCTAATGTTGATATTCAAGCTATGTTGGACAAGCTTCCGGTATTAACCGTTTGTTATGGGGCTCAGCTAAGCGCCAAGAACTTTGGTGGCAAGGTGGAGAAGTCAAATAAAAGAGAATACGGCCGAGCTCACCTACGTATTCAAAAGGACGACATTATATTTAAGAATATAGCTAATAATAGCCAAGTTTGGATGAGCCACAGTGACTCTATTACACAATTACCAGAAAATTTTGAGCTTTTAGCGGACACAGACAGCATTCCGGTAGCCGCTTTTAGAAAAAAGGCCGACGCAGGTAATAGTTTACATGGATTCCAGTTCCACCCAGAAGTGTACCACTCTTCGGAAGGTAAAACCATGATCAAGAATTTTTTGGTGGACATATGTGGTTGTACTCAAAATTGGACCCCGGCATCCTTTGTAAATGAAACTGTCGAAAAGCTAAAAGCACAAATTGGAGACGGTCATGTGATTATGGCATTAAGTGGCGGAGTGGATAGCACCGTAGCCGCTACCTTAATTCATAAAGCAATCGGCTCTCGCCTTCATGGCATATTCGTAGACAACGGCGTTTTAAGAAAAGATGAGTTTCAAAATGTGTTGGATATTTATAAATCGGTGGGTTTAAACGTTAAAGGAATTGACGCCAAGCAAATGTTTTATGATGCTTTGGCAGGCAAATCTGACCCAGAAGAAAAGCGTAAGATAATTGGAAAACTATTTATAGATGTATTTCAAATAGAATCATCTAATATGTTGGAAGCCAAGTTTTTAGGACAAGGAACAATTTACCCTGATGTTATTGAAAGTGTTAGCGTTCACGGCCCATCTCAAACCATTAAGTCACATCATAATGTGGGAGGCTTACCCGATACCTTACACCTTAGTTTAGTGGAGCCATTAAGATATTTGTTTAAAGACGAGGTACGTAAAGTGGGTCTTGAACTTGGGATCCCTGCAGACCTTATTAATAGGCACCCTTTTCCAGGGCCAGGCTTAGCCATTCGTATTTTAGGCGAGATCACCCCTGAGAAAGTAGATTTATTACAAAGAGCAGACCACGTTTACATGACGGCCTTAAAGGAATTTGATTTGTATACCAAGGTATGGCAGGCTGGAACTATTCTTTTACCTGTTAAAAGTGTAGGTGTAATGGGTGACGAAAGAACTTATGAGTATACAGTGGCGCTAAGAGCGGTAACTTCCGTTGATGGAATGACTGCCGACTGGGCACACTTACCCTATGATTTCCTAGCCCATGTAAGCAATGCCATCATTAATGAAGTCAGAGGCATTAACCGTGTTGTTTATGATATTAGCAGCAAGCCGCCTGCAACCATTGAATGGGAATAATACTTTACATTTTAATTTAATAAAAAAGGCCTAAACAAATGATAAGCAAATGTTTAGGCTTTTTACTTGAACTTAGTATACAATCTATAAAGCCCGATCATGATGATCGGGCTTTATAGTATAATCTTAACCAAACAAACGAGGTGAATTAGTTCATTGTTCTTCTTAAATTGCTAATCTTATCCTGCAAACTGTTAACTACGCCAGCCAATTGATCCACATCCCACATAGGTTGCGCTCCAGCTTTGTGAATAATATAAACAGCTTTCCAAACCTCCACTATATCTTGACTATTTACTTGATATGGCTCATATAAAGGATTGTCACTCAGTAATGTAAGCTTTTCTTTATTGTCGTCATTGGTAATGATTCTTTTGTAAACCACCCCGTCGGAATTAGACACTACAATATAGGTATTGGAGTTTTTAACGTCTCTAATACTGTCTACCTTTTCCCCGACAATTACCGAACCACTGGGCGTAGGCAACATACTGTCCCCGATAATTTCAAAGGCACGATAGTCGCCTGGCGCTAACATAGGCAAGGTAAAGGTGTTTAATTCATCCAAGAACTCTGGGTCGGCATAACCTGCCAAATATCCTGCAGCCGCTTTAACCGGCACAAAAGGCACAATTGGGGCAGAAGAACTAGATTTATCCATTTTGATGGAACGACGACGGTCTAAATAGGAGGAACCGGCACTCGTTTCATCACCAAATGAACCTTTTTGAGAAAGATCCTGAAACAGGAATGCTTCCAAATTAATATTAAATAAAGCACAAATGGCTTCCTGTACTTCTAAACGAGGTTCTGCCCGCTCTTCCTCATAAGCACCCACTAAGGAACGCTTAATTTGTAATTGATTGGCCATTTCCTCCTGTGTCCATTCGCGCTGCTTTCTGATGTACTTTAAATTCTTACCTGCGTATGACATAACTAATGATTTTAGTGCAATTTACTAATTTATTTAGTATTTCCAAATATTTTTAGCAATTTTTTGAAAATATTTTCGTTGCCTAACAATTCCACCCTAATTGCTTTTAATTTTTGCCACTACTCCCTTGCTTAGTAACTTGCAGTATGGCTAAGACAAAAACCGAAAAACCCCTTATTTTAATAACCAACGACGACGGCATAACTGCCCCAGGCATAAAGGCCTTGGTACAAGCAGCCCTTCCTTTTGGGAAAGTAGTAGTTGTGGCACCCGATAAACCACAAAGTGGAATGGGACATGCTATTACCCTTGGTCATCATTTAAGACTAACGAAAGTAGATTATATGGAGGGTGTAGAAGCTTATGCTTGTAGCGGAACCCCTGTGGACTGTGTTAAATTAGCCGTAGATAAAGTAATGCACCGTAAGCCCACTATTTGTTTAAGTGGTATAAATCATGGAGCCAACCACTCTATTAATGTAATTTATTCTGGAACCATGTCGGCCGCTTTAGAAGCGTCTATTGAAAGTATTCCAAGTATTGGATTTAGCTTATTGGATTTAAGCATTGAAGCAGATTTTTCTGCAGCTGCTCATTTTGCTGGCATTATTATAGAAAAAGTATTGGCCGATAAAAACTTAGATAAGCACTTATGTTTGAATGTAAATATTCCAAAGTTGGAAACGAGTTTAATTAAGGGTATTAAAATATGCAAGCAGTCTTACGCAAAATATGAAGAGAAATATGTGGAGCGCAAGGATCCTTATGGCAAAAAATACTATTGGTTAACAGGCGAGTTTGTGAACTTTGATAAGTCAAAAGACACGGATGTATGGGCGCTTAAAAATAATTATGTGAGCGTAGTACCTGTGCAATTTGATTTAACCAATCATATTATAAAAGAAAAATTATCCAAGAAGTGGAAATGGTAAAAGACAAATACATTGTTGGCATATTGATAGGACTACTACTCCCCTTCTTAGGATTTGTTGGGTTTTATAAATTAAGATTTGGATTTATTTCTGTAAGTGAATTCATCGCTACAATAATAAAAGCAAAATCGGTTTTATCTGCTATGATTAGTGTATCACTAATATTAAATGGGGCAGCATTAATGTTTTTCTTTAACAAGGAAAAAGATAATATAGCAAAAGGAATATTTTTTACTACATTGGTTTATGCTATTACTTCATTAGCTATTAAATGGTTTTTATAAATGCGATACTACATTATAGCTGGCGAGGCTAGCGGCGATCTACATGGATCCAATTTGATCAAAGCCATTAAGGCCAAGGATCCCAATGCTTTGATACAGTGTTGGGGCGGCGATTTAATGCAAGCCGCTGGAGGCAAGGTAGTAAAGCATTATAGAAGTTTGGCCTTTATGGGTTTTGTGGAAGTGCTCATGAACCTACCTACTATTTTATCGAATATTAAATTTTGTAAAAAAGATATTGCGGCCTTCGCTCCCGACGTATTAATCTGTATAGACTATCCAGGATTTAATTTACGCATTGCCAAGTGGGCAAAGTCCATTCATTTAAAAGTGATTTATTTTATTGCACCACAGGTATGGGCCTGGAAAGAAAACAGAGTGCCCGCCATGCGCGCAAGCATTGATCGTTTATTATGTATTCTTCCTTTTGAAAAACAATATTTTAAAGATAGATGGAATTGGGAGGTAGATTATATTGGCCATCCTCTAATGCAGGTTTTAGAATTGCAACATGGGCTGCCTCATCCCCTGCCACGAATTGCAGGTGAAAAAATTATTGCTTTATTACCAGGAAGTCGAAAACAAGAAATATTAAAAAAACTACCTGAAATGCTTTCGGTGGTAAATGATTTTCCAAATTATCATTTTGCCATTGCACAAGCACCCGGACTAGACGATGCATGGTTTGCCTCTTTAGTGCCTGCTAATAAAAATGTACATATTTTAAAAGGCAATACCTATGCTTTATTAAATCACAGTGTTGCTGCATTGGTAACCAGCGGAACTGCCACTTTAGAAACTGCATTATTAGGTGTTCCCGAAATTGTTTGTTACAAAGGCAACCCCATTACCCTTGCCCTCGCCAAACGTTTTGTAAAAATTAAGTATATCGCCTTGGTGAATTTAATTATGGATAAGGAAGTAGTAAAGGAATTGATACAGGAAGATTTGAATAAGAAAAATTTAGTGCAGCAATTGGAACTTTTGTTAAATGATGAAGCTAAAAAAGCGCAGATCGCTTCAGACTATCAATTACTTAAGGAAAGATTATACACCGGCCAAAGTGCCACCGAAGTAGCTGCGGATATTGTTTTACAAGAACTTACGAAATAAGTACGCGCCATAACTGATGCCCAAGCGCTCTAAAATGACTCCTTATTAGATTATAAGATTCATTCGATTTTTTATTTATTAAAATAATTTTATATATTTATAGAGGCAATGATGCCTAATAATTATTCAAAAAAATACTTCTAAAATGAAAACAAAATTTTTATTCTTTATGATGCTATTGTGTTTTGGATTTAGTGCCAATGCACAAACTCTTGGAACTAAAAAAGTTTTAGTGCTAAAAATTACTGGTGCACAAGTAGAAGATGAACTTTATTTGGATATGAAAGATGAGATAACTGGAAAAACATTCACTATTTCAGATATGGTTGACAATAAGACTAATAGCAATGGAATATTTGCTGATATTATGGATCAGTATTATAAAGATGGTAATGACGAAAAATTAAAAGGAAGAATTTATACAGTTATTCTAGAATATAGAAAAACACCCGAATATATTGTAATAAATTCTGAAGGTGCAACTAAAAAAACGGGGAGGATACTTACTAAATGGATGGTTAATTCAATTGCTAAATAGTAATTTTAAATAATTTACTATTTTTTAGTGCAAGAACTTACGCACTAGTATCACTATAATTCCAATTAAAAAAACAATTAAGGAAATGCGGTTCATGCCATGCATGGCTTTCATCATACCTGTTCTTTCTTGATTTGGGTCTCGTTTTACTAAAAACAAGTACTCTCCTATTTGTCTTAAAAATCCCATAATCTGCTTTTTTATAAAAATAATTTATTATTACCAAAAATTCGAAATTATTCTAAAATAATTATTTAATGTGTTGATTATAAATTAGAATTCTTAAACACTTTGTTTATATATGTTTATGAATTAGAAAACGATCTATAAAATAGGCTATTAGAATATTCCAATTCGATTTTATTTTTTTTGTAAAACCAGATTTTAGAAATAATATTGAGTGAGCATTTATTCAGTTGATTTTAGAAAATATTAAAAAATGATTTTTCCATAGCATTTTTTCAAAGTATTTGTTCTACGATTTTAAAAAAATAGAAACTGAACTATAATTATCTAAAATAAATTATGATTAAACAATTCAAAACAATCCTATTTATTGGAGCCTTATTATTGACCTTTATGAGTTCTTGTAAAAAAGAAATTGTAATGGAGGCACCAAATGAAAGTCAAACTGTATCAAATGAGCTTAAAACCTTGGTTACCAAGGTTAGAGCTTGGCGTGATTCCCTTGTTAGTAATAAGACAATAGGAAGTAGTGAAAATAATATTAAGTCACTAAGCTTAAGCCAAAACGATATAGTGCCCCCGGTAATTGATTGGGACAAAGCATTTAAAAACTTTGATACGATAGGTAAAAAAGGTATTTCAGTACCATTGTCGTACGATCCTATTTCAGGTAATTATCTTCAGTTTGTAACTAGTTTGGTAAAGAATAAAATTACTGGCTTTATAGTTAGAACACTCCCCGATTCAGCATATCATAAGATACATAGAAACAGGTATGATTTTTCTAATTTTAGTGGAACAATTATTGTTTATGATATCACTGGAAAATACTTAAACCAGGTAAATTTTAAAAAAGGAGATGCTATCAAAGCAAACAATAATAGTACAAATAAATGGGGTCAAATAAAAATATTTGAAGAAGAAGTTTTACCTGAAGTAGTAGTTATAGGCCACAGAAAAAGAAGTACTTCCTACCTATTGATTTTCTTGAATAATATAAAAGGTGTGCCAAATCAGGAATTTGATCCAAATTTTGATGGTGGAGGCGTACCTGTTGGAGGTATTGATGATGGACTCTTGGAAATTATAAATGAAATTACTGATCCATGTTTAAAATATCTTGTAAATAATCTTCAAAATAGTGATAAATTGAACAATGCTATTGGTGCTATTATGCAAAGTGTATTTGGCAAAAGTGCTAAGTTAAACTTAACCTTTAAACAAGATAATAATCTAATAGGCAAAAAAACATTAAGGGCAGCTTATGGTGAATCTCAACAATTAAGCGATATCAATTTTGAAATAAGATTAAACGCAAAAAAACTCAGCGAATTTTCTCAAGAAAGACAAACCTTAACAATAATGCATGAAATTTTACATAACTATTTTTTTAATGCCTACGGTATAATTAATGAACCAAATGGCCATACGAGAATGCTAAATGATTATATAGAAGAAATGGCAAGCTCATTAGAGAATTTGTTTCCAAATTTAAAAGATCATCATGATGTAACTATAGCTCTTTGTTTTGACAATTTATGGTCTTCTGCCGGTCCAGAAAAAGAGTTTGAAATTGACCCTTTTGAATTCAACAATGCAATTAGCAAATATAATTCATTAGGTGTTAATCTAAATAATTGGAAAAGTCTTGCAATGGATGCAAAATGGAATAATTCACTAAAAGATGGAGATTCTCCATTAGGAACAGCATCTGACTGTATCTATAAATAAATAAATAAATAATGATAGAATATATTTTTAAACTAATTATTACTTTTACTTTGATAGTAATTTCATGCAATTCATTTGCTCAAAAAATTAAAAAAGAAAAAAGAGAAATACAAGAAATAAAATTAATTTTCAAAGATTTTACAAATAATAATAATATTCTACAAATTAATAAAGAACTAGATGGAACATTAATTTTACCAACCCATTTCAAAAATTATAAAAATTATTTTAAAGAATTTGATAAAAATGGTGGAGCTTTATTGAATTTTACCCCTTCTAAAATTCACAAACTCATTAAATCGGATTGTGTTTATTTAAATTATGTAACATTGAATGATTCAAATTTATTATTTATTGAAAAAAGTTGGTTTCCCAATAATAAAGTTAAGACATTGACAGACTCTGCTAGAAAATTATATAAGCATTATTCTCAGGATTTTATGAAACCGATTTTTTTTAGGAACTATAAAAGATGTTTTATCGCTTTTTATTATAGTGATAATTTATATTCCTATTTTTTAAAGAAAAAAAATAAACATTGGGTTTATGATAGAGTTTATAAAATTGTTGCTGTAGATTAATTTATGAGAAGCATTTTAAAAATATTTTTTACTTATTCCTTGATGATAATTTCATACAATTCATTTTCTCAAAAAATAGAAAAGGAAACAAACGAAATAAAAGAATTTAAATTTATTCTAAAAAATTTTACTGCTGTTAAACTGGGTTTGTTATTTTTTAATGAAAATGATGGATTACTTAGATTGCCTGCCCATTTTATAAATTATAAAGGGTATTATGATAATATAAATTTTGACGGCAAAATCGATTCTTTTACAATTTCCAAATCTTACGCATTCAATCTAGAACTAACCAAATCTGACTGTAATGAATTGAATAACGCAATTTTGAAAGATACTAATAGATTATATTTTCAAAAAAGCTGGTTCAGAAATAAAAAAATTGAAATTTTAACTGATTCAGTAATGAAAGATAAAAAACATAAACATATTGATTACATGAAACCTATATTTTTTAGAAATTATACTAGATGTTTTATAGCTATATACTCTTCCGGTTTTATGGGATCTTATTTTTTTAGGAAAATAAAATCCAAATGGATTTTTGATAAAAATTATCTGATTATTTATGATTATTAATATTTACAACAAGCAGAAAATTTGAATTTCAAATAATAATTAAGATTGGCTTA
>CANGFA010000037.1 GCA_947453145.1 Bacteroidota bacterium
GCATTGGGTTTGCCCCCTCATTATTTTGAAGCTACCCGCGCCGAATATAAAAATAGAAGAGACGTTTTAATAGATAGACTTTCAAAAATGGAAGGTGTTTATTGTCAAAGTCCGCAGGGTGCTTTTTACGCTATGGCAAAATTACCTGTAACAGATACGGATGATTTTTGCAAGTGGTTGCTTACAGATTTTAGAAAAAACAATGCAACTATCATGTTGGCTCCTGGCAGTGGGTTTTATACGACACCATCATTAGGAAAAAATGAAATAAGACTGGCTTATGTCTTAAATGAGATAGACATTCATGCTGCCATGGATTGTTTAGAAGCCGCCTTACAAATCTATCCCAATCGATTGCGTAATTAAAATGCTTACCGACCATCCCTTTTTCGACTCAGTTCATAATTATTTAACATTCAAAATGGCAATCAGCAAATGTTCTATGGTACTTTCGTATCGCTATAGTGAGGGTTTGATTTGAACTCTATTAAAGCAAGCAATCGTAAACGCCCGTTGTTTCCACAATGGGCTTTTTTACGTCCATACTATACCCTGGAATGCAAAAAAATAGGGCCCCGATAAATCGGGGCCCTATAATATATCTAGTTGATTCAACTATTAATTAATTAGTCAACATCCCAGAAAATTTTCGTTGCTAAAGGATCAATTGTTCCTTGAGCTGTTACGTTTGCACCATTAGAACCTTGTTCAGTTCCAGGGTAGTATAAACGTAATGGACGAGAAGTTCCCACAAAGTTTTTAGATTGTGGTAATACTGGATAGTTATTTTTACGGTATTCAGACCAAGCTTCTAAACCATTAAAGTTTGAAAAGCATAACCATTTTTGATAGCCAATTGCTTGTAACTTATTAGTAGAAGCAGCAAAGTCAACATCTTGAACACCACTTGCTAATAATCTTGTAGCATCAGCTGCAGTTGCACCTAATATTCTATAAGACTCTTTAACACCAGCCTCATAATAAGACTGAGCAGTTCCAGTAAATGTGATTGCCGATCCGTAACGTTGCTTTGCTTCTGCCAAGTTTAGTTGAGCTTCTGCAGCAGTCATTAAAATGTAAGGCTTATTGAAAGTACCTCTTACTAATACAGATGGGCCAGGAGCAGAAGTAACTGCTGGTAAGAAACCAGCGCTAGATCCGAAAGGAACACCTACATAGTTAGCAGCAAATTCATCTTTGGTACTTACACCAGGATTAGCACTGTTTTCGTTTCCAATTGCATAAAAAATACGCTTTAAACGAACAGTGTCACCTGTTGACTTTAATGTATTAATAATAAATTCAGTACCTCTTGGCCAGTTATTGTATGCTCTTCTAGCATTAGTCTCACTATAACCATATAAGTCATAGAAAGGGTTAATTTGACCAGCAGAAGCCACATAACCAGGGTTAACACCTGCATCAGTACCAGATAAAACACCTGTACCTTCTGCAGCAATTTTATTCACTTCAGCAGTGATGTATGCATCTCTTCCACTAACTCTTGCTTGACGCATTAAAATACGCAATTTCAAAGAGTTCGCAAATTTGATCCAGTTAGTTGTGCTTCCTTTAAATATGATATCAGAACCTGTGTAAGCACTTGCAAATGCATTTGCTTTTAAGTCCACAATTGCACCGTCTAATAAGCCTATTAAGCCTTCATAAACTGTTTTTTGATCGTCAAACTTAGGCGCTAATTTTTTCACACCTTGTAAAGCTTCAGTGAAAGGTATGTTACCATAAAGGTCCACTAACTTTTGGAAAGCCAATGCTTGCATAACTTTAGCAGGTCCTTTTAAATAAGGTTGACCAGCAGCGTCTGCAGTATTGATTACATATTGATAATCATAAAGGTTATCATAAGTGTTATCCCAATAGTTAAAGTCTCCATTGGTAAAGCTATAAGAGAACAAAGTAGTACTAATGATATAACCATTAGACTGTGTCCAATGTCCACCCCATACCATACCAGTTTCATTTGGAGAAACCATGTTGGTAGCAGATGTGTTCAATGCATTGGCAAGAACGAACGCAGGCGTTGCGGTTGGAAGTGAATTCGGGTTGGTATTGACATCTAAGAAGTCTTTTTTACAACCTGTTCCCACAAGAACCAAAAACGCGGCGATATATAATTTATTTAGTTTCATATCTATTGTTTTAGTTAGTGGTTATTAAAAAACAAAGTTTACGTTGAAACCAATTTGACGTACAGGAGGAGTTTGGGCAGTATTACTAATACCTAAACCGTTACCACTTGTATAGCTGAACTCAGGATCAGTAAACTGATTCTTAGCATCAACAATTGTAAATAAGTTTCTACCATAAATTGCTACGTTAGCAGCTGAGAAAATCTTAGACTTTTTAACAAAAGAAGCAGGTAAATTGTAAGACAAGTTAACATCTCTTAATTTGATAAACCAACCTGGAGCCACGAAGTTCTCAGAAATCAAACGATAGTTGTTCACCCATAAAGCGTATTCTGGCTCGCGTACATTCACTGAAGTGTTAGGTACATTTGCTCCAGAAACTGGATCGATATAGTAGGAGTTAGCAAAAATTTGGTTTGTTCTGTTTGAAGTCCAAGCACCCGATCCTGTGAAAGTCATTTGACGACCTAAGTCAGAGTACATAACGTTACCACCACGGTATTCAAAGTTAAACGCTAAACGGAAATCTTTGTAAGTTACTGTAGAACCTAAGCCAACCATGTCACGTGGTAAAGTACCACCGCGAGATTGTAAAGTAGAGTTTAATACAGGGTAACCAGTAGTAGCACTTACTCTTCTGCGTCCTGCTTCATCATAAAAATATCCATTTGTTTGTAGGATAGGGAAACGTTGTCCTAAGATCACGTTTGATGTAGCATAAGAATATCCACCATAAGCGAATTGTGTGATACCTGGGTACAAGCTAACAACTTTGTTGTCGTTGTAAGAGTACTTCACGTTAACATCCCACTTCACTTTAGTTTCACGTAAGATTTGAACTTTTAAGTCAGCCTCGTAACCGAAGTTGTTCACTTCACCTACGTTAATTAACAAGTTAGAGAAACCTGTTGAGTTAGGCACTTTCACTGTTAATACTTGACCTTCTGATTTTTGGTTATACCAAGAAACGTCTAAGTTCACTCTGTTTTTAAACATGCTAAACTCACCACCTACTTCCATTGCTGTTACAAACTCAGGCTTTAAATTAGCATCAGGTAAAGTGTTACCTACTGTTAAACCTACGTTGTTACCATAAGGGAAGTTAGCACCATTTGCATACGCTAAATCTAAACCATACAATGGAATGTTGTCATTACCATTCTTGTTATAAGATCCACGTAATTTAGCATAATTCAATACATCGTTCTTAAGCGCAGGAATCGCATCGGTTAACACCAATGACAATGCCGCACCATAATACAAGTAAGAGTATTGATCTGTTGATCTTGTTGATTTAAAGAAACGAGAAGTCGCATCATAACGACCAGTTAAGTTTAAGTTTAACCATTCAATTCCTTTTAAGTTCGTGTTCAAATCCGCATAGTAACCAAACTTACGCTCGGTTGTATTAGATTCAGAACCCGCTAAGTTACCTTGTCTGTTAGAGATGTTATAAACATCAGGAACCACAATTGAACTAGAAGAAACTGAGATAGATTTAGTATAACGTTGGTAAATTGAATAACCTAAGTTTAATTTATTTTGAGTAATACCTAAATCCTTTTGGATACGCGCTTGGAATTCATTGTTCAACACATTCTCTGTAGTAGAGTAATCGTTAACAGAACCTAACACATCAGAAATTGCACGGTAGATACCTGGGTAGTCATCTGCATGTGTCCATGGATCAGGAATAAATGCACTGTTTTTAGCCCAGTCAGAATATTGGAATTTCTCTTGTGTGTTTTTACCAGTACGAGAGTTATTCATAATACCTAAACGGTTATACAATTGTAACCATGGTAAAGCACGATAAGTGATATCGAAGTTACCAGAAAGGTTAGCATCCTTATATTTAGCACGGTTAATGTCCTTGTTAAAATAAGGGTTATTATAATAGTCGTTATAGTATCCGTTTGGATTTGCGAACTTATTTGTTCTCCAGTTTCTCATTGTTGTCAAATCAACCCAAGAAGCGGTATTGATGATATCGTTTTGGAAATCAGAAGTTGTTCTGTCATATAAAGCCTGTGTATAAGATGCGTTAAAGCTTGTAGAAACTTTACCGTACTCTCTTGTAGACTTTACACGAACACCCGTTCTATCACTTAAATCACCTGGAACAATACCATTGATTTTTTGATTTTCAACAGATAAATAGTAGCTACCATTATCGTCACCACCTTGGAAGCTTGCTTGGTTGTTTGTAGAAACACCAATATCAAAGCTCTTTTCACGAACGTTAGCAACGTTTGAGTAAGGGATAACTAATTTACTACCATCTTGTAAGACACGACCTGCAATACGTTGGCTGCCATCATAAGCATCACCATATTGTTGGTTTTCATATGGTCTCCAGTTTTCTTTTGAACGCGCAATTGGATCCGCATTGTAACCAGCTTGTCCATAAACTAATGGATAGTATTGAGAACCAGAACCATATTTGTCTTGGAAGGCAGGTAAGAAGCTGATTTGCTCAAAGTTGGTAGTATTTGAATACTGAATTTTTAATTTTCCTTTGTTACCTTGTTTTGTTGTGATAACTAAAGCACCGTTAACACCGGCAGAACCATACAATGTAGCCGCTTGACCACCCTTAAGGATAGACACGTTTTCTACATCGTTTGGATTAATCAAAGCCAATGCAGTTGAGGTAGTTTGCATACCATCAATTACAACTAATGCTTCGTTATTACCAGTTAATGAACGATAACCACGTAATACTACCTTAACGGCAGGATCAACGCTGTTATTTACAGTATACACTGCCAAACCAGAAACCTTACCCGCAAGGGCTTGAGTTAATTGAGGCGAGTGACCTACAGAAAGTTCATCACTAGATACTTTAGCATAAGAGTATCCGATCTCTTTTGCTTTTTTACGAATACCTTGAGCGGTAACGACTACGTTATCAAGTTCTTCAACTTGACGATTCAAAACTACGCTGATTGTAGTCGCACTTGCTTTCACTTCAACAGAAGCGAAGCCAGTAGCAGTTACTTGCAAAGTTGCATTTGCAGCAGCATTAATTTTGAAGTTACCTTTTTCATCAGCGACAATTGCCGATGTTTGACCCTTGATTTTAACTGTAGCAAAAGGTACAGCTGCTCCTTTTTCGTCTTTCACCGATCCGGCTACTGAACGCACCTGAGCGCTTGCTGTTCCAAATACTATTACAGCTAAGAAGAGTGAGGTTAGAATTTTCTTCATTTGCTTTAGTTTTACTTAAGCCACTAAATTAAGAAAAAAATCAGTGCTTTGTTAAGGTTTAGTTAACAGATTTAGCATTACCTCTAATTTTATAGAATTACAAATTAATATGTTGTTAATTTTCAATTATTTACAATTATTAATTTTTATTTATTTGTTTAATATTTTTTGAAAAAAACTAAGAATAGATGCACAATTAAGTTATTTAGGCACAAAAAAAGCATAATTGGTTGATAATTATGCTTTTCGAAAGAATTGGTTAGAGAAAATAATATTAATCAACTTCCTCTTGATCCACCGGTTTTAATAGGTTTTTTATTTGCACCACCAGACGATTTGGTGTTCGCCTTGGCAATGAATTGTGAACTTCCCCCTGCTTGTGGGGTTGTTTTGGTGGTAGCAGCTGCCTTTTTATCTGCTACTTTTTTATTAATCGCAAATCCCATAATAAATTATTTTAGAGTATAAATGTAATTAATAAAATTTACAATTCGAGTTTCAAAATATACATCCCTCTATATTCCGGTTTCATTAAAGTAAAAATAGACGGCGGCAATTGAAAATCACCTACAATTTCAAAGCCATTTTTTTGATAGAACGCCAATGCTTTGGTTGCACTGTCCATTGCTTTTAATAAAATTATTTTCTTGTTTAATTGCTTTGAAAAATCTTTTACAAAATGCATTAATTGTGTTCCCACTCCTTTCTGAATACAGTTTTGTAAAATGTAAATGCGTTCTAATTCCAAGGTGGCATCTGGATCAAACCCTTTACTGCTGGGGTTTATATTCAATTTCAAATAACCAATGGGTTCCTTATTTAAATAGGCAATAAAATGTAAATTATTTGAATCCAGTATTTCCTTTTTGATTTTTTCAACTGGGTAAGCATATTCATTAATGTACCATTCTACCCCTCCTTCATTCCATAAATAGGGATAGTGTGGGATGTAAATTTTTTTGGCTAAATCACTTAATAATTTAGCTTGCGTAACATTTATTTGTTGAATTTGTATGGAAGCTGACATGCAAACAAAACTACATTTTAATAGTACTCATTCCGCCATCCACATGCAAAATTTGTCCCGTAATCCAACTGGCTTTATCAGACAATAAGAAACAAGCCATTTGAGAAATATCCGCTGGTGTTCCTACTCTTTTTAATGGATGTCTTTGTGCATTAGCCTCTACTTTTTGTTCCGTATTTAATAAGCTTGCTGCCAAAGGTGTGTTGGTTAATGAGGGCGCAATGCAATTAACTCTAATAGTAGGTGCCAACTCTGCGGACAATGCTTTGGTTAACCCTTCTATTGCCCCTTTGGATGCTGCCACTTGGGTATGAAAATTTAAACCCAACTGAACTGCTATTGTTGAAAATAAAATAATGGATGCATTACCGCTATTTTTTAATGCCGGCATGGCTGCTTGAATTACCTTGATAGCACCCCCAACTTGTAAATTAAAATCTTGCGTAAAATCACTTGCTTGCATTCTTGCAAATGGTTTTAAGTTAATAGAGCCAGGGCAATAAACAACCCCTTGAAGCGTCTCAGGTAAAAAACTAAAATCAATAGTCTCGTCTAATACATTTAATAAGTGCGCATTAAAATTTTGTGTTGAATCAAAAGGATGCGCGTGATAGGTCCCAATTACCTGATTTCCTTCCTTCACTAATTGATTTGCGATTGCATTCCCAATTCCCGATGATGCACCTATTACTAAGTAATTTCCCATAGTTTTAACTGTTTACTACTATAAACAATTAATTAAGCAGAAAGGTTCAAAGTAAAAGTGGGAAGGATTAATGTAAAAATATAGCGTTGGGTCAAAAAGTATAACTCAATCCCACTTGTACAAAAAATGTGTTTTTTAAATTTCTCTCTGAATAAGGGGTTGAATTATTTGTAAGGACATTTGCACTTCCTGTAGCCGATGTGGTGGTAATATAAGAAGTGGTATAAACTGGATTTTTGGGTATTGCAAGTGTAGGAGAAAAAGTAAAACCCCATTTACCAATTTCATAACTAATGGGCACGGTTATTTCTAAATCTAATAACTTAAATCCTCCATTATTCACTTTAGTTACGTTGGTAACTGATGGTAAATTTGGCAATTTACCCTTTGGCCCTTTGGCATTTAGTCTTCTGTCAATAACACTTTCATAATAATTCACCGTACTGAGATTTGCGCTAATGCCAGGTGTAATATTCCAATTTCCATTTTGATTAGCAATTGAAAAACTTTTTTCAAAGCCCGGTGTATATTGAAAATCAGAAGTATTGGAAAAAAATAAATCAAAAGTATTATTGAATTGTAAAAATCCTAAATCATAATTCATCGTTGCCCCAATATCAGATGTAATATTTCCATTTAATAAATTTGCATTGCCTGAATAAAAATATTTAGTACCATATACGCCGCCTGAAAGTTTTTCACCCAATTTATATTCATAGCCTAAGTCAAATTCAAAATAATCAAACCTGTTTTGTCCACTTTCTAATAAATAGTTTGCTGAACCAGTTAAATACAACCCGCTTGCAAAATTTAAAGTTGCAGAAGTAGTTTGATAAGGACTTTTTAAAGAATCTACTCGCCCGTTGTATGCATAATTACTTAAATAATCAAATTGGACTTTAAATTTAGTTTGCTCCTTATTTACATTTACATCTTGTGCATATAAACTTAGCGGTATCGAAAGAATTGAAGTAATAATTATTATTGTAAAAAACTGATTCATGCTGCAATTTAATTTATATAAATTTTTAAAAATATTTTTAAATCGAAAGTAATCCTGCTTTATATAAATTCGAAATGGGTTTGTTATCCCAGTATAATTCAAAGCTTTCTAAACCAGCATGAGTATAGCTTTCCTTAATTTGCGTATAACTCAATCCAACTCCCTTTTCAATGCTTAATAAAGGTAATAGATCCATGAACCATTTTCCTACATTAGGTTCCAAACTAATATTAAAATGTGTAGTATTGGTTTGAAAATGCAAATTCATTTCTTCCCACTTATTGCCTTTTTTAGAACGTTGTACAATACTTGTTGTTGGCATAACCCCAATCCAAATTGTTTTATTATGAGTAGCACTGTTTATTTCGGGGGCTGATATTGCATTTAAAATATAGTCCGGCGCGATGGTTGTTTTTGGAATTTTAAAATCAAACCATTTTTGCAATGGCATTTCAAAACAAACACCATGCATATAATTTAATAACGCTTTTTTTAATCCATATCCAAAAATTTCGTGATTTGCCCCTGTAGGATCTTCATGTGCAATATCATTATTTGCAAAACTGCCTATTGCATCGGATACTTTTTTTACTTTATACTTTTGAGGATCCAATCCAACGGGACTATGTGCAGTCATCGTAAACAAATGCCAAAACGCGGATTGTAAAGCGCCGGTTTCAAAAAGCTGCCTGACCATTTCTAAGGAGTCTATCGTTTCTTGCACCGTTTGGGTTGGGAACCCATACATCAAATAGGCATGGACCATAATTCCCGCATCAGAAAAATGTTTGCTCACTTTGGCCACCTGTGAAACAGTAATTCCTTTATCAATTAATTCCAATAACCTATCCGATGCCACTTCCAAGCCCCCGCTCACCGCAATACAACCTGCTGCTTTTAATAAGATGCATAAGTCGCGTGTGAAACTTTTTTCAAATCGAACATTGGCCCACCAGCTCACTACTAATTTTCTTTTGATAATTTCTATCGCAATCGATTTCATTAATGAAGGAGGTGCTGCTTCGTCTACAAAATGAAAACCTCGTTCACCCGTTTTTGAAACCAACTCTTCCATCCTATCTACAATTAAGGATGCAGCAATAGGTTCATACGATTTTATGTAGTCTAAGGAGATATCACAAAAAGTACATTTACCCCAATAGCATCCGTGCGCCATGGTTAATTTATTCCATCTCCCGTCACTCCATAAACTATGCATGGGATTAATTACTTCAATAGCGGAAATATATTTATCTAATAATAATCCATCGTAATCTGGCGTACCCACTTGCCCTTGTTTATAGTCCGAACAGCTGGTATTATTTATATAAGTCACCACGCCATTCACCAATGTAAAACAGCGCTTTAATTCATGTTGTTGTTTTTTTCCATCGATATGCTCAATTAAAATTTCTAGTGGCGCTTCGCCATCATCTAAAGTAATAAAATCATAAAATTCAAATACCCTTACATCACTTAAAGATCTTAATTCGGTATTTGCAAAACCCCCTCCCATAGCCACTTTCACGCTAGGGTAATATTTTTTAATCCATTGTCCGCATCTAAGAGAAGTATATAAATTACCGGGGAAAGGAACAGAGAGGCAAACTAATTTTGGATTTTCTTTTTTAATACGCTCGTCTAAAATTTTTAATAAAATTTCATCTAAATACGTAAAAGGTTTTTGTAAAGCGTTATACAATTCATTGAAGGTATTTGCCGACCTGCCTAAACTTTCGGCATAACGACTAAACCCAAAATGCTCGTCAATGGTTTCTTTAATCAAATCACTTAAGTCTTCTAAATACATGGTAGCAATATGCTTTGCCATATCCAATTTCCCCATACTTCCGAACGCCCATTTTAAATCGTCCAATTGCTCAAATCTACTCGCCTCAGGTAAAAAATTTCTGGAACATATTAAATGCGCCAAAGTATTAGACTTGCCTTGCAGAAACAAAATTACTTCATCAATAGTTTTGATGTATACCTCTTTCAATGTTAAAATGCGAGTAGCATTTTCAGAAAAGGCGACCTCTTCTTTTGCTTGCGATTTTTTAAGCTCTATGGCGTCAAATAATTTTTCTAATCCCAACTTGCTAAATAAGTGAATGGTGACCTCAATACCTAAATCGGCTTGGACCGAATGAATCCCTTTGGTATTAAAAAATCCTTTCAAATAAGCAGTAGCCGGATATGGGGTATTGAGCTGGGTGAATGGAGGTGTTAAAAGTAGTATTGGGGCACTCAAATGAATCAGTTTAAAAGCAAAAGTAAGGGTATCCGCTACTTGAACTGTTTTCGAAGTATTTTTTATGAAAATAAGCTTCAAAAATTAGCAATCGGAGAAATTCATATTTTATTATTATATAATATTTAATATATTGAAAAACAATGTGTTTTTTATAATAGACTTTTTTAATTATTGAGATAGGAAAATATTCATACTTATTATAGCAAATAACCTCTTGAAATTCACCAATTTTAACGAAATAATAACTAATTTAGTCATTCGAAAAAAAATAAAATTATGAGAAAATTTGTCGCTATCCTTTTATGCGCAGTTTTAGCAGTAACTCAGGTTACCGCACAAAACAGAACAGTAAGAGGTAAAGTAACGGAAGACGGGAAAAAACCTGTCGCAAATGCCTCTGTCTTAGTGAAAGGTTCTACTTTAGGAACCAAAACTGACGACAACGGTAACTACACAATTGCTGTTCCAGCAAGTGCAAAAGTATTGACATTTAGTGCTTTAAACTTTGAAACACAAGAGCAAAGCATTGGATCTAAAACAGAAATAAACGTAGTATTAACTGCTACCGTTTCTGAGTTACAACAAGTAATTGTTACTGGTTATGGTACTACTAAAAAAGCTGCCAACACAGGATCAATTGCTATTGTAAAAGCTGCAGACATTGAAAACTTACCTTTTACCTCTGTCGATAAGGCATTACAAGGTAAAGTTGCAGGTTTACAATCAGTAGC
>CANGFA010000038.1 GCA_947453145.1 Bacteroidota bacterium
AAAAAAATAACAAATAAGAAATGGAGAAAATTAAGGTCGGATTTAACACTGCGTATTCGATAGTGGTGGCTAATATGATTGGTGTGGGTGTTTTTACATCCTTGGGTTTTCAGTTAATTGATTTGCATAGTTATATAACCATTATTGCACTTTGGTTATTTGGTGGATTTTTAGCGCTTAATGGCTCTTTTTGTTATGCGGAACTAAGTGCAGCCTATCCAAGATCCGGCGGAGAATATAATTTTTTAAGAAGATCCTTTGGTAATCCTATTGGATTTTTATCTGGATGGACTTCCTCTATTGTTGGTTTTGCTGCGCCTATTGCAGCAGCTGCACATGCGTTTTCAAAATATTTTATTGATCTTAGCCATCTTGCCATACATCCCTTATTTATTTCTATCCCCTTAATAGTATTAATCACCACGGTTCACTGTATTAGCCTATCACATAGTTCTAAACTACAAATATTTACTTCTTTTTCTAAAATACTTTTACTCATACTTTTCATTGTATTTGGACTGCTATCTGTTTATTATTTTAAAACAGGAAACCCTCCCGCCATTGTTGGGACTAAATTTTTAGTACTCGGTGATTATAAAAAAGAAATTATTTCACCCGCATTTTGGGTGGGTTTAATTTATGTGTCCTATGCTTATTCCGGATGGAATGCTTCCTCTTATATTATTGATGATGTTAAAAATCCAAAGAAAGTAATTCCAAGATCTATTTTATTTGGGGTACTAACCGTAATAGTAATTTATACACTTTTAAACCTAGTATTTGTATTATCAAGTGCGCCATCTGAAATGATTGGTAAGGAAGATTTTGTTTATAATGTAGCTAAAAATTTATTTACCAGGAACGGAGCCATTTTAATTTCTTCTTTAATCTCCTTTTTCTTGATTTCTTCCATTAGTGCATTAATAATAGTGGGTCCAAGAGTAATACATACTATTTCACAGGATTATCCTTTCTTTTCATTTTTTGCAAAAAGTAATAACAAAGGCGCACCTTATCGTTCTATAATCACACAAGCTCTTATTGCTATTATTATATTATCTACTAGTAGTTTTGAGTTTATAATTTCTACAATGGGACTCATACTTTGCTTTTTCACAACGCTAACGGCCGTATCTTTGATTGTTCTTAGATATAAGCATCCAAATATAGAAAGACCCATAAAGGTTCCATTTTATCCATTGCCCCCAATCCTTTATGCTATTTTTAATATATGGATCATGTATCATGTAGTAACCTCAAAACCTATTGAAGCTTTATACAGCTTTTTATTTTTATTCATTGGTGCAATCATTTATTTTATGGCAAAATCACACAAAAACAAGTTCAATAACGGCTTAATTGCAATTATACTTATTACATTCTTGGGTGCTTGTTCTGGAAACAAGCAAAATGACAAAAATACGGCAAACCCTAAAGCAGATTCATTAAAAAAAGCGGATAGTTTAGTTTATCAATCACAATTTAAAGACAACGTTTTTGATAGAAGAGCTACCAAAATCGCAGGATTGGATACGTCCAATTTAAACGATTCAACAAAAAAATTATATGACAATTTAAATAATGATTGGCAAAGACATCACGATAAAACATTGCGCCCAATGAGCGAGTGGTCTAAAACAGAAGTGACTCCTTTTTTAAACAAGGAACATTATACCGTGTTTTATCCGTTTAGTGGACCAGACATTGCTTTTGCTGAAACTATTTATGACAATGCCGACAACTATATATTAGTTGGACTGGAGAAGGCCGCCTCTCCTGGGTCTTTTATTTTCTCAGAAAAAAATATTGATAGTTTTTTAGTTAAAACACCCGAGATATTTTTTTATACATCGCGTTTAGGTTTTTTCAGAACTATTGATATGCATAAACAATTTCAAAATACAGGTTTAGCGGACGTTATTATTTTTTACTTAAAAAGAATCAATTGTAAAATAATTAGTGCTAAAACCGGAGTGTGGAATGCGACTACTGGAGCCATTGATGAGCTAGCAAATGCTGCAGATCCCAATGTGTTTATGGTTGATTTTGAATTACCCAATCACAAACTTTCTCATATTTATTATTTCTCCAAGGATTTATCTGACGGCAATATGAAAAATGATGCAAAGTTTTTCGAATGGGTTACAAAAAAAGGCACTAATATTTACACATTTAACAAAGCAGCCTCTTATTTAATGCATTCTGATAATTTCTCCATGACAAGAAATTACATTTTAAAGAATTCGGCTTTCCATATACAAGACGATACGGGCATTCCGTATAAATATTTTATAGCTGCAAATAAAAAAGTGACTTTATATGGTGTTTATAACAAACTCATAAAGCTCTTTGAAAAAACCTTTCAGCCGGAATTAAAAAAATCATACGATAGTTTGGAAAAAAGACCCTTGCCATTTTCTTTGGGTTACAATTCTGCACATGGCGAGAGTAATTTACAAACGGTTAGAAATGAGTAGCCTTGCCAAATAAAATAACATATATACTGTTTACAACAATCGTGATTTTATTTTCAAAAATTACTTTAGGACAGTCTGTTATTTCACACGAAGCATCGGAACTTTTACGCATCATTAAAGGGAAAGAGTCTGTTGTGGACAACGTACTCGCTAATCCTGCAAAATATCATTTGCAAATTAACTTTACTGCAGTAGAGGAACACCAAGGCAACGTAAAACTAAATGATTATTCACTTTACAAGGATAAATATTATTATCATCCTGCTAGCCTTATAAAATTTCCACTGGCATTAATTTCCTTAGAAATGCTCACCCAATTTCAAGCGGACTATGGCGTTAGCCTGCAAACTCCCATTCAAAGTAAAACTTGCTCCTGCGATTTTGGAACTGATAATTATGTAAATCATCTTAAGCAACCCAACCTTGATAACCTGTTCAAGGAGATGCTTATTCTGAGTAATAATGAAGCCTATAATTTTTTTTATGATTTTGTAGGTCCCACTTATTTTAATAAAAGAATGAAGGACTTAGGCATTCCTGATATTATTTTAAGAAACCGATTTTATCCAAGCTGTGCTGGACCAGCTGCTAAAATGCGCGGAGGTATTTATTTTATGAAGGATAGTGTTAATACAAGCTATTCTATTAATTGTCAACAAGACACGTTTCAAGACAACACGCAAACCATCTACTTGAATGATCCCAACGCATTAACTCATAACGTGGTAAGCTTAAGTTCCTTACACCAACTTATGATTCAATTATTTTATCCAACATTATTTAATAAGGAGCAGACATTAAATATAAATGAGGCTAATTTAAATTATTTTAAAAACACCATCTCCTCTTATCCTAATTCGTTATCGGATTATATTAGTTATCCTAATCATTATCATAAATATTTAATTCCATCGCACTTAATAAACAATAAGGATAGTTCTATAAAAGTGTATAGTAAAAACGGAAATGCAGGTGGATATATTTCAGATGTCATGTTTTTCACAGACGAAAAAAATAAAGTGAAATATTTTTTATCCGTATCCATGTATAATGCCACTTCTAAATATTATTACAGAAGAAGGGCCCATTATACAAGTCCGGGCCTTGACTTTTTCAGACAATTAAGTAAAATATTGTATAATTATGAAAAAGAAAAAAGGAATTAGTAATAGCAAATTAATTATAGCAATATGTTTTTTACTTCATTGCTCATAAGTAGCTTACTTGCTTTTCCATCAAGGGATACGATTATACATAAAAAGTATAAGGAATTGCAAGTGCCCGTAACAATCCAATATGCTTCCAATGCAAATTATAATTTATTGGTACTACCCGGTTATGGTTATAGCGATATAGAATGGTGCGCTAAAACAAGCTTATGCGAAAAAGCAAAAAAGCTGGGTTTTAATTTAATTTTTATCGAAGTTCAAAAAAGTCTCTATTTAAAACAATATTACCTCCAAACTGCTGCGTTTGTAAAAAAATATCCTACCCGAACCTGGATCGTAGATACCGCGTTAAATGAACTCTTTGCCAAAAAGCTTTTAAACAAGAAAATCAAAACTTTTGTTTTGGGGCTGTCAACTGGGGCCAGGGGTGCGGCCATTTTAATGTTAGAAAACCCAACCATATTTGCAGCTGCTGCATGTTTATCCGGGGACTATGATCCTAGCTTACAAAAAAACGACCCCTTAATGATTAATGTCCTGGGGTCATATGCTAATAATGCCCAATATTGGCATGGGGACAACAATATAACCCTGCGCGCTAAAGAATTTAAAAATCCCCTTTTTATAGCCCACGGGATGCAGGACAAAATAGTACCAGTTGAACACTCTATTCAATTGAAAGACAAACTATTAAAAGAAAACCCTCAGCTTCGGGTACAATATGATTTTCCAACTAATGGCCAACACAATTATGCCTTTTGGAATGCAGAAATAGACAAGTTATTAGCTTTTTTCATGTCTATTAATTAAATATTTTTTATATTTGATATCCCCTAAATTAAATCACATTAATTTTAATTATCATTTTATATGAAATTTATAAAATGGGGAATTGCTTTTATCGCCTTGATCGTGACTGTTCTTTTTATGAAGGGCAAAACAACACTTTTTACCCCAACCGCCCCCCCAAAAAAGATAATAGTGGACTCCTCGGTTGTAGAAATTGCTGGCGTTAAAAACATTGATTCTTTAACCATCGAAGAAATAAGAGAAAGATATTTGAATAATCCTTGCTATTTGGCTTTGCTGAAAGATTCAAGTTTTTGGGAAAAAGGAACAAGGGTTGGCTTTAATTATAAAGATCTTTTTAATGACTCCCTACCCAATAGCAACCCCTATAGAAATAGATTTATTGTTGGAGATTTTAATTCACTTTCCTATTCCAAAAAAACCTCGGGTATTTATGAACTCTATCCCAGTTTAACTTCGCTCAAAGAATTTAGTTTTATCGATAAATCTATTTTAGAAAAAATTGATACAACACTTTATTCCGAAGCTAACCTTAATAATATATATGCTAGCGTAAGAAGTAAATATGGCATGAAGTCAGCTCCTTTCATCAACTTTGTAGAGAAGGTTTGGAAGTATAAAATTATTCCTATTGCTAGAGCCTATTCCATAAACAATGAACAGGTTTATGGAGTAGGACAAGTTTTGGTGTTGTGTGAAGCCTGTAAAGACACATTAAAATTAGTAGGTAAATTTGCAACCTCTGCCAAGCGTCAAGATTTTTTATTTGAAAAAGATGCAGATGGAAATCAATATAAAAAATCTTTTGAGTATGCTCCTACCTATGAGCGAAGAGGTTATTACGCCGGACTGAATACCATTACCAGCAAGAATTGGGAGTCGGAAAGGTCCTATGACTCTTTAGATATTGCAAGAGACAACGAAGTGGGAGGTGGTAATAATAGAATTACCATATTTGATGGTAAAGTAGAGTTACCTAATTTTTTATTAATCGAGCCTGACAAATCGTATCCTAAAGCAATGCGTAGAAATGGAATTCACGAAATTGCATTAAATTATTTACCAAGAGGCATGCTGGGAACCCCCAATAGTATTGGATGTTTAAGGGTTTCCGATTTTGGGTCTAAATTTTTTAGATGGTGGACTCCACAAAACACCAAATTGTTTATTGCATATCAAGACAGCTTATACTTAATAAAAGAGAAGTCAAATCCAATGAATTATTTGCCTTTTAAAACCCAAGCCGAGGGTGATAAATTCAGAAAATGGATTAATGATAAGTATCCAAGTTTTGCAAAAAGATTTGATATAAGTATAGATGGAGATTATAAAAATGGATTTATCATAGACGGATATTATTTTTTCAAAAAAGAATATGATCAATTCAACAAATAATTAAGTAAATGGTTTTTAAGATAACGGGTAAGAAAAAAGTAATTGTAATTGTTTTGTTTTTATTTGTTTTGCCAAGTCAAATTTTTTCAATGACTTTTCAAAATAAAAAAAAGGATACGGTTATAAATATATTTTCAAAAGACAGCACTATTAAAACCCTCACAAATAAAGAAGTAGCAGGAACCAAAAAAAGCACTTCCACAAAAAATTGGATCACAACGTCACCACTTCCTAGAGATAGTGCAAATAATATAGCAGTAAAATTATTGTCTGAAAGTGATGTATATAAAGATGCGTGGTCCGGCGCAGCAGTTTTTGTGTATGAACAATTTACCTATGCTAATTTACCAGATACCATAAAAATTCCGCTCATAAACAAGGGTCAAAGATTTCAACTTACCTGGTATGGCAATTTAAATTTTAAATATGGAATGAGGTGGGGTAGAATGCATAAGGGGCTTGATTTATATTTACAAACAGGTGATTCGGTTGTTTCTACATTTGATGGCATTGTTAGATATGCAAGATTTAATTCGGGCGGGTTTGGTAATTGTGTAGTAGTGAGACATACCAATGGACTTGAAACCGTATATGGACATCTTAGCAAAATAATGGTTACCGAAAATCAATATGTGCAAGGTGGTGAAACAGTTGGACTAGGAGGAACCACTGGAAATTCCACGGGTCCCCATTTACATTTTGAGACTAGATACAAGGACTTTACCATTGATCCTGAAATGTATTATGACTTCAAAACTGGAGCGCTCCTTTCTGATACACTTGTTTTAAATAAGTCTAAACTATCAGCCGAAAGATATCCATCTTCTTCGGTAAAGTCAAAACGTAGTCGAAGATCTAGATATACTTCTAAAGGAAGATCCACCAAAAAAGTAAGCAATCAGACAAGTAAAAAAAATACTAAAACTGCAGTAAGGAAAAAGGCCAGCACAAACACTAAAAAACCAACTAAAAAGTAATAGCTATAAACAATGAAAACAAGTCGCAAACACATCCAATATTTTTTATGTCTTTCGTTAGCACTATTCCTTTTTGCTTGCAAAGCAAAGAAAGAAAAAAAGACCGAGCCCATAGTTCAAGCACAACCAAAAATTGAATATGTTGTAGATACTTTTTACAACAATTATGCTCAAAGAGTAGCTGCCATAGACACGACCGCATTTAACGATGTGGATGTTGCTAGTTTGACAAGTTTTTCAAAGGAGCAAAAAGAAAAAATAAATCAAGTAATTGTTAATAGACTAAATTTAATTACCAATTGGAATAAAGAAAACATGTCTAGAAACAAAACAGCAGACTCCAGTTTTGTATTTTATCCTTTTTCGGGTGCAGATTTTATCCATGTTTATTATTTATATCCAAACGCGAACGAGTATTTCATGTCTGCTATTGAAAAAGTAGGTAGCATAATTGACATTGGCAAATTAAATAAAAAAGATTTTTTTGAGTATGTTAGAGACTTTGATACGGTAATGAGAGATATTTATATGAGAAGCTATTTTATTACGAAAAATATGGAGGAGGATTTTGGTAAAAAAACCAAGATCAACGGCGTTTTACCTATCTTACTATGGTCTGCTGCAAAAACAAATCATGATATCCTTTCTGTAAAATATTTTCTTTTAGATGATAGCGCCAATAAAAAATACATTGCTTACGATACTTCTATCAGAACTAGGATAAGTGTTGAGATAAAATTATTTGATAAAACCAATCAAAAATTTCAAGTGCTCAATTATTTCTGTACCGACTTGTCAAATCAAGGACTTAATTCCAATTCAAAGTCTTTTAAATATATGCAAAAATATATAGCCAACTCCTCTAATGGATTTGTAAAATCGGCGTCCTATTTAATGCATTATGATAGTCAGTTTGGCGTAATTCAAAATATGGTACTTAATAAAAATAAATATTTAGTACAGGATGATACGGGGGTGCCTTTTTCTAAATTTGATTCTACAAAATGGGCGTATAACTTATATGGTACCTATGAAAAACCAATCAAGGATTTTACCGATAGTTTATACCAGCCTAATTTGGATAAGGCCTATCAAAATCCCCAATATTATAAAGGCGCCCTTAATTTTTCATTGGGTTATCATTGGAACAGTAAAAACCAAAACCAAATGATATTTGTAAAAAAATAATTATGTATTACATTGAATTCCATCAATATTAAATATATAAATTACATTTTTTAATTATAAAAATATATTGTAATTTGAAAAACACTTGGCCTTATATCCATTATTAGTTTCATGAAAAAAAGAATATTTTATTTATTTATTTACTTGTTTAGCAATAGTTCATTGTTTTCGCAAAATCAGACTATGGGCTATGACTATGTTGCAGCGCTAAAAAATGATGCGAATTTTGGTCAAATTGATTTTTTCAAAAAAGAGGCCGATCCCTGTGCAACAAATAATGAAAAGAGTTTATATGGATTTAACACCACAATTTTAAATTCCAATCCAAGACTGTATTTAAATTTTAAAGTTCAGGTTACGGATTGTATGGGTAAAATATATGAACAAACAATTTCAATCCAACTTAGTAGACTACAGGAGGGCTTCACTGAGGATTATATAAATTGGAATTTATTAGGCACGTTAACTACCCCACCTTATAGTATTAAAATTTCTAATTCTAAAGACCAAACATATCCAATCCTCGTTGGCCAGTTAAAGCCTGCAGATCCAGATTCCTTATTAATAAGGACCCCAAATATAGTTTTTGGTAAAAAAGTTGAATTAGAAATTATAGGGGGAGACGATTTAACCAAATCGCAAACTAGTAATTGGTCATGGAGAATAGGTAGTCCTAATGGTCAGGAATATAAAACACAATCTAAGCGTTTTTCATTTATTGCAGAATCTAATACCACTGTTTATTTAACTGCTATGTCTAAGGGACCCAATAATACAATTGTGTCAAGTAAAACAATTACTAAAAATATAATTGTTGATACAAAAAGTTATGCCCCCTCTATTATCAACGCAACAAATACGCTTATATGTTCAACCTCAACAGATGGAATAACCTTGTCAATTAATGACGGAATTTTAGGTAAAAAATCAAGCTGGGTTTGGTATAAAAATGGTTGTGGTGATCAGGGTTCAGTAATGATTGCAAGCGGGAAAGATCAAATAAAAGAATTTCCTAATTCTACCACTAACTATTTTGTAAGGGCAGAGTCCTCTGATAACACCGTCGCTTCTACAAATTGCATAAGCATCACTATTAATGTTGTAGAACCACCAGTAAAACCTATCATATATATAAATGATAAAACAAGTAGTAGTATCCAAATTTGTGAGGATCAAACTGTTGATTTAAAATTAAACGGACAAACGGCCCTAAATAATGATAATTCTCATTGGGAATGGTATTCAAAAAATGCTAAAGAAAATGGATTAAATACATTCAACGGAAACGAAACTAAACTAAACTTAACAAGTAACGCAATAAGTGTCACAGCTAAAAATAATGGATTTTATTATGCAATATCAAGCGGCGGGGTTTGTGATAATGTAACAAGTGAATCTGCTTATATACTTGTAAAAAAGAAAACAAGTTCGAATGTATATATCAAAAATGAAAACAATGGAGGTTCTAGAAAACATTTATTGGAAGCGAATCAAAAAGACCTTGGTGAGGGCTCTAAATATATTTGGTATACTGGTCAGAATATGAATGAAACTGAAATTGCTAACCTACAACCATATGGCGAAGG
>CANGFA010000039.1 GCA_947453145.1 Bacteroidota bacterium
GCACCCGTTTGCCGGTCGCCATCAAAGTATTGCTACTTCATGCTGCCCCTCGACTTGCATGTATTAAGCCTGCCGCTAGCGTTCATCCTGAGCCAGGATCAAACTCTCCATTGTAAATGTTGTTTGATCATGACTATCAGTCTCAAATAAATCGAAAATGACGTCTGATTTAATTTTTTGATGCTTTAACCTTTACCTGATTTTTTCAATTAATCAGTTACTATTGTTTCCAAACTTTCAAAGATCTTATGTGCTTATTTTGCGCGCTATTTATCGTAGCGGGGTGCAAAGGTAAGAACAATATTTTAAGTAGCAAAACTTTATTCAATTATTATTTAAAAAATAATGAAAAAAATGTGCCAAATAATATCGAAGAACTATCTCTTTTTTAAAGAGGGACGGCAAAGATACAGCAGGTAAATTGAACTACCAAGGTTTGATTAAATTATTTTTAATTTTTTCTAACTTTTTCCTGTAAAACTGCTTCAGAGAACATCCCATTAGGCTTATTTCGTCGCTAACGGGCGGCAAAGATAAGGAGGTTTAATTCACAGCCAAATATATTGCATACTATTTTGAATATTTTTTCGTTCAAAGTGCTCAAAATGTGCATCTTATGTACGAAAAGCCAATAATAGCAAGGCTTTAGAGTTTAAAGTATTTTTTGAAAATAATCCGGATATTGGATAGAAGATAGGTATAATCCATGTGCTGGGGTTGAAAAATCGACATTTTGCTCATTTCTAGAAAGGATAATCTCTTTAAATGCTTCTAAATTAGTGTGCTCTCTGCCAATATGAAGCATTGTGCCCACAAAACCCCGGATCATACCACGTAAAAACCGATTAGATTCTATATGAAAGCTAAGTAAACTGCCCTCCTGGATCCATTGCGCCTTTGTAATCTTGCAGTCAAAAGTATTAACTGCAGTATTTTTCTTTGAAAAGCTTTCAAAATTAGTATGGGATAATATCAAATCAGCGGCCTCCTGTAAAGCGGAAACCTTTACTGGGTAGGGATAAAACCAGGATCGACCTTCCAAAAAAGGGTCTTTTTGGCTATGTATCTTGTATAAATAAGAACGCTTAATGGCATCAAATCTGCAATGTGCATTGGCAGGTACCTCATAAATGGCCTTAACTACAATGGATTTAGGCAGGATGGAATTTAAGTTATAAATATGCTTTTGCGTTATCTCCAAATTGGTATCGAAATGTAAGAAATTTTGGAAAGCGTGAACACCTGCATCTGTCCTGGAGGCTCCGGTGAGTGCAATTGGCATTCTATATATTATAGCCATAGCCTGTTCCAGCGCACCCTGAATGCTCACTTGATTACTTTGAATTTGAAATCCTCCAAAGTCAGTGCCATCATAACAAACTTCTATAAAATACCTGCTCATGCATTCATTAATTAAGACTCTAAACTACAAAATATTTCATTCAACCTTATTTTAACGAAATGAATACAAGTGCTTACTTAACTTAGCAACTGAAAAAAAAGAATTTATGAATAAACTAGTTTTAGGTTCACTCCTACTATTATTAAGTGTAAATGTATTTTCACAGGACGAAGAAGCTGCTATAGACACTAATTGGAAAAAAGTATATCGATCATTTTCCACAAAAGAAAATGACTTAGTACATGCCAAATTAGTAGCTAGTTTTAATTACGAGCAATCGCAAATGAATGGTGAAGTATGGCTACAATTACATCCACACTTTTATGCTACAAATTCATTGACACTGGATGCCAAAGGAATGGAGATTAAAGAAGTAGCATTGGTAAATAAAAATAGTAATCAAAGACTAAAGTATACATACGATGGACTTTTAATAAACATAGATTTAGACAAAACCTATACTGCCAAAGAAAATTATACCATATATATTAAGTACATAGCCAAACCCAATGAATATAAATCCAAAGGGAGCCAAGCTATTACCGATGCAAGAGGATTATATTTTATAAACCCTTTAGGCGCTGATACTACAAAACCTACCCAAATTTGGACGCAGGGAGAAACAGAAGGAACGAGTGTTTGGATTCCTATTATTGATAAAACCAATCAGAAATGTACACAGGAATTTCAATTAACGGTACCTAGTAAATATGTTTCACTTTCTAACGGTTTACTTGTAAAACAAGTGGATAATAAAAATGGTACCCGTTTAGATATTTGGAAGATGGATCAACCACACTCCCCATATTTATTTTTTATAGGCATAGGCGATTATGCCGTGGTGAAGGATAGTTATCAAGGCAAGGAAGTGAGTTATTATTTAGAAAAAGAATATGAAAGGGAAGCAAGAAAGATTTTTGGCAAGACCCCTTCTATGATTGCTTTTTATGAAAAAATATTAGGCATTCCTTTCCCTTGGGCAAAATATGCACAAATGACTGCGCGAGATTATGTTTCAGGAGCTATGGAAAATACCACTTGTACACTGCATGGCGATGCAGTACAGCAAACATCCAGGGATTTAGTGGATGGCAATAATTGGGAAAGTACCATTGCGCATGAATTGTTTCATCAGTGGTTTGGGGACTATGTGACTGCAGAAAGCTGGAGTAACTTAACCGTAAACGAAAGTTTTGCGGATTATAGCCAAACCCTTTGGGCAGAAAACAGCAAGGGCAAGGATGCAGGTGCTTATGAAAACTACGTAGGGCTAAAATCCTATTTATCAAGTCCGAGTGATGCGGAGAAAAATTTAGTACGTTTCTATTATAATGACCGCGAGGATATGTTTGACTTAGTGAGTTACCAAAAGGGAGGGCGTGTTTTAAACATGTTAAGACATTATGTAGGTGATGAAGCTTTTTTTGCATCCCTACATAAATATTTAGAAGATAATAAGTTTAGTAATGGATCTGCCATAAAATTGAAACTGGCTTTTGAAACTGTTACAGGGAAAGATTTAAATTGGTTTTTTAACCAATGGTACTTTAGCAATGGCCATCCTTATGCTCGTATCACGCAACAATATATAACAGATAAAAAACAAGTACTAGTGGTTGTTCAACAAACACAAACGCAAAATAAAGTATTTGAATTACCGATTGGCGTTGATGTATACCTAGAAAATGGGAAAAGCCACTATGAAGTTTGGAGTAAAAACAGAGTAGATAGTTTTTATTTTCCAGCAGCAAGTATTCCTAAAAATGTAAATATAGACAACGACAAAATATTGTTATGGGCTAAAGAAGAAGACAAACCATTATCACAATATGTTTATCAATATACTAATGCAAGGAATTTCATGGATAGATATGAGGCTTTAAATGAAGCGGTACAAAATATGGGAAAGCCAGTGGCGCAAGCAATAGTAACTGCAGCACTAAAAGATACTTTTTATATTATTAGACAAACCGCCATTCGTGCTTATAACCCAGCAGCTATGAATACTTCTGTTGAAAAAACGATTTTTGAAATGGCGGAAAATGATAAATCTAACGATGTAAGACAAGAAGCAATTGACGCAATTGGGGCATTAAATAAACAAAATTACAAATCGGACTTTATTAAATGGACAAAAGATAGCTCCTATTTAGTTGCGGGTGCCGCTTTGGAAGCATTGGAAAAAATTGATTCAACAACTGCAATATCTATTGCAATAAAAGAATCTAAAAATATAATTAAGAAAAGATTAAATACAGCTGTAACTAATATTTTATCAAAATATGGAGACGAAAACGTATTTGATTTTATTGCTGCTAAATATGAAGGATTAAGTATCCAATCGGATGAGAAATTTTATATGACACAATCCTTTGCAGACTTATTAACAAAAACAACCGAGGAAACGAAGTTCAAAAAAGGAATAGATTTAATTGTAGCCTTTAGAAACGCAATACCTGAAGGATATAGAGGACAAACAGACCCGTACTTTAACATGAAAATATTTGGTGGTATTTTAAAAGCCAAAAAACAAAAAGGGGAAGATAATTTAGTGAAAATTGTGAGTGCGGTATTGCCTAAGATGTAGGTTTGTTTCTTGAATTTATTCTAAACTCACTCTCTCAGGTCGCGATTAGTTTTTGACGTGAGTTCCACAAGGTTTTGCATGCTCGAATGTTCGATTAAGTTTAGAATAAATTCATTTCAAAATCTACTTAGTAATAATAAACCAATACAATTACCAGCCACCACTAGCACCGCCGCCGCCGGAGCTTCCGCCGCCAAAGCCACCGAAGCCGCCGCCTCCTCCGCCACCCCAATCTCCTCCACTGCGGCCACCACCGCCACCAAGCAAGGAGCCTAATAACATGCCCGTTGCAATATCACTAAATCCACCGCCACGAATATTTGAACCTCCATTACCGCCTTTGCCGCCTACAACAGCAACAATCACGAAAATGATAACCACTAATAAAAACCAATTGCTTTTAGGTTTCTTCCCTTGTTTTGCTTTTGCAACTTTATATTCACCCACTGCTGCTTTTGACAGGTTATCAATGGCTGCATTAATTCCATCATAGTAAGCCTTTTTAACAAAGGCAGGTTGCAAATCATTGTCAATAATACTCTTTGACTGAATATCGGTGATAGCACCTTCTAAGCCATATCCAACTTCAACCCTTATCTTTCTTTCATTAAGCGCAATTAAAAGTAATACGCCGTTATTTTTTTTCGCATCACCTATTCCCCATGCTCTAAAAAGTTTGTTTGCATATTCATCAATTGCACTGCCGTCTAAAGTGGGAATGATGACAACTGAAATTTGATTAGAACTACTATCGTCAAGAGCTACCAATTTTTGTTCCAAATTTGCAATTTCATTCGCATTCAAAATGCCGGCAGCATCCACCACCAATTTAGCTGGATTAGGTTTGGGCAATATATTTTGCGCATGCAATGCATTTACTCCTAAAAAGCCAACAAAAAATAATAAGAGTAGGGATTTAATTAATTTCATTAGGTTTATTTTCCAATCATGATTTCATCCGATAATTCATTGGTATCCGTTGTACGGTCATAAGGAAAATGGGAATGTAAGGCCTGACCAATTTCTTTGATAACGGTCGTAATCCCATTCACGTAATTCATGGTTTTAAAATGACCCGTCATTTCTTGTACCTGACTATACCAAAACTCAATACCCATTCTTTCATAAATACCTTGGTCGGCATAGATAGCTAACTTTTTATCATTGACAGCAACATACACCAAGACACCATTGCGATCCTTGGTTTCATTCATCTTGTTCTTAAAGAATATTTGGGTGGCCCTAGCTAAAGCATCGCCTTTGCCAAGCTTAGTTTCAACATACACGCGTATTTCTCCGCTTGTATTTTGCTCGGCTAATTGAATAGCCTCCACAAGCAATTGCTTGTCGGAGGCAGTCAATAGGGTATCGGCACTTCTTTTGAAGGGATTCCACATAATTATTATTTGTTTATTTTATATCAAACTTAATTTCTGGTGCATTTTCACTACCTGGATTCGCTTGATAATAGGCCTTTTCCTTGTAACCAAAGATGTTCGCTAATATATTTTTAGGGAACACTTTAACAGTCAAGTTATATTGTTGAACGGCATCATTATAATCTTTTCTAGCCACCCCAATTCTATTTTCAGTGCCTTCAATTTGAGTTTGAAAATCCTGAAATGATTTAGTGGTCTTTAAATCTGGATAAGCTTCTGCAACCGCCATTAAACGTCCAAAGGCATTTTGTAATTGACCTTGTGCAGCTTGGTATTTAGCCAAAGTAGCTGGATCATTGATATCAACTTTTACTTGCGTAGCACTTGCTCTAGCTGACATTACTTCTTTTAAAGTGGTTTTTTCAAAGTTAGCAGAACCCTCAATTGTTTTAATAACACTTGAATACAAGTCGGTTCTACGTTGGTATTGCGTTTCCACATTTCCCCACACTTTTTTAATTTCTTGGTCTGATTTTACTAATCCGTTATAGCCATTACAGCCATACCCAAATAATATTAGCACAACGCCAAGTGTAATAAATAAACCTAAATTTTTACGTAACATAGTTTTTGTATTTGTTTATAAAGATAGAGCAAAGGGAGTACCAAAGGCGTTTTCTGCCTTTTAGTCTTAAAAAATTAACATTAAACTGACAAAAAATCCCTTCCCGAAACCGAGAAAGGATTGAAACTTGTTTTAAAGTTTTTAAAAAGTAGACTAGGCAGCGTCCTAGTTTAGCCTTTAATGGCTGCGATTCCAGGAAGCACTTTGCCTTCAAAATATTCCAACATGGCACCACCGCCGGTGCTCACATAGCTTACTTTGTCATGATAACCAAATTGGTTAACCGCGGCAACACTGTCTCCTCCGCCCACTAAACTAAATGCACCTTTTTGAGTTGCTTCCGCCACTGCATCGGCAATGGCTTTAGTTCCCGCCTGGAAATTAGGCATTTCAAAAACGCCCATTGGGCCATTCCATAATATCGTTTTGCTTGCTAAAATTACTTTTGCAAATTGCTTTCTAGATTCAATACCTGCGTCTAAACCTTCCCAACCATCAGGTATTTCTCCACTAGCACAGTTTTGTGTTTTTGCATCATTGCTAAAATCGTCTGCAATAATATTATCTACCGGCAAATGAATATTTACTCCCTTTGCTTTTGCTTTCGCTAAAATTTCTAAAGCCAATGGCATACGATCGTCCTCATGAATGGATTTTCCAATTTTACCACCCTGTGCTTTAAAGAAAGTGTACGCCATCCCTCCACCAATGATAATATCCGTTGCACGATCTAATAAATTTTCAATAATTAAAATTTTATCTGACACTTTTGCGCCACCAATAATTGCTGTGAAAGGTTTTTGTGCATCATGTAATACTTTTTCAGCACTCACCACTTCCCCTTCCATTACTAAACCAAAAGTTCGGTTTTCTTTAGTAAAAAATTGTGCAATAATTGCTGTAGAAGCATGCGCTCTATGTGCTGTGCCAAAAGCATCATTCACATAAACATCTCCTAGTTTTGCTAATTTTTCTGCAAACGCCACATCGCCTTTTTCTTCTTCTTTATAAAAACGTAAGTTTTCTAATAATAATACTTGACCTGCTTGTAAAGCGGCTGCCTTATCTACTGCTTCGGCACCAATGCAATCATTTGCAAATTGTACATCTACCCCTAATAATTTAGACAAATGCGCAACAATATGTTTTAAAGAATACTTTTCGGTAGGACCCTCTTTTGGGCGACCTAAATGGCTCATTAAAATGACGCTACCACCGTCTTTCAAAATTTTTGAAATAGTAGGAACTGTAGCACGCATACGGTTGTCGTCAGTAATTTCAAATGCATCATTTAAAGGCACATTAAAATCTACACGAATCAAAGCCTTTTTACCTGCAAAAGAAAAATCGTTAAAAGTACTCATAGGAAAATATTTAAAATCTTATATAATTATGTTTGTTGAAATCGAAAATTAATCTTAACGAAAGACTGAATAAAAATGCCCCCGAGTGATCGAGGGCATTTGCTATAAGTTAATGCTTATTTAATTTTGCTTGCGAAGTATTTCACCGTACGCACTAATTGAGAAACATAGCTCATTTCGTTATCGTACCAAGAAACTGTTTTCACTAATTGAACATCACCTTGTGTCATAACTTTTGTTTGTGTTGCATCAAACAATGAACCATAAGAGATGCCTATTACATCAGAACTTACAATTTCATCCTCTGTGTAACCAAAAGATTCGTTCGCTGCTGCTTTCATAGCTGCGTTAACCTCCTCGGCAGTTACTTTCTTAGATAAAATAGTAGTTAATTCAGTTAAAGAACCAGTAATAGTTGGAACACGTTGTGCAGAACCATCTAATTTACCTTTTAAAGAAGGCAATACTAAACCAATTGCTTTTGCAGCACCTGTACTGTTAGGAACAATGTTTGCAGCAGCTGCACGTGCACGACGTAAATCACCTTTTGGATGAGGACCGTCTAAAGTATTTTGGTCGTTTGTATAAGCGTGAACAGTTAACATTAAACCAGTAACGATCCCAAACTTATCCTCTAACACTTTAGCCATAGGTGCTAAACAGTTCGTAGTACAAGAAGCACCAGAAATAACTGTTTCAGTACCATCTAAAATTTCGTGGTTGGTATTGAAAACAACTGTTTTCATTTCGCCAGTAGCTGGAGCAGAAATAACTACTCTCTTAGCGCCTGCTTTAATATGTAACTCCGCTTTTTCTTTATCGGTAAAGAATCCTGTAGATTCAATAACTACGTCAACATTATGCGCTCCCCAAGGAATTTGTGCAGGATCACGTTGTGCGTATATTTTAACAGCATGACCATTCACTACTACTGAGTCTTCAGTTGATTTAACGTCAGCATCAAAACGACCTTGTGCACTATCATACTTTAATAAGTGTGCCAACACCGCTGGAGAAGTAAGGTCGTTGATAGCCACTACCTCAATTCCTTCCATATTATATATTTGGCGGAAAACCAATCGGCCAATACGGCCAAAACCATTGATTGCAACTTTTACTGAACTCATAGTATTAAATTTTATTTTTCGATAGGAAATGCGAAGGTACCATCTTTTTAAAAAAATAGTTCAAAAAAGACCTTAAAAAACGCAGGATTTATCAACAAAATCAAGGATTTATACGAACTATTGATAGTTTCAAAAGAGCCAAGCTTTGAAAGCAAAGGTTTTTTTCACTACTTGATGAATCTAAAAAACTTCTCTAATAACCCCATTTTGAACGAAAAAAATGCAAAATGATTTGGCAGTAAAGCGATTGCATCCTATTTTTGCAACCCGATTAACAAATTGGGATCTGGAGCGTTCGTCTAACGGTTAGGACGCCAGGTTTTCATCCTGGTAATACGGGTTCGATTCCCGTACGCTCTACAAAGCCTCTCATGCAAATGAGAGGCTTTTTTAATGCGAAGCCGCGAAACAAGCTTGCTTGATTGAGCGGATGAGC
>CANGFA010000040.1 GCA_947453145.1 Bacteroidota bacterium
AAACCTTATTCAAAATTTGTATCTTGCAAGTATAAATATTACCGATTATGCAGCCCAAATACAAGCGCGTTTTATTGAAACTTTCAGGTGAAGCCTTAATAGGAACCGAAAGAACTGGTGATCCCTTTAATCCAAAAATTATTGAGCAGTATGCCAATGAAATTAAAGAAGTAGTTGCGTTGGGTGTGGAAGTTGCCATTGTAATTGGAGGCGGGAATATTTATAGAGGAATGAACGAAGCAGACAGTGGCATTGAAAGAGCCCATGGAGATTATATGGGCATGTTGGCAACTGTGATTAACGCCATGGCGATTCAAGCTATGTTGGAAAAAATTGGTGTATACACACGTTTACAATCTGCCATTAATATGGAGCAGGTAGCAGAACCTTATATTCGTAGAAAAGCATTAAGACATTTAGAAAAAGGACGTGTAGTTATTTTTGGTGCGGGTACAGGAAATCCTTATTTCACAACAGATACCGCAGGTTCCTTAAGAGCCATTGAAATGAAAGCCGATGTGATATTAAAAGGCACCAGAGTAGACGGCGTATATGATTCAGATCCTGAAAAAAATCCAAATGCAGTTAAGTTTGATAAAATAAGTTTCCAAGATTGTATTTCTAAAAACTTAAAAGTAATGGACATGACTGCTTTTACTTTATGTATGGAAAATAAATTACCCATTATTGTTTTTGATATGAATCAACCTGGCAACTTAATGAAGTTAGTAAAAGGAGATGCGGTAGGAACATTGGTGGGCTAAATAAACTTATAAAATGCAAAAAATATATTCTTCTTTAGTTGTTCTATTTGTATTAACGCAAGGCTTAACAGTTAGCGCACAACAAACAATTACATTAAAGGATGCTATCGAAACTACATTAAAAAATAGCTACGAAATTAAGCTGGTAGAAAATACAACCACCATTGCTAAAAACAATAATGACTTTGGTGTAGCCGGCGCATTGCCAACAATTACTGCAACCGGAAGTGACAATAAAACAGCGAGTACCATACAACAAAAATTTGCCGATCCAACACGTAATACTACAAAGCCAGGTGTTTCGGGAAACACTATAAACGGTGGTGTTACTGCAGCTATTACCATATTTAATGGCTATCGTATTCAAACAACTAAAGAACGTTTAGCGATGTTGGAAAATCAATCCAACTCTTTTTTGCAAACGCAAATTCAGAATACAACGGCAACAGTAATGCAACAATACTATAATATTGTGCGTCAACAAGCCTACTTAACTACAATTGAAAAATCAATTGAAGCTAGCCAACAAAGATTGGATATTGTAAAAGCAAAACAAAAAGTGGGTGTTGCCAATGAAGCAGATTTATTACAATCTAATTTAGATTTAAATGCTTTAATACAAGCCAAGCAAAATCAATTGTTGGTAATAGATCAAGCAAAAGACGATTTATTAAACACCATGGTGATGCCTGCAGGTTCTTTGATTGCTATTTCAGATAGTATTTTTGTAGACGGAACATTAAATTTTAAAGATATTGAAGTAAAAAGTTTATTGAACCCAAGTTTACAAAGCGCGGAGCAACAAATAAAAATCAATCAATTAATTGAAAAAGAAACTCGTGCATTAATGTATCCAACCTTAAGGGCAAATACAGGTTACAACTACAATAGCAGCCAATCAGAAGCAGGTTTTAGTTTGTTAAATGAAACCTATGGTCCATTCTTGGGAGTGAACTTATCTATTCCTTTGTATGCAGGAGGCGCTTCTAAAAAATCGTATAATAACGCCAAAATCAATACTGCATCTGCAAATATGCAGTATCAAAATGCAGTATCTAAAATGTCTACCAATGTAACTAAGACATTTCAAGCCTATCAAACAAGCTTGAAGCAATTGCCAACCGAAAAGGAAAACTATCAAATGTCACAAGCATTATTAAATTTAGTGATGCAAAAATTTCAGTTAGGCCAAGCTACTATTGTGGACGTTAAACAAGCACAACAAAGTTTTGAAAATGCCGGATTTAGATTGGTAAGTTTAGTGTATACAGCAAAAGTGGCAGAATTGGAATTAAAACGATTGTCTAATCAATTGGCGTTTTAATTAATTATATACATGCAGTCAATCACTGTAAAAGCCCCCGGAAGAATTAATTTAATTGGAGAGCATACCGATTATAATAATGGATTTGTATTACCTGCTGCTATACAAATGGCTGCAACGGCCACTATTACCAAACGTGCCGACGACGAAATTCACTTAACTGCCATTGATTTAGATGATACGCTTATTATAGATTCCTTGGCTAATTTACGTGTAAGTGAAAAACAATGGGCAAATTATATGATTGGAGTAATTGTGCAATTTGTTAAAAAACAAAAATTTCCAACTGGTTTTGATATTAGCCTTACCAGTAACCTACCCATTGGTGCAGGCTTATCTAGTTCGGCTGCCATTGAATCTGCCATTGCATTTGGTTTAAATGAATTGTTTGCATTTGGTATAGATAAAATGGAATTGACTTATATGGCACAAAAAGCGGAACATGATTTTGCAGGAGTGCAATGTGGTATTATGGATCAGTTTGCGAGTATGTTTGGAAAAAAAGATCATGTAATATTGCTGGATTGCCAAAGTATGGAATATCAATATTTCCCATTGAACTTAAAAGCGTATCAAATTATTTTATTTGATACGGGCATAAAACATGCACTAGCAAGCAGTGAATACAATACTCGAAGAAAAGAATGTGAACATGGAATTCAATTAATAAAAGAAAAACATCCAAAAGTTATTTCCTTAAGAGACGTTACCCTTCAAATGTTAAATGAATGTATTTCCGAACACAATCATCCCAGCGTTTATAACAGATGTAAATATGTCATTGAAGAAATTGAAAGAACGCAGGCTGCTGCCCAAGATTTAAAACAGGATAATTTAAAATCCTTTGGTGAAAAAATGTTTAATACACACCAGGGTTTATCCAAATTGTACGAAGTAAGTTGTCCAGAATTAGATATATTGGTTGAAGCAGCACTAGAAAACGAAAATGTAATTGGAGCAAGAATGATGGGAGGCGGATTTGGTGGATGCACCATTAATATTATACGCGATGACAATATAGCGGAAATTATAAATAATATTAGGAACCAATATCAATTAAAGACAGGCAAGGAACTGGTGCATTATATTGTAAGTGTTGAACAAGGCGCTCAAGTAATTTAAAAAAAATGCCCTCGAAACTCGAGGGCATTTTTAAGGTTAAAAATAACTACTTAACTATCTTTTAATACCAAGCTCCATTAATTGTAGCATCGTTATTCGCATTGCGGTTAGCTATTCTGCGTTTTACATTCTTTTTATGTAAATACATGGTAACAAACACCAACGGAATAAAGACAATTGTTAATGGTGGAATACCTAACATGCTAATCCATTTACCACCAAAGTGACGACGCATTGGACGTTTTAAACGCTCAGCAATAATATACATTCCTGGCACAATAAATAGTGTCATAAAGAAGGCGAATATTAAACCAAATATTAAAGTCCAGCTTAAAGGCTTCCAGAAAGCAACGTTATCACCACCAAAGAAAATATGTGGATTCAATTCACTAAACAAAGTCACAAAGTTAATATTAAAGCCAATTGCAATTGGAATGAATCCAAGTATTGCAGCTAATGCAGTTAACATCACCGGAATGATTCTTGTTTTACCTGCTTGAATAACAGCTTCGCGAGTTTTCATGCCTCTTGATCTTAACTCATCGGCAAACTCAATAACTAGGATACCATTTTTAACCACAATACCTGCAAGTCCTACAATTCCTAGTCCAGTCATTACACCTGAAATTTTCATTCCAAATATAGAGAAGCCTAAGAATACACCAATGATACTAAACAGAATCTCTGTTAAAATAATAACCGATTTTGATACCGAGTTAAACTGTAATACAAGAGTAAATAAAATAAGCATCAAGGCAATAATCAAAGCTTTACCCAAGAAGGCAACGGTTTCTAATTGTTGTTCGTTCTCACCCGTTTGTTTCACTGTCACTCCTTCGGAAATACCCTTAAAATTAGAAATGTATTGTGCAATGGCAGCATTCACTGTAGTAGGGCTATAACCCTTATCCATTAATACATTGGAGCTTAACTGAATTAATCTTTTTTGATCTTTTCTTTTAATACTTCCAAAAGTACTCGTAGGCTCTACTTTCACTAAGCTACTAATTGGGATATTTTTTACCATACCACCAGCAGCCATATCTCTAAAGGATAAGCGCATATTTAATAAATCTACCAAATTGTTTCTTTGCAATTCCTGGCTTCTTAATTGAATTTTATATTCATCCTTTCCTTCTTTAATTTTAGAAACTTCTTTACCAAATAAAGCAGTTCTAATTTGCATACCTACTTGTGCACTACTTACGCCTTCTATCAATGCACGATCTCTGTCAATAGTTAAAGTGAGTTCTGGATTTTGTAAATCCACATCCATCTTTAAGGTATTGATTCCTGGGATTTGTGCAGCGTCTAAATAGTTTTTTAAACCAACTGCCGTCTTCACCAACTTATCAAAATCTTCTCCCTGAATTTCAATGTTTACTGGAGGTTCTGTTGGCGGGCCACTTGACTCTTGGTCCACAGAAATTTCTGCACCCGGTACACCCTTTAATTCATTTCTTACATTTTCTAAATAAGGTTCTGTAGATTTTCCATGACGTTTTTCAAACTCTACAAAGTTTATTTGTATACGACCTAATTCCGGACGAGTACTTCTATCACCACGCATCGGGTCACCCGCTCCAACTGCAACATTGCTAATAATACTTTCTATCAAAGGATTTTTACCCTTATCATTTTCTAATACCTTATTCACCTTCGCTTCCAATACTTTTGTAACGGAGTCGGTATAACCCACATTGGTTCCTGAAGGTAATTTTAAATAAACAAATATTTGGTTGGGGTCTCCTTTAGGGAAAAATTCAATACCCACACGACCTGTTCCAATACTTATTCCTAATAAAATAAAAGAGAAAATTAATAAAACAAAAGTACCTACTAATAATTTTACGGGTCTCCATCCACTTAAAGCACGTCTTAAAGTGGCCTCATACCAATTCATTAATTTAGGTAAGGTAGAAGTTTGGAACTTTACAATCATATCATTGATAAAGTACTTATTTGCTACTACCGTGATCATGATAAATATAAGTAGATTTCCCAGGAATGTAAATCCTGCAATATCTAATAATGCGCCTACTGCAATAGGAATCCAAAAACCTTTCTTTTTGAAAATAGCCGATTTAGATTCTTCCACCACTTCGTCGTCCTCATGATTCATAAAATCCACAGCAAATACTGGATTCATAATAAAGGCAACAACTAAAGAGGCCGCTAAAGTAAAAATTAACATGGCTGGTAAATACACCATGAATTTACCAATGATGCCTGGCCAGAATAATAATGGAAAGAAAGGAGCTAGGGTCGTAATCGTACCTGCTAATACAGGAATGAATACTTCCCCCGCGGCCATTTTTGCAGAAGTGGTTGCGGTTAATTTTCCCTTGCCTTGTATAAATATGCGGTGTGTATTTTCAATAACCACAATCGCATCATCTACAATAATACCTAATCCAAATAGTAATGCAAACAATACCATAAAGTTTAAGGTAATATGCGAGCCCACTACTAAGTCACCTGCAGGTAAAAATACAAAGGCAACAAACATACTTAAAGGCACCGACAATGCAACAAAGAAGGCATTGGTCACACCCATAAAGAACATTAATACCACCAACACCAATATAAATCCAATGACAATGGAATTAACCAATTCGGTAAAGGAGCTTCTAGTTCTAATACTTTGATCTCCAGAAATCACCACATTTAAATCCTTAGGTAAATCATTTGCTTTAGCTTGTTCCACAATGGCCTTAACTGCGTCAGAAGTTGCAATTAAGTTTTCTCCATTACGCTTAATGATATTTAAGGTCAATACGTTTTTCCCATTTAAACGCGCATAGCTTTCTGTGTTTTTAATGGTATCAATAATATTAGCAACATCTTTCAAGTAAATTGGTGCACCACTTGAATTACGTACAATAATATTGGCAATATCATTGGCGCTTTTTAATTGACCTTTTAATTGAAGATTACGACGCATATTACCCACTTCCAACAAACCACCCGACAAGTCTAAATTTTCTCTTTGAATAGCAGCACTAATGTCATCAAAAGTAATACCTGCAGTTTGCATGCGGTAATTGTCTACATTAATTTGAAATTCTCTTTCAGGTGCACCTGCTAAATCAATTCTATTAATTTGTGAAATACCTTCTAATTTATCTTTTAAATCGTCGGCATATTTTTTAAGTTGTACCGTGCTATAGTTACCACTAATGTTCACGAACATAATGGGTTGGTCGCTAATGTTTAGTTCCATTACACGTGGCTCCTGAGTAAGATCGTTCGGTAGCTCTCCCTTTGCTTTATCTACCGCATCTTTTACTTTTTGTAAAGCTACGTCCGTTTTAACATCAGTGCTAAACTCCACTGTAATTAAGGAAAAGTCCTGTTGAGAAGAGGAAGTGAACTTATTAATCTTAACGCCACTGATACTTTTAATTTGTTTTTCTAAAGGACGTGTTACTAGGTTTTCGATATCCTTAGGTGAATTTCCTACATACACGGTTTGTACAAACATAGTAGGAATGATTACTTCCGGAAATTGCTCTTTTGGTAAAGTTAAGAATTGGTAAATACCCCCTAAGCTAATAAACAACATTAATAAGTAAATTGATGTTTTATTAGTAATACTCCAAGAGGTAGGACCAAACTCCTTAAATTTCTCTTTTATTTTTTGTATAGTCGACATAATTATTTTTTGTGCTTTTATGATTTAATGAACCTGTCTAATTATTTAGTAGTCAAATTTTGACCATCAAATAAAGACTGATATCCTTCGGTAACCATTTGTTCACCAGCATTTAATCCAGAAAGAATTTCAATATTATTTGCATAAAATTCTCCAATGGTCACTGCTCTTTTACGTGCAATTAATTTTCCATTTTCGTTTGCAGCAACATAAATAAACTTGCCCTTCTCGTCGTTTTGGATAAGATTAATAGGAATAATAATAGCATTTGCTTTGGTGTAATCTTTGATTTTAACTTGTACCAATTGATTTGGACGGAAGTCCTTGTCCTGTGGTAATTTAGATTCAACATAAAAACTTCTGCTTAATGGATCAATTACGGAACCCACAACATTTAATTTAGCATCTAATGTTTTATTAATATCAGGGAAGATAAAAGTGGCTTCGGTGCCTACTTTAATTTTACCTGCATAATTTTCCGGAACCAATGATGTTAATTTTAACTTGGATGTGTTTACAATTTTAATTTGACCTGCCCCACCAAATAATTCACCTACTTTCACATTAACCTCTTCGGCAACACCATCAACGTCACTATACACACTAGTATATGACAATTGCTGATTCATCATACCCAATTGTTCAGTAGTCGCTTTTAACTGGCTTGCACTTGCGTCTGCATTTGTTTTAGCAGTCATTAGTTGAATTTCACTTCCAATATTTTGCTCCCATAAATTCTTTTGTTTTTCATAAACCGATCTAGCTAATGCAGCCTGAGCTTTTACGGTTTCTAAATTTTGAGCCATTGCAGCTGCATTTTGTTTGATAATGCTATTGTCTAATTGTAAAATTAACTGGCCCTTTGCAACGCGGTCTCCCCTTTTCACATACAATGCTTTTACTTGACCGCCACCTGCTCTTGGTGTTACATAGGAAACGCTTTCCGATTCTACCTTACCTTGTAATTCAATAAAATGATTAAAGTCCTGGCTTACAATGGGAGCAACTGCTACAAGCACCGCTTTAGCCTGATCTTTAGCACCCGCTTGCTCTAATTCCTTTTCTAAACTTGCTATAGATGCATTTAATTCTAAAGCTTGTTTTTTTAATTTCTCTAAGCTTGCTTTTTTTGCTTCAATAGTATTTTTACCACCACCACCACAGGCAACTGCGATCATGATAAGACTAATTGTAAATAATTTTAAACTATGTTTCATTGGTATTTATTTATTTGTTTTATTTTTCTGTTTTTATCAAAAAGTAAAGATTTCTTTTACATCAGGCGCATTTAGTTTTCTTTTACATCAGGCGCATTTAGTTTTCTTTTACATCAGGCGCATTCGCGCCTTCTTC
>CANGFA010000041.1 GCA_947453145.1 Bacteroidota bacterium
AAATGCGCTTCTTCCTTAATTTCCATTTTGCCGCGCGCATGTACTGTTTGATAATTCCAAGTGCTTCCCATATTTTTTGTGGTATACCAATTCGCACTTACAAAAGCCGAAGGCGCTGAAAAAATTACCAATACATTTTTGTTGAGCTCAAATGCAGTGGTATGATCCTGCTTGCGCATAATATGCCCACTAATGGTAATAATTTCATTTTCTACTTTAATGAGCACTGGCACATGTGTTGCTACCGGAAAACCATTTGCGTCTACTCCACAAATAGTAACAAAGGGATTGGCTTGCATAAAGTCCAATACTTCCTGGTGATTGTTAGCTTTGAAATAGGAGATGTCGTACATGAAAATATTTTTAAAGTGGCAAGAAAATTTAAAGTGGCAGGGCCGTTGTTGTTTTAATTTCATCCATTACAAACAAACTATTAATATGCGCCACCATGGGTAACACTGCTAGTTTTTCTTGATAAAATTTATTGTAAGTTTCTACATCCTTGCTAACTACTTTTAAATAATAATCAAAACTACCCGACACCAAACTACAAGAAATTACTTCATCAAACTGAAGAATGATTTGCTCAAACTCGGCAAAATTATTCTTGGTTTGTTTGTCTAAAGTAACGTGACAAAAAACGACCATTCCTAGGTCAATTTTTTTTCGATGTAGCAATGCAACGTAATTTGAAATCACTCCTTCGGCTTCTAATCTTTTTATTCTATCGTGTGTAGGGCTCACAGAAAGATTAATGGCCGCACTAATATCCTTTAAAGTGGCTAAGGCATTCTTTTGAAGAATTCTTAAAATAGACAAATCAATACTATCTAAATTCATAAAGTGTTATTTGAGGGCGTAATAATTTCTGTGATTATGCTAAATATGAAGCTAATTTACTGCAAATTTCTATATTTTATACAATTAATAGTATTTTTTACTGTATTTAATTGATTAATGCAGAATATTTTCTTTTTACTGAACTTTATGCAGTAATAAAATTAAATACTATGATAATTGGATGTCCTAAAGAAATTAAGATTCAAGAGTATCGCGTGGGATTAACACCAGAAGGTGTAGATGCTTTGGTAAGACAAGGTCACGTGGTTTACATTGAAACGCAAGCGGGTGCTGGTTCTGGATTTTCAGATGAAGCATATATATCTGTGGGCGCGCAAATTTTAAACACGGCAAAAGAAGTGTATGAAATTGCAGAAATGATTGTGAAAGTAAAAGAACCTTTATCAGTCGAGTTCCCATATATCAAACAAGGACAGATTTTATTTACCTATTTCCACTTTGCAGCTTCTAAAGAATTAACAGAAGCAATGATGAAATCTAATGCTGTTTGTATTGCATATGAAACAGTGGAATTAGCAGATGCCTCTTTACCATTATTGGTTCCCATGTCTGAAGTAGCGGGAAGAATGGCTATTAATGTTGGTGCTTATTATTTAGGAAAACCATTTGGTGGCAAAGGAAAATTATTAGGTGGTGTACCAGGTGTGAAGCCGGCAGAAGTATTAATTATTGGTGGTGGTATTGTAGGAACACAAGCTGCTAAAATGGCTGCAGGCCTTGGCGCGAATGTAACCATCATGGATACCAACTTGGCTAGATTAAGATATTTAAGTGATGTAATGCCTGCGAATGTGGTAACACAATATTCCACTTTATTAGCCATTAAAGAAAAATTACCTACTACTGATTTATTAGTAGGTGCGGTTTTACTACATGGTGCAAAAGCACCTCACTTGGTGAAAAAAGAGGATTTAAAATTAATGGAAGCAGGATCGGTAATTGTGGACGTTGCAGTAGACCAAGGTGGATGTATTGAAACTTGTAAACCAACTACTCATGAAAATCCAGTATTCACAATAGACAATGTAATTCACTATTGCGTAGCCAATATGCCTGGTGCCGTACCTCAAACAAGTACACGTGCATTAACACAAGCTACTTTGCCATATGCAATTGCCATTGCAAACAAAGGATGGGAAAAAGCATGTGCCGAAAATCCAGCTTTAGCAAAAGGATTAAACATTAGGGCAGGAAAAATTTTAAACAAGGGTGTGTCTGAAGCTTTTACAGCAGCATAAATTTCAATTGGTTTTTTATAAGTTTTAAGCCTAGTCCAAAAGACTAGGCTTTTTTATAACTTTGAATAAAGAAGGTATTGTATGAAAAATATACTCGTATTATGCACAGGCAATAGTTGCCGAAGTCAAATAGCACATGGCTATTTAGCTGAAATGACTAAAGGAAAAGCAAATGTATATTCGGCAGGCGTGGAAACGCATGGCGTTAATCCAAGAGCCATTGCCATAATGAAAGAAGATGGAATTGATATCTCAAACCATACTTCCAATAATATCACTGAGTATTTTGACGTGGACTTTGATTATGTGATTACTGTTTGCGACAATGCAAAAGAACGCTGTCCTTATTTCCCAACAAAGGCACAAAAATTTCATTATAATTTCCCCGATCCAGCAAAAGCAATTGGAACGGAGGACGAGATTATGAAGGAGTTCAGATCAGTGAGAGAAATGGTAAAAGAGTATAGTGCTGACTTTGTTAAGCATAACTTATAATCATCGTGTTACTTTAGGCTAATGGTATTCGTTAAACCCCAGTTAATTTGATCGGCAGTTGTATTATTGTTCCAAAGAACTTCTCTTACTGTTAAGGTTCCGGTATTTGTATTTATAGTTACCATTTCAAAAGCCAACTTAGTTTCATCCTTTAATGAAACTCTCCCTTTCATTGGGCTATCTGTTCTAATACAAGTCAAATTAATATCTTTATTAGGTCCTTGATAAGTATAATATTGTGTAAAGTTTTCATGGCCATGAAAATACACTTTTATATTACTATGTTTTTTGACAAAAGCTGCAAAGGCATTTTGTTCAATGGTAGTTTCCCCTTTTACATCTTTCCCATCCTTGTATCTTTCTGGCACTAAATTTTCAAATTTATCAGTTTCATTAATATCATGTATGCCATTGGGATTCTCAAAAAATCGAGGTTCAACTTCGGGGATGGAATGTGCAAAAAGCAAAACTGGCTTTTTACTTGAAATACTTTTTAAATCTTTTTCCAGCCAAACTCTCTCAGCAGAATCAGGATATAAACTTAAAAATATAAAATGGACCCCTTTAATATCTTTTGAATAATGTATTCTGCATAAGCTACTGTCAAATTGGCTAACCTGTTGTTTAGGAAACATTAAATTATAAATACCCAACATAGAAGCTGGATCTTTTTTAGGTTCCATGGGTCTGTGAAAACCTATGGCATTACTCATATCATGATTACCTGGAACAACAAACAAATCAGATTTTTGATTGTTTGCTTTCTTTATATTTAAACTATCTATAAATACCGTAGTAAACTCTTTCCATGATTGGGTAGCAGATTGCACCCCAGCTTCCATTCTATTAGCTATATCACCTGTAATAACCAAGGCGTCTATATTCTTAAACTTATTCATTTCCCTGGCCATAGCTAAGTTAACTTCATACGCAGGTACTTTTTCTTTTCCCCTAAATTTATCTTTTACCAATCCAAAATGAACATCAGAAGTAAATAAGAATTGTATAATGCTGTCTTTATTTTGTTTTGTTAATACCTGCGCATGGATAGTTAAGTTACCCATGATTAGAACTAATAAAGTTGCAGTAAATATTAAACGATTTTTCATAAAATAAATGTAATAAAAAAGGTGCCCATGATTTACATTAAGGCACCTTTAATTTAATTAAAACAAACACTATAAACTAATATTAATGTTGGTTACCTCTTCCATTACTTTGGTAGCAACCTATATCTTTTCCTGGAGGGGTAATTTCAGTCGCACCCAATCTAAGATCTTGAATTACGTCTGCTCTTGGAGAGAATCCAGTAAATCCAGCACCAATACATGGTGAATTTGGTTTTAAAGCGTAGTTAGACGTTCCAACAACTGCAATATCTCTTAACATTAATCCTGCTGGTAAAGGCACTGGTGCATTAATGAACTGAGGATTATTTGCGCCAACAACCGCTGCATTGGCTGTATAAGCTTGGCCAATCACCCAACCTGCAGGCAAGTAAGTAGATGGTTTTGGAATGTCTGTTTCCATGGCTTTACTAATTGCTGTACTAACTGTTAAGGAAGGAATAAATTGGCTAGCGACAGATAAAGAATCGGCATAATAAAAGTTGTACCCGTATTTGATATTAGCCGTATCTGCAATTGGATTGTTCACAATACGTAAACCAAATTTACAGTTCACAATTAAATTGTTATAAGCCATGCCACCTGCACCTTCTTCAAAATTAATAGAGCCTCCACGACCAGCTGCGGAACGACGAAATCCGCAGTTAATCATGGTATTATTGTAAATACGCACATTAGAGCCTAGCTTTCCAACGGCAACGTTAATATTAGAAACTTTTGGCCCGTTGGTTGCCATACCCACACATAAGTTATAAGCAAAGTCGCCAATGGTTCCTGCTTTTGAGTTCATTGCTTCACCCCCTGTATAACCACATTTTTCAAAGGTGTTTCTCATCACATGAATTTTACCACCGTTAATTCTAAAAGGATCATCCACACTTCCATAAATCCATGAATCTTCTAAAATAAAACTTCCATCAGGATTGGCAAAGTATACCGAGTAAGGACTTGATCCACCAGTGAAACTTTTCATTGCAGAACTAATTGTAGCACCACCAAAATCAATATGTGTCCATTTAATTACAATTAAAGGGCAAGTTGTTGCACCTATAACACCTGTCCATTTTCCTTTTAAAGCAGGATCGGTATCTGGATTTGCACCAAAATTATCTGTTCTTGTTACCCCTGGATAAGTCAAGTTAATGGGAGCTTCTTTTGTACCTAAGGAAAGTAAGGTTCCTTTTACGCCTAAACCAACTGGAACACCACCGGTACCTGTAAAGTTAACCGTTACACCAGGTTGGATAATTAAAGTATCACCTGCGTTTACAAAAATATCGCCGCTAACAATATAAGTTTTACCTGCCAACATAGTTCCTTTAATGGCACCAGAAAGCGGTGCTGATTCACTTATAGGAGAAGCAGGTACAATAACCGCTTGCCATAAATCCTTTGTTTCATCTGATTTAGTACAAGATGCAAATCCTATTACTAAGATGGCAATGATGTATTTAAAATTATTTTTCATTATATTAAATTGATTGTATTTATGATTAAAGTTTATAGCGTAATCCAAATAAGTAAGTCGTTCTATAGTAATCCTTTTGAATGATGATTCTATTTGCAGGATCAGATTGCAATGCCAATGCTCTTGAACCGCTACCTGAAATATAAGTACTATAAGATTGGTGCAAAGACAACTCCAATGGCGCATCTGTTAAGTTGTTTATTTTACCATAGAATGAAAAATGTTTACCAAAACGTTTTTCAAAAGAAAGGTCTAATTGAGTTGTTGGAGACTGCCAATAATTTAAACCTGCATAAGGGCTAATAAAGCTGATTCTTTCCCCTGTGTATACTACTGCAGTTTGGAAATCAAACCCAATTTTAGGATTCTTGTAAATAAAGGATAAATTACCTACGTGATTAGATTGTCCTTGTAAGGGTCTAGTTTCAGATACACGCTTAGAAACAATTTGGCCAGCCGTATTACGATAAGAAAAAATTAAACTGTCATTGGTAATACTTGAATTCGTAAAAGTATAGTTTGCTGAGATACCAAAAGAGCCTATAAATTTAGTAGCTACTGCTTCAAATCCATAGTTTTTAGCCTTTCCGATATTTACTGGTTGTAAATACAAACTATTAATGTTCTGTGGTTTTACTGCTGAAATTTCAATTGGATTTTGAATGTCTTTGTAAAAACCACCTAATAATAATTGATCAGAACCCTTACTGTACATTTCGTAACGTAAGTCTAAGTTATCCGCTACAGTATGCTTTAAATTTATCGGATCACCCACTTCTTTAAAGAATTCACCATCTGCTCCATCGGGAATTAATTCAGAAAAACCTGGTCTAGCAATGGCTCTATAATAAGCAAAACGTAAATTTTGGTTTGGAGATATCGCATATTTCAATTGTGCACTAGGTAATAAATCGGTATACTTAATGTCACCGGATTTTGCTTGTACGTCTTTAGTTAACAATGTCTCATAATGTTGATTGGTATTTTCTGCTCTAACACCACCTAATATTTCCATACGATTAGAAATATTCCATTTGCCTTGAATGTAACCTGCAGAAATTTTCTCTTCAAATGTATAGTTGTTACCATTTAAGCTAGGGGTGCCGTTGCTTGCTGGATTAAATAAGAATGGTGCTGCACTAATAGTAGTATAAGCTGCTCCCAAGGTTGGAGACAAGGAATAAGAGATGTAGTAGTTATCTCTATTCTTATCACGCATTAAACCACCAATTTTTAATTCAAAATCTTTATTAAATAAGCTTGCGTTCTTTGTATAATTAAAATAAGCCGACTTGTCTTTATCCGTATTACTTGTCCAAATTCTTGACATAGATTGTAATTTATCTATTGTTAAGCTAGTTGGCACAATTGGATATTCATGGCTAAATGTAGATTGATCAGGTGTATTGCTTTTAGCAACAGAATACACGATAGACCAGTCAAACTTATCAGTACTACTCAATTTATGTTCACCTTGTAAAGTAGTATTGTTAATAGATTGGTATATCCATTGACTTCTTGTTGTCTTGTTAATTAAAGAGTTTAAAGCAACTGTATCCCAGATAAATCTTGTTTGATAATCATCTAAACGTACATAAGTATTAAACAATGAAATTTTATTGTTCTTGTTGATTTTATAATCCAACTTAGCATTAACCCCTTTTCTTTGACTTTGCACCGAGTACTGTCTTAATTGCAAATCAGAAAACAAAGGAATATTGTTTAAACCTGGTTGAGAGTTAGGTAAAAAGAAATTTGAAGTTGTTCCTCTAAATATGTTTTGATAGCTACCGGAAACTACGAAACCAAATTGTTTAGATTTTCCAAATCTACTTCCAACAGTTAAACCCATTGTAGTATTTACAGGTTTTGCTTTTTCGGTATAATTTAAATGTGCAACTGGTAAATCGTTTAAAGTTGCCACATAAGTACTTCCATGAATTTGTGCAGGAGATAAGACATTCATTGTTCCGTTATCAAATTTGCTAAATTTTTGATCCGGAAAAGATGTATTAAATCCATTGGCAAAATTAGCTTGTAATAATAATTTTTCTGGTGCATCCTTCATTACTAAGTTAATAGTACCGCCTATTGCATCCCCCTCCATACTAGGTGTTAAGCTTTTACCCACTTCCAGGCGCTCTAATAATTCAGAAGGGAATAAGTCTAAGGGGATAAAACGATTTTTATTGTCAGGGCTAGGAATTTTAATACCATTCACCAACGTATTGATGTATCTTTTTTCCATACCTCTAATAATTGGATATCTTGCTTCTCCAGAACCACTTTTTTCAATCGTAACACCACTTACTCTTTGCAAAGCATTTGCTACAGTGATATCAGGTAATAATTGTATATTTTTTGAAGACAATACATTAATAATTGGATCTGCTACTTTTTCTAACCTTCTAATGGATTTATCGTTGTCTTTACCATTTGAACTTACTGTAACTGAACTTAATGAAGAAGCCACTGGCTCTAAATTAACATCAACTACTTTAGTATCATTAGCATTAACTAAAACTATATCTTTTGAAGTGGATTTATAGCCAGTATAGGTAACTTGAACTGCATATTTACCTGCAGCAATATTTTTTACACTATAAGTTCCGTCCAACTTAACAAGAACTAATTTATTATTTACAGAAACAGTAGCGCCCACTAAAGGTTCGCCATTACTTGCATCTAAAACCCTACCCTTAATTTCTCCGGCAAAGCTGTTAATTGAAAATAAAATTAAAATTGGAAGTATAACGCATTTTAATTTCTGCGTTAAAGATTTACCACTCATGACTAAATGTTTATTGAATGGCGAAGTTATTTTTGTTAATATAAGAACTTATATAAAGAGCATTAACAATTTATTATGTAATTGTTTCTTAAATGTTAAC
>CANGFA010000042.1 GCA_947453145.1 Bacteroidota bacterium
GTGATGGCAGCTGTCAATGTTGTTTTACCATGGTCAACGTGGCCAATGGTACCAACGTTTACGTGAGGTTTCTCCCTCTTAAAGGTCTCTTTAGACATCTTTATTAATTTTTGTTTTTTTTATAATCGCTGTCAATAGACCACCGAGTCCATCGACCATAGCTTTAAATTTTTGTTTCAACCTTTTGAGCCGTTGATGAGAATTGAACTCACGACCTCTTCCTTACCAAGGAAGTGCTCTACCACTGAGCCACAACGGCAATTTTCTACACCGGCTTCCTTCTCATTCACCCTATCCTACTCATCAACATACTGGAGCGGGAGACGAGGCTCGAACTCGCCACCTATAGCTTGGAAGGCTATCGCTCTACCAAATGAGCTACTCCCGCATTTTTTGATTCATTTTATTGAATCTTAAAAGAACTGTTTTTATGCCTTCTCCAACTTGCACCATCCATGAAGTGCAAAGCTACATAAAATTTTGTGGGCAGAGTAGGGTTCGAACCTACGTACTCGTGAGAGAACAGATTTACAGTCTGTCGCCTTTAACCACTCGGCCATCTGCCCAATAAACTGAGCCGGAAATGGGACTCGAACCCGCGACCTGCTGATTACAAATCAGCTGCTCTACCAACTGAGCTATTCCGGCAAATCTAAATTCCACCAAAGTGCACTCCCAATTTTTTGGATGGCAAAGGTAATGGAATTCTTTATTTATCAAAATTTTAGCGCCTTTTTTTATCCTATTTTTTAAGGTTTTGGGGTTAAATGTAGTGAAATGGGGATTCTACCCTGTTTTTAAACCAAAAAAGAACCCCATTGGGGTCCTTTTTTTTACATAATTAAGTTAATTGAATTGTTATTAGGCAGCTAATTTCTCTTTTTTCTTTTTTAATTGATTGGTAATGGATTCAAATGCATGTTCAAAAGAATCTTCAAATGATTTTGAACTTGATTTTACAAAGCAATTGTTTCTTGGAATATGAATATTGATTTCAACCACTTTATCCTTAATAGCATGTACTAAATTATCTAATTTTAAAAATACATCTACCTTAGTTATTCGATCATGAAAAGTGGCCAATTTTTGAATCTTTTTTTCTACAAAATCTAATAATTTTTCGTCTGCATCAAAATGCACTGTTTGAATGTTAATGTTCATAATAAAATGGTTTAAAAATGTAAACTAATAAAAGAACGAACCAGGATAATACCCTTTCCTTGCACCATTAAGTTATGATATTCAACACAGAAAAAAATGGATTTAAAATATTTTAAGAAAACTTTATCAAACCAGATGACCAAGGTCAGTAATGGGATTTAAATAACTTCATTTATATTAAGCCTTAGGGTGTGCTTTGGCAAATACCTCTTTTAACTTTTCTATAGTATTATGTGTGTATACCTGAGTGGCAGCAAGGCTTGCGTGACCTAATAATTCCTTTACTGCGTTTAAATCTGCTCCATTATTCATTAGGTGGGTTGCAAAACTATGTCTTAAAACGTGAGGGCTTTTCTTTTGCAAAGTAGTTACTTGTGACAAGTAAAATTTCACAAAAGTATATACTGCCTTGGGCTGCAATGATTTCCCTTTTTCAGTAACAAATAAGTATGGATTACCAATCGCCTCTGCTGGCTTATCAGCGATGTACTTTTTTAACTCCAAGGCCAATTCTGGACTAATCGGTAAAATTCTTTCCTTATTCCCCTTTCCCAGTACTTTTATGATACGTTTTGGTATATCTAGCTGCGTTTCCTTACAATTAATAAGCTCACTTAGACGCATTCCAGTTGCATAAAATAATTGAATAACCATTTTTTCGGTATAGCCCTTCCACCCTTCTGTAAATGACAAATTAGTGAACATTTGCTCCATATCATTTTCGGCCACGAAGGCTGGCAATCTCTTATTCACTTTAGGACTAATCACAGAATCCATTGGACTTTTTGTTAATTGCCCCTGCTGAATTTGATATTTGAAAAAAGATTTTAAGGAAGATATTTTTCGATTTAATGTCTTACCAGTCATCTCCTCCTCTTTCATGCCTGCCAACCAGGAGCGCACCATGGTGCCTGAAATTTGGGTAAAAGAAATTCCTTCATATTGGGTTTCGATAAAATCAAAAAACTGAATGAGATCATTGGAATACGCAGTGATAGTATGAATAGAATAACGCTTCTCAAATTGGAGATAAGCCAGGAAGGCATTGAGCGGCGTATATCTTGTTTGTGAAATCATTGCTTTAATAAAGATACGCAGAAACAAAGAAGCTGCAAGGGGGCTGTATAACAAAAAAAAGACCCAGCTATTAGGCTAGGAATAAGTTAAAATTAGCACTTAGGAAAAGTAAAAAAGCCCCGACGAAGGGGCTTTAAAAATATATAAGAGGATTTTATCGAGTCTTTATATTTAAATAAAAGACGCTGAAAAAATTATCCTTCGATTTTACCAGAGAAAATCTGTTGCTTGTAAATCGCTTTCAATACTTGGAAACGACGTTTTACAGATGGTTTCACAAATGCTTGTCTAGCACGTAAGTTCACTAAAGTCTTACTTTTTTCGAATTTCTTCTTGTACTTTTTAAGCGCTTTGTCGATGTTCTCGCAGTCTTTTGAATCAATAATTAACATAATATATACCTCCTCAGGCGTTTTTTTTAGTAAAAATTCAACAAATAATTTTTCAAGCCTTTATATTTTTATAAAAGGCGAAGTAAAAATTGGATGGCAAAGATAGGATTCTTGTTGAATTATCCAAATTTCTATTAAAATTTATATTTCCCCTATTTACAACCCCGTTTGTATGTCCTTCCCTTTTAAGGCACCCGATATCGCCTGGTCCATGGCACGCTCCGCAAATGGACGGGTTATGTCGTTTAATTCCTCTGTTTTTGTTTGAATTAGGTTCTTGTCTTCCATGGTAATTGCCAATTGAAGGGCTTGCATGGCGTTTGCAGATGCAGTTAGTTCCTCTTTGGTTAATATAGACGCATTCTTAGTCAAAAACTTTTCTGTAACCGACAGCATTTGCTCTGCCTCTGTTCTGGCCTCCACCAATGCTCTAGTAGCAATATCTTCCTTGGCATGGGTGATACTATCCATTAATCTTTCTTCCACTTCCTCGTCTGTTAAACCATATTGGGGCTTAATATCAATGCTTTGAGAAGCCCCACTTCTTAATTCTTTTGCACTCACTTGTAAAATTCCGTCGGCATTTATTAAAAAACTTACATCCACTTTTGGAAGGCCTGCAGGCATAGCTGGAATTCCAGTTAAAGTAAACTCACCAAGCTTACGATTATCTTTCACTAAATCACGCTCTCCTTGGTAAACTGCAATTTGAATGCCCGATTGACCGTCTTTCTGCGTTGTATATTGTCTTCCTGCTTTTGTTGGAATTTTTGAATTTCTAGGAAGTAATACATCCATTAATCCACCCATGGTTTCTATTCCAAGACTGAGTGGCGAAATATCCAATAACAACATGGATTGATTATTCCCAGCTAAAATATCTGCCTGTACAGCCGCGCCTAGGGCAACCACTTCGTCCGGATTTACAGAATCGTTTACTTCTTGATTAAAGAAAGCGCCCACCGTTTTTTTAACCAATGGTACTCTAGTACTTCCACCTACCATTAAAACGGTATTGATATCAGCTACTTTTAAACCCGCGTCCTTCATAGCGTTCACGCAACAATCCATAGTTCTATTGATAATGGGTTGTACTAAACTTTCAAATGTTTCTTTGGAGATAGTAATTTTTTCACCAGCAAATTCTGTTTCAAAAATATCGTTGTTAGACAAATGAATTTTAGCTTTTTCTGCAGCCAATCTTAATTGTTGTTTTAATGTTGAATGCTGATCCAAATTATCCATTGACCATTGCTTCATCCAATATTCAATTATGGCTCGATCTAAATCATCTCCACCTAAATAGGTATCTCCATTGGTACTAAGTACTTCAAAAATACCATTCGCAATTCTTAAAATTGAAATGTCAAAAGTGCCACCACCTAAATCATATACCGCAATTGTTTTCTCTTCATTTGGATTTAATCCTAATCCGTATGCAAGGCTTGCTGCAGTTGGTTCGTTGATAATTCTAAGTACATCTAATCCTGCTAATTTACCTGCATCACGTGTGGCTTGTCTTTGTGCATCATTAAAATAAGCAGGTACTGTAATCACTGCTTTTGTAACCGGTGTTTTTAAAATATGCTCGGCACGTTTTTTTAATTCGACTAAAATAAATGAGCTTAATTCAATTGGCGAATAAAACTTATTTCCAACCTGAACTTTTACTAAACGCTCGGTATTATCATCTATTACTTTGTACGCAAAAAAATCTTGGTGCGTTTGAATGTCATTGTAACTTTTACCCATTAAACGCTTGGCGCTAAAAATGGTATTCTTAGGATCTGATTCCAAATAAGGTTTTGCACGCTCTCCTACTTCCACATTTCCATATTCATCAAAATGCACTACACTTGGAACAATACTACTCCCGTCAAATTCCTTTAACGCAGTGGGCTGCTTCGTATCAGGATGAATAATGGCCACCAAACTATTGGTCGTTCCCAAATCAATGCCCACAATCATTTCCGCTTGTTGTAAACTACCCGTTGCGATATTAATACCAATCTTAGCCATTCAAAAATATTTTTACAAATGTACATGCCCCCCTAGGATGAAGGGTTGCGAATTAAGGAATGATTTATTTACGCGAAGTAACCAAATGGGTTTTAGAAAATGTATCATGCAAAGGCTTGTCATTCCAAGCCATACCAAACATGGTTATAAGCGTTGTTCTAAACAGCGCTCTTGAAAAAAATTGAAATGGATTTGGGCGTTTGCCATCTTCAGAAACCACTTTTGTTTTAGTAAGCATTTTAGCAATGGTTTGACAAAAGACCAACTCCATTAAAAAAGTATAGGCAAAGATGGTGGCAAAGAAAAAATAACCATACCGATAGGGTGTATACCCCCAATTATAAACATTAAAATTATACCACTGATATATAAAATAGCTCAAAAAACAAACGATTAGGGTGTCTAGAAAAAAGTGCATTATCCTAGTTCCTTCGCCAATTGTGTGGGTTGTTGGGTTCATGATGCAAAAATATTGCATTTTAGTAGTTAAATTTGCCCAAAGTATTAGAATATGACATTAGTTCAAGAACTACGCTGGAGAGGTATGATTCAAGATATTATGCCAGGTACCGAGGAATTGTTTGAAAAAGAAATGGTTTCGGGATATATTGGCTTTGATCCTACTTCGGATAGTTTACATATTGGAAGCTTAGTTCCTATATTATTATTAGTGCATTTACAAAAAGCAGGACATAAACCTTTTGCTTTAGTTGGGGGTGCTACTGGTATGGTGGGTGATCCGAGCGGCAAGAGTGAAGAAAGAAATTTATTGAGCGAGGAAACTTTGGCCTTTAATATTGCAGGTGTAAAAAAACAACTTTCCCATTGTTTAGATTTTAACAGTGGCGCAAAAAACGCTGCAGAATTGGTAAACAATTACGACTGGTTTAAAAACTTTACTTTCCTTGATTTTATTAGAGATGTGGGTAAACATATTACGGTGAACTATATGATGGCCAAAGACAGTGTAAAGAAAAGAATCGAGGGTGATACCGGAATGAGCTTTACTGAATTTACGTATCAATTAGTGCAGGGTTATGACTTTTATTGGTTGTATAAAAATAAAAATTGTAAGCTTCAAATGGGCGGTAGTGACCAATGGGGCAATATCACTACAGGTACAGAACTCATTCGTCGCAAAACAGGTGGCGAAGCATTTGCATTTACTTGTCCATTAATCACCAAAGCCGATGGTGGAAAATTTGGTAAAACAGAAAAAGGGAATGTGTGGTTAGATGCAAAGAAAACATCACCCTATCAGTTTTATCAATTCTGGTTAAATGCAAGTGATGAAGATGCAACCAAATGGATTAAGATATTTACATTATTAGAACCTTCAAGCATTGATTCATTAATTGCCGAACATGCAACAGCTCCTCAATTAAGAATCTTACAAAAAGCTTTAGCTTCTGAGTTAACTAAATTTGTTCATAGCGAAGCAGATTTAAACTTTGCAATCAGCGCGACTGAAATTTTATTTGGCAACGCAACTACAGAAGTATTGCAGTCTCTTAATGAAGAACAATTGTTACAAGTAATGGAAGGCGTTCCTACAGCAAACGTTACCTTAGCTCAATTGAATGAAGGTTATGATTTAGTGAGCCTTTTAGCCGACACGCAAATATTCCCAAGCAAAGGAGAAGCGCGTAAAATGTGGCAGGCAGGCGGCTTGAGCATTAATAAAGAAAAAGTGAGTCCTGAATTTACAACTGTCACACCTGCACAACTATTACAAGGAAAATATATGTTGTTACAGAAAGGTAAGAAAAATTATTATTTAGTAATAGCGAGTTAATAAAACATAAAATAGTTTGAACAGCAAAAAGCCCCCGAAAATTTGGAGGCTTTTTTTATAATTATCTTTCCGTTGTTTCTATTTGATTGCCTTCCACATTTCTTCGGCAACAAAAGCATTCCCTTTCACATTTAAATGCACTCTGTCCGTAGTTAAAATACCTCTATCCTCATTCTTTGGATTGTTCGCTACACTATATTCATGAAAAGATTTTCTTAAATCAACCAATCCTAAATGATTGTCGGCTGCATACTGTCGAATCCAATTGCTATACATGTTTAAATCGCCATCTTGGCTATTTGAATAGTCGGTTCGCTCCCCAATGGCTGCAGGCGTAACAACTACTACTTTAGCTCCAGTTGCTTGTATTTTTTTTACGACAGCATCGTAAAACTTACCGTATTTATCATAATCGGTACCCGTACCAAAATCGGCTTTATGCCAAACATCATTTACTCCCACCCAAATAACCACTACATCTGGATGTTTTTCTAAAACATCTTTTTCTAAACGCAAGTATAAATCATAAATTTTATTACCACTCACCCCCGCTCCTACCAAATCATATTTATCGGCAAGACCTTGTTTTAAAATTTCTTGATTCAAAACATCAATATATCCTCCTTTGTTGACCCCCGCTTCGGTAATGGAATCTCCAAAAAACACAATTTTTTTCTTTTTATCCCCTCTAAAAGAAAGCAGGAATAAACAACCAATGAAAACGGTTAAAAGCATCAATTTACTGTTCATAATAGGCAACGTTTAAGTTTTAAAATATAAATGGCAACATAAGTTAGTACAAAATGATAATAATGACCCGAAAAGAGATAAAAATTTGGAAAATTTTGCCCCGACCCCTATTTTTGCACTCCATTCAAAGAATGGCATAGGGATTGCCTGATTGTGTAACGGTAGCACGACTGTTTTTGGTGCAGTTTGTCTTGGTTCGAATCCAGGTCAGGCAACCAAA
>CANGFA010000043.1 GCA_947453145.1 Bacteroidota bacterium
GGTATTTAAAATATCAAATTTAATACACAAAAGAAAGCCGATCCCATGGGATCGGCTTTCTTAGTACTAGCAATCTTACTAGTTATAAAGTATAAATGGGGTTACTAAAAAGTAATTCCTTCTTCAGCAAATTGCTTAGAGAAATCACCATAAGTTCCTTCTTGATAGATTTTGCCGTCTTTATTAAACCAAGAGAACACTACAAATTCAATTACTAATTTCTTACCTGTTTTAATTGAAGTTCCAGACCAAGTCCACCAAGCTTGTGCAACTTTATCAGCACCTTGATCATAAGCAAGGTAATCAGGGTAACCAAATGGCTTAACTTGAATGTCCTTAAAAAATTTAAAATCGGTACCCAACATTGCTAAATTTTCCTTCTTAGTCATCCATTTTTTCATATCCATACCAGAAATCCAAAATTTTGCAGAATCTGCATAACAAGAACTCCATAATTCAGCGTCTTGGGTTACATATCCTTTCACTGCTTTATTCACTACGTCAATATTTGGATGATTAACATAAATAGTACCATTTGTTTTTACAGCTTGTGCAAAGGAAATCATCACAATAAGTGATAATGCGATAGTTGAAACTAGTTTTTTCATAATTTAATTTTATTTGATTGCTACAATGTTAGACTTAGTAGCTTAAATTATGTGGTGATATCTATTGCTATTTGTTCCTTAATCAGGAATGGGAACATTGTTCACCTATTTTACTGGTATTTGTAGCCAAGCCCAGGTTCGAACTGGGATTTAGCGCTTCGGAAACGCTTGTACTAACCATTGTACGACAAGGCCAGGTTGCAAATTTAGTTAAACTAAATGAACATTAAAATGAACTTCGCCGAATGAATACTTTAATAGCTGCGGGTAAGAATATATTAGTTGGCAAGCTACGCATAATACAAATATCCTCCCACAGCGAAGACGTATTAGATAGAAACTTAAAAATAGTAGCCGCTTTATTTTTTTGAAAGATGCGTTTAAATATCTCACTCCCTTCCATTAAATTATTTGAAAGGATATGTAATAATACCGCATCATAAAATTTATGTCGGGTATTATGTATTTCAGTATCTACTTTCTTGCCATTAATCAAAGATTTTACAATTTGCTTTACCTGCTCCTGTATAAAATGAAAAGCATAGCCCGTACTTGCTTTTACCGCATTACCTAATGTACCAATGACATAAATGGGCGCTTTACTTTGTGCAAAAGCAAGCGTTGTCATGGGAATAGCTCCTATTTCCTCATGAACAATCTGATATTTTATATTAGGATAGTGTTTTTGCAAATAGGCATTAATTTCCAAGACATAATCATTTTGATTTAACAAGGTTTTAGAAAACAAAGTATATTCTACCAATGCTTTTTTATCTGTTAAAGGAAGCAGATACATAAAACCGGTTGCCCCTTTTTGATCCACATTAAAATCCATTAACCTTGCTACATTAGCATCAAAAACCGAAGTTTCAAATTCCACTAAATGTCCTTTAAAATGTTGCCATAAAAAAGGAGCCGTTTGTTTACCTTGACTAATCGCATATAAATCATCTATAGGTAAAATACTAGAAAACACTTTATGCCCTTTTGCCATTCCACCCTCCCAATACATTTGCGCAATACCATTTTCTGTTTCCATGGAAGTAACAGTCGCTTCCTGCCAATACACATTGTTAAATTGTTTTGCCAAATTAATCACATAATTGTAAAAATCTAACCCCTCTATCATTTTGTAGGAGAAGGGCGCTGTTCCTAAAGTAGTGTTAAACTCATTTTTATGTATGGAAATGTGTTCCCAGTTTTTGCAAACCAAGGATTCAAAAATACCAGGCGATTGCTCCCAAAAACACCAGGTACGATCATTGGCCTTTTGAAAAGAATTATCAATTACCAATATTTTTTGGTCTTGAAGTGAACCTGTATTCAAGATCGAATACAACAAAGAAAGGCCCGAACAACCGGCACCGGCTATAATAATATCATAAATACCTTCATCTTTAGTAGGGGTATTAGTTTCCATTTGCTTGAATGCGTTCATCTTGACGAACCTTATCCCAATATTTTTTAGCAACAATTAACATTCCAAAGCTTTCACCTTGTTCTTTTCCTAAATGTTTATGATGCATTTTATGTGCCCATCGAATGGCTTTAATATATCTACTATTAGACTTGGTAAACCATTTAATACGTTGATGAATAATTACTTCATGCACCATAAAATAAGCAAAACCATACATTGCAATACCAGTTCCAATTCCTGCTACCCATATAGGCCCTCCAAAATTTCCATAAAATATACAGGCCATACTGGGTATAGCAAATATTAAAAAGAACGCATCGTTTTTTTCAAAAAAATGACCCGTAGGCTGATGATGATCTTCATGTAAATACCATAAAAAACCATGCATTACAAAACGGTGGGTTAACCACGTAATTCCTTCCATAATAGCAAAAGTCAAAAAGGCAACTGCAATAAAAATCATAATGATCAATTTTAAGAGTGTAAAGTTACTACAACAAATTTAACTGGCTTCTAATTTTTGCTTTCGTAAGGATGATTAGTTTTCCGAAATCGGGAATTCTTATTCTAGTTTGCAAAATGGAATGATACTTGGTTTTTTTGATTTTTGTAAATAAAGTATAATAATACTTGTAGGCGACATATACGCCAAAACGCGCTTTAATAGGCAAAGCTTTAATGCCTTCCAAGGCCGCAGAAAAATCTGCTTGTATATCTTCCTCTATTTTTTGCTTGTCTTCCAGTTTGAAATTAGCAAAATCACAATTGGGGAAATACATACGTTCCAAACCTTCATAATCTGCTTTGATATCTCTTAAAAAATTTACCTTTTGAAAAGCAGCTCCTAAACTTTGAGCGGAAGGTCTTAGTTGTTCATATTTATCTTTATCTCCATTACAAAAAATATGTAAACACATTAACCCCACTACTTCTGCACTTCCATAAATATAATTTTGATACGCAGCTGCATCATACTCCTGCTTGCTTAAATCCATTTCCATACTGTTAAAAAAAGCTTCTACCAAATGCTGGCCAATATTGTACTTTCTATACGAAAGTTGGAAACGATGTAAAATGGGGTTTAAACTAACGCCCTGCTCTATGGCAGCATATGTATCTGCTTTAAATTGAGACAATAATTTTGCTTTATCAAATTCATGAAAGGTATCTACAATCTCATCTGCATATCGAACCAATCCATATACATCATAAATAGGTTGACGCAAATCCTGATGCAGTAATTTAATAGCCGATGAAAAACTGGAACTATACATTAAAGTAGTTTGTTTGCTAGCTTCCGCAGTTACTTGATTGTATAATTGAAAGGAGGACATATTTACGCTTTATAATTTTGATGAACCAGTTCAGCAACCACTTCTCCACTTATTAAGCTCGGTGGCACCCCTGGACCTGGAACTGTCAGTTGACCGGTGTAATATAAATTATTTATTTTTTTACTCTTACTAGATGGCTTTAAAATTGCAGTTTGCATTAAAGTATTGGCTAACCCGTAGGCATTTCCTTTAAAAGAATGGTATTCTGATATAAAATCCGATACGGCAAAGGATTTCTTAAATACAATGGCATCCGCAATAGATTGTCCAAATCGGTCTTCCATGCGTTTTACAATTTGATCAAAATACGTATTTCTTATTTCCTCCGTATCGCCTTGTAAACCTGCCGCAATAGGAATTAGTAAAAATAGGTTTTCCTTGCCTTCTGGTGCAACTGTAGGATCTGTCACCGAAGGCACACAAGCATAAAATAAGGGATCTTTTGGCCAAGCTGGGTTGGTATAAATCTCTTTTCCATGAACGCCAAAATCGGTATCAAAAAATAAGCTATGATGTGTTACACCCGATAATTTTTTATTTAAACCTACATAATATAAAATAGAACTTGGTGCCATTAATCGTTCCTCCCAATATTTGCTGGTATACGATTGATATTTGGAATCTAATAATTGAGTTTCAATATGATGGTAATCACCTGCACCTACAATTACATCAAAAGTATATTCTTTTTGTTCACCCGTTTTTTTATGAACGGTCCTTGCAGACTTTGCCACGCCATTTACTACATCAATATGTCTTACTTCTTCTCCAAATTTAAATTGCACACCTTGATCTAAAGCCACTTTATACATCCCCTCTACGATGCTATACATTCCTTTTTCTGGATACCATGTGCCTCCTTTTATATCGGCATAATTCATTAAAGAATATAAGGCAGGCGTATGTTGGGGCAAAGCACCCAAAAACAATACCGGAAATTCCATAATAGATTGAATGTAGGGATGCTTAAAAAAATGAGCAACATGTTTTTTCATGTTCTTAAATATGTCCAATTTAAAAACACCCTTCACCACTTCCCAATTCATAAACTCCAATATGGACTGGCCTGGCTGATGCACTAATTTTCCAACTCCCACTTCATATTTGTATTTGGCTTCCTCCATGAAGGCATCCAAAGCCTTTGCAGCTCCGGGTTCTACGGATTCCAATAAATCCTGCATTGCCTCATAATTGGCAGGCATATCCCAATGAGTCTCTTCAAAATAGACGCGATAAGAAGGGTCTAATCTTTTTAATTGATAATAATCACTTACTTTTTTTCCAAACTTGGCAAAGTATTTTTCAAATACATCGGGCATCCAATACCAACTTGGACCCATGTCAAATACGAAACCATTGGTCTCGAATTTTCTTGCTCTTCCTCCTGGTAATTCATGTTTTTCTACAACGGTAACCTGCCAACCTTTTTGTGCTAAAAAACTTGCAGCTGAGAGTCCTGCAAATCCGGCACCAATGACTAAGACCTGTTTATTGGGCGTTGGCATAATTGGATTAATATCTTTCAATTTTTTGTTTCAAAATTTTTCTTGCAAAGTGAATTCTGCTTTTAATGGTACCCAATGGCTCCCCTAATTCCTCGGCAATTTCATTATACTTATAGCCTTCAAAATACAAATTAAATGGGATTCTAAATAATTCTGGTAAATCAAATATCATTTGATTTACTTCACGCATATTTAAATTGGTAATTGCTTGATTCACCACTTTCGTATGAGTTTGATCAATAATATAATCATTGGGGGTACTATCTAGTACTACTGATTGTTTAGAACGTTTACGGTAATCATTAATAAAAATGTTACGCATGATGGTATACAACCATGCTTTAATATTGGTACCTACATTGTATTTGTCTTTGTTGGAAAAAGCACGAAATAAGGTTTCTTGAAATAAGTCTTTAGCAGACTCATGATCCTTGGTTAAATTAATTGCAAAAGGTCTTAAAAATTCGGCGTTTTCGGTAAGTAGTAAACTAAATTCAGCGTTTGACATATCTTATTGTTTAACATTTAAATAATAATGTTAAACAAAATTAAGGGATAGAATTGGTATTTTGTTTAATTATTTTAAATATTTATTAAACAAAATGTTGAAAAATTCCTAATTTACTGATTGTCACTAAATTAGAGCATAAAAAAGTGGAGAAATGGGAGATATGGGAGAACTGAGGTAACCCAGGGATTAAATTATAAACTAGACAAAAACTGCATCGTTTCAGAAAGCGACTGCATAATTCGGATATGTGAAGCTACTGGCCCCTTATACTCCTGCATCATTTGCCCTGTTAAGACCACTGGAATTTTGCTGTTAATTTGGGTCAATTGTTCCATGAACTTGTTCATTTTAAACCCTTTGATTGGAGCGGTAATATGAGAATATAAATAATCAACTTTCTTATATTCTGTCAAGTATTTTAGGTCTACCAATGGGACATTGGTACCCAAGTAGTCTACATTGTACCCTTTTGATTTAAGCAAGAAATGAACAAATAACAATCCAATTTCATGATATTCTCCTTCAGGCATAAACAACACAATCAACTTGGCATTTGGAAACATTTTAGGTAATTTTTCAATACCCAAAATAACTTTTTGTCTTATTAAATTGGACGCAAGGTGCTCCTGTGCTGGATTAATATGATTGGTAATCCACAATACACCTACTCTTTCTAAAAACGAGAATATAATTTCGGTGATTGTTTTTTCAATTCCTTTTTGAGCAATATAGGTATCTAATTGGCGCTCAAATGCAAGCATATCCAATGAAACCATGTCTTTGATTAATGCATTTACAACACGCTCTTTTTCTGCGTCTAATTGGCTTAATCCAAGAATTTTATCCTCCATCTCGGCAGCACTCATCTTGTCGATATGAGAAATCTTAAACCCGTATTTATTTAAAAGGGAAACGTTCAAGATTACCTTTAACTCATCGGCAGTGTAGGACCTGATATTGGTTTCGGTACGCTGTGGTTGTAAAAACTGGTAGCGTTGCTCCCAAATACGAATAGTATGGGCTTTGATCCCAGAAATCTGCTCTAAATCCTTGATGGTATAAGATGACATAACCCTAAAACAACATAAATGTAGAAAGGTTCAGTAAAATCCTACTTTTTTAGATTTCTCAGATATTCACCATAGCCGCTCTTGGCATATTTATCGGCTAAAACAAGCAGTTGCGCCTTGTCAATAAAGCCCATTCTATACGCTACTTCCTCAATACAACCTATCTTTTGACTTTGTCTTTTTTCAATCACACGAACAAATTCACAAGCGTCGGCAAGCGATTCAAAAGTTCCTGTGTCCAACCA
>CANGFA010000044.1 GCA_947453145.1 Bacteroidota bacterium
CCCGGTTATCAGTTTGATAAAGTAATTGAGGATATACAAAATTGGAAAAAATTAAAAGGGTTAAGCATTACAAAAGAGGAGCAACAAATTTTATCGCATTTGTATAAAATGAATGCCTAATCCCTTTGTTTAAAGCCACTTTCAGTTAAATTTTAAGTACCTTTGCACGGCAAATTAATCCCAATTAATATTATATTTAATTAAAATATGAGAAAGCAAATAGCAGCAGCCAACTGGAAAATGAATTTGAGTATTTCTGAAGCAAGCATTTTATTAGATCAATTGGCAGCTACTTCTCCAAATTTATCTGAACATCAAGAAGCAGTTTTTGCAGTTCCAGCCATTTATATCCCATTGGCTACCCAAAAATTAGACGGGTTGAATCATTTTTATGTAGCAGCTCAAAATTGTCACCCAAAAGCAAATGGTGCATATACAGGTGAAATTTCTGCTCCCATGTTGGCTTCCATTGGTGTGAAGCATATTGTTTTAGGACACTCAGAGCGTCGTGAGTATTTTAATGAATCCGATTCTTTTTTAGCAGAAAAAACCAATGCTGTTTTATCTGAAGGGAGTACTCCCATTTTTTGTTGTGGTGAACCCTTAACAATAAGAGAAGCAGGAACTCAAAATAGTTTTGTAGAAACACAATTAATAAATTCTCTTTTTCATTTGTCAGAAGAGCAAATTACTAAAGTTGTAATTGCATACGAACCCATTTGGGCAATTGGTACAGGAAAAACCGCATCAAGTGAACAAGCTCAAGAAATTCATGCCTATATCCGTTCGGTATTTGCAACAAAATATAGTCAAGCAATTGCGGATCAAATTTCAATATTGTATGGAGGTAGTGTAAAAGCATCTAATGCAAAACAAATTTTTTCTCAACCCGATGTGGATGGTGGATTAGTTGGTGGAGCTTCTTTGATTGCAACTGAATTTGTAGCCATTATTAATGCACTTAAATAGATTTTAAAAGACTAGTTTCACTACATGAAGAACATAAGAAATTTTTGTATCATCGCTCATATTGATCACGGTAAAAGTACCTTGGCAGATCGTTTATTAGAACATACTAAAACCATCACCGAGCGTGAAATGATGAATCAGGTATTGGATGATATGGATCTAGAGCGTGAGAAAGGAATTACTATTAAAAGCCATGCTATTCAAATTAATTACATTCACAAAGGGGAAACATATACGTTGAATTTAATAGATACTCCAGGTCACGTGGATTTTAGTTATGAGGTGAGCCGTGCCCTAGCAGCTTGTGAAGGTGCCCTTTTATTAGTAGATGCTTCTCAAGGCATTCAAGCACAAACCATTTCCAATTTATATTTAGCATTAGATAATAATTTAGAGATTATTCCAGTCATTAATAAAATTGATATGGATGGTGCTAAAATTCCAGAAGTAACAGATCAAATCATTGATTTAATTGGTTGTAAACAAGAAGATATTTTATTAGCAAGTGGAAGAAGTGGAATTGGTATTGAAGAAATATTGCAAGCTGTTTGTGAGCGTATTCCAGCTCCTGTAGGAGACCCAGAAGCACCCTTACAAGCATTGATATTTGATAGTGTGTTTAATAGCTTCCGAGGTATTATTGTTTACTATAGAATCATGAATGGTGTTTTAAAGAAAAACGATAAAATACAATTTGTTGCATCTGGAAAAGATTATATCGCCGATGAAGTGGGTGTACTTAAATTAGCAATGACTCCCAAAGCAGAAGTAAGAGCAGGGGATGTGGGTTATATTATTACAGGTATTAAAAATGCAAAAGAGGTTAAAGTAGGAGATACCATTACACTAGCCAATAATCCTGGTGCAATGATTAACGGTTTTGAGGAGGTAAAACCCATGGTATTTGCCGGCATATATCCAGTAAACACGGATGAATTTGAAGAATTGCGCGATTGTATGGAAAAATTGCAATTAAATGATGCCTCCTTAACTTTTGAATTAGAAACTTCTCAAGCTTTAGGCTTTGGATTCCGTTGTGGATTCCTTGGTTTATTGCATATGGAAATTATTCAAGAGCGATTGGAGCGTGAGTTTAATCAAACGGTAATTACCACTGTTCCCAACGTAAGTTTTATTGCATACACTACAAGAAAAGAAAAGATCATCGTAAACAATCCAGCAGAAATGCCCGATCCTGTAAAAGTTGATTACATAGAAGAACCTTTTATTAGAGCTCAAATTATTACCACACCTGATTATATTGGAAATATTATCACTTTATGTTTAGGAAAACGCGGTATGTTAATGAATCAAAGTTATTTAACACCAACACGTGTGGAGTTAATTTTTGAGATGCCATTAACGGAAATTGTATTTGATTTCTATGATAAATTAAAGAGTGGTACGAGAGGTTATGCTTCTTTTGACTATACACAAATAGGATTTAGAGAAGCAGATATTGTGAAAATGGATATTTTATTAAATGCAGAAAAAGTAGATGCACTGAGTGCTTTAATTCATAGAGGTAAATCTGCTGAATTTGGTCGTAAGCTTTGTGAAAAGTTAAAAGAATTGTTAACAAAGCAACAATTCCAAATTGCCATTCAAGCTGCTATTGGCGCAAAAGTTGTTGCACGTGAAAATATCTCGGCGATGCGAAAGGACGTTACCGCTAAATGTTATGGGGGTGATATTAGTCGTAAACGAAAATTATTAGAAAAACAGAAAGAAGGTAAAAAAAGAATGCGTCAAATTGGAAACGTAGAAATTCCACAAGAAGCTTTCTTGGCAGTTTTGAAATTAGATTAAAAAAAATAGGAATAAAAATTGGGTTGTTTATTTTTTAGGCATTACCCATTTACCATTTTTCCATATAAAGTACACTTCGTCTCCAGTTGGGACAAGTGTACTTTTTTCATTTAAATCATTAGTGATACTGGCTAATTCAGATAGTACTATGGCTTTGGCGTCTTTTTCATACCTAATAAATGCATTGGCTCCATTTTTATAGCTATAAATGAATCGTTTAACGGGTGCTTCAGGATAAGTTTCGTCCGAGGGATAGTTAAAAAAGTCCCCTCCAAATACTAGTTGATCCTTTTCAAAGTGTACAACTTCAATTAATTTATGCGTAATATGCTTGTCATACGCGTCAAAACCTAATAAGGTATAATATATTTTTCCTTGAAATTCATTTTGGATGATATCGTAATAAACTGCACCTATCCATTTTTGGTTGGATCCAATAAAATCAGTTGGATTTTCAATTTCGTCGGAAATATCATTCAATTTAAATAAAAGCGTTTGACCATCTGACTTTTTAATTTGAAGTATTCCCTTTTGTATATAGTGTTCGTTATTAAGTGCAAGCTGCCACGTAAAGAATTTAAAAAGTCCATCTGGGGATTTTATTAATTTAATGGATTGTAAAGAATCAAAAGAAAAGCTAAATGAATGGGGGGTTGCTAATGTTTCATATAGTTTTAGGTACAGGAAACTATCTTGTTGTATTCGTATGGATAAAGTATCGTTTTCTTGTATCGCGTAAGCTATTTTTTGTATGTTTTCGCCCAAACTATCAATTTCACTTTGTGCGGACAATTGATAATGAAGTATTGTAAAAAAGAAGAATATGGAAAGCTTTTTAATCATATCTAAAGTTAAATATGTTTTTAACTAAAGGGCATTTGCAAATGCCAATAAATTGTCAAAACGATAGTCAATGCTAGCATCTGGGAATGGAGTTTCAGGATGGGTAGTAGCTAAAAAAACAGTATGCATACCTGCATTTCTACCAAAATGCATATCACTTGGTCTATTTCCCACCATGATGGATTCATTAAACTGAATATGTGGAAATTGCGTTTTAGCTTGAAATGCCATGCCAGCCTGCGGCTTTCTATTTGGAGAAAGATTATCTAAATCGGCACAATAATAGATATGGTCGATTCGTCCATGTGCCTTGTTAATTTCTAATACCATTTGAGTGTGAATCTGATTCAAATCTTCATGGGTCATTATACCTTTTCCTATACCTTTTTGATTTGTCGTAATAACAATAGTCCTAAATTTTTGTGCTAAAATAGGCAGTGCTAATAAGCTTTCTTCATAAAATTGGAACTCATCCCAATTACGAATATAATCTTCTTTTTTTTCTACATTAATTACCCCGTCTCTGTCTAAAAACAAAGTCCAATTATGATTAATATCGTTTAGGTTAAATGCCATTAAAATAGGTTGTAACTTATCCGAAAATATTAATCTCTACCAATTCGCAAATAATATGCCCTACTAATATATGTGACTCCTGAATTCGAGGTGTGGTATTAGATGGCACGTTAATTAGGTAATCGCCTAATTCCTTCATTTTGCCACCTTTTTGCCCGGTGAAACCAATGGTTGTTACCCCAATTGTTTTAGCCATTTCAAAAGCTTTTACAATATTGCCAGAATTCCCAGAAGTGCTAATTCCTACAAGTACATCTCCAGGTTTTGCAATACCTTCTAATAATCTTGCATAAATAACATCATAGCTATAATCATTGGCAACAGCAGTCAAGTAGGAACTGTTACAATGCAGCGCATCCGAAGGTAAGGCCTTGCGATCCTTATAAAAACGACCCGAAAACTCTGCTGCTAAATGTTGAGCATCAGCGGCGCTTCCACCGTTCCCAGCAAAATATACTGCGTTCCCATTTTTAAAAGCTTTGGTAATTACATCCGTTACAATTTGTATTTGGTTTACTAAATTTTCATCAGCAAGTAATTGCTGTTTAACATCAATTGATGCTTTTATAATATCGGTAATTGCTTGTGTTGACATGGTATAAATTTATTAAAAGTATATTATAATTTTTGGCGTAATGCTATAAAATTATCGGCCATTGTTGACCAACTGTATTTTTTCTTTTCTTCTTTTATGTTTTGGGCATAAAAGGTAGGCCCATTTTGATAGAGCATATCAATACCTTCTGCAATTGAGTTGGCATTTGGTTCAACAACCACACCTACTTTCCCATTGGGGACAGCGTCTGCCAAAGCGCCTACATTGGTTACCAACATAGGTATTTCAAAATGATAGGCGAGTGGTGTTACACCACTTTGTGTTGCATTTCTATAGGGTTGTATGATAAAATCTGCAGCACATACATAGTTCTTTACTTCATTATCAGGTACAAATTCTGTATGCAGTATAATATTTTCTTTTAGGCCTAGTGTCTCAATTAAATCATGATAAGGCATAGCGTCTTCGTAAAACTCTCCAACGATTAATAATTTAATACCGTTCGCTTTAATAAGATCGCTAGCCATTGCTTTCAATAATACATCCAAACCCTTATATTGACGAATAAAACCAAAAAATAAAATCACTTTTTCTTCCAATCCAATCCCTATTAAATGTCTAGCCTCTTTTTTTGTTATTGCTGCTCCAAAATGATTGAAAATTGGATGCGGAGATAAAGAAATTGGGAGCGTGCTAAATTTTTTCACATCTGCTGCGACTTTATTGCTCATGGTCAAAAATCCATTTACCGATTTCGCAAAATAGGATGTTAGCAAACTGTCACCCCATCTTTTTTCATGTGGAATCATATTGTCTACTAAAGCTATTACTTTACTATGCTTATTGGATTTAGCAATTCTGCATATGGTACCTAAGCAAGGAGCTAAAAATGGAATCCAATATCTTACAATAATAAGATCTGGCTTCTCCCTTTTTAATTTTAATCCAATCTTAATCCAATTAAATGGATTCATAGAGTTAATGCCTGCATGTATAAGAATATCCTTTGGTGCTGGATTGGTCGTGTATTGAGAAGTACCTGGAAATAAAAAGGAAGGGTATTGTAATGAAAATGTTTCGATTCTTGATGCGATACCTTTCTCATTAAATGTATTGGCTAATTGTTCATCAAAAGCTGCAAGGCCCCCTCGTAATGGCCAGCCAGGGCCAATTATAACCAATGCGTTTACCATCCTAATTTCTCGGAGATTAAATAACTGTTTCTTTCTGCTGCATTTCGGTTTACCAATTCGGCAATGAAACCAGCTAAAAATAATTGAACGCCAATAAGCATTGAGGTAAGTGCAATGTAAAATGCAGGTTTATTGGTGATACTCGTTTCTGGATATAAAAATTTTGATATGGTTATATAACCCACCGAACCAAATCCAATTAAGAAGAATAAAGTTCCGATTAAACCAAAAAATTGCATTGGTTTTTTACCAAATTTAGACAAGAACTGAATGGTCATTAAATCTAGGAAACCATTTACGAATCTTTCCCAGCCAAATTTAGTTTTACCATATTTACGGGCCTGATGCACTACTACTTTTTCACCAATCTTTTTGAATCCAGCCCATTTTGCAAGAATAGGGATGTAGCGATGCATTTCACCAAACACTTCAATGCTTTTAACTACTTTTAATTGGTACGCTTTAATGCCACAATTAAAGTCGTGTAATTTTATACCAGAACTTCTTCTGGCAACAGCATTATAAATTTTTGAAGGAATATTTTTTGTAAAAGTATTATCGTAACGTTTCTTTTTCCAGCCACTTACCAAATGAAAGCCATCATTTACAATCATGTTATAAAATTCAGGAATTTCATCGGGGGAGTC
>CANGFA010000045.1 GCA_947453145.1 Bacteroidota bacterium
ATAAAAAAGCCCTCAACTTTCGTTAAGGGCTTTTTTATTAGTTTTTGTGGCACCACCCGGGCTCGAACCGGGGACACAAGGATTTTCAGTCCTTTGCTCTACCAACTGAGCTACAGCGCCATTGGAATTGAATCCTTCCGCTCAAATTGCTTTGTTCGGGCAGCAAATATAGGCCAGGCCGCCTTAAATAGCAAAAAAATAGGCTTGTTTATTGAAAATCAAGAAAAATGGGGGCGTTCCGCATTTATACTGCAGTGGCAACGACAAAAAAGCTCATCATTATTAATATCAACCCAATCCATTGTTTTGTGTTTAAGCGTTCTTTAAAAAACATAAAGCCCAATAACACCGATAAGAGTTGACTGCTTATAATTAAAATATTTATAACCATCACCGGCAAATAACCATAGGACATGTTTATGGCCAGTCCTCCGGCAACAAGTAATAAGCCTTGGACAACATAGGTTTGTATGTGAATTGATTTTGTGTATTGAAGTAGTTGACTCAATAAACCATCTTTAATTATTAAAACAAGACCAAATAACATAGCCGTGGTTTCAACGATAAAACTAAAGCCCAATGGACCCCACCATTTTGTAATAGGAAAATTATATAAAGCATAAGAGCTGCCCCAAAAAAAACTGGAAGCCAATCCATACAACACACCCAGTTTTTGTTCTTTTGCACTGGCGTGTTCCGAGCCATCTAAATACAATAATAGTAATCCACCCGTTGATAAAACAAATGCATACAAATACGGCATTTTCCATACTTCACCCACCACAAATACAGCCGTTAAAATAGTAAATACTTTTAACGCAGATACAGGAACCACAATACTTACGGGCGCTTTTTGAATGCCACGTAAAAAAAACAAAAGGCCAAAAATATTAAAAACACTTAATGCTATGGATAATAAAAAATGAGTGTTAAATGTCAAATCTTCTATTACCCAATATTTAAAAAATGTGGCATGTCTAAAACCAAAATATAAAATGGCAAAAACAACCGAAGCAAAAATACCTCTATAAAACATGCCAATTTGATACGGAATAGTTTGCGTTACTTTTTTCCAATAAGCATTGCTAATTGCAAAACAAAATGCACCAATTAAAACAAATAGTATTCCCATATTACTAATAAAAAAATTATAAATGTTGAGGTACTCAATCTATCATTTAATGTAAAAAGAAAGAGCGCGGTTCCGCGCTCTTAAAACATTTTAGTATTCACAATTGTTCGGCGTTCTTGCAAAGGCAATAACGTCTCTAATATTAGTCATACCCGTAACAAACTGTACCATACGCTCAAAGCCAAGGCCAAAGCCAGCATGCGGTACGCTACCAAAACGACGAGTATCTAAATAATAACTCATCTCTTCCAATGGAATATGCATTGCGTTCATTCGAGCTTCTAATTTTTCCAAACGCTCCTCTCTTTGTGATCCACCAACAATTTCACCAATGCCCGGCGCCAAAATATCCATAGCAGCCACCGTCTCTTTTCCGGGCTCACAACCATCGTTCATGCGCATATAAAACGCTTTTATTGCTGCAGGATAATTGGTTACAATAACCGGTTTTTTAAAATGTTGTTCTACTAAAAACCTTTCATGCTCACTTTGTAAATCAATGCCCCACTTCACATCATATTGGAATTTCTTTTTCTTATAGTGATTGCTATTTAATAAAATATCAATCGCTTCGGTATAAGTAATTCTTTCAAATCCGCTTTCTAAAACAAAGTTTAATTTATCCATTAATCCTAGTCCACTTCTTTTTTCCGTTGGTAACTGTTTTTCTTCTTCTGCTAAGCGCGCGTCTAAAAATGCTAGGTCGTCAGCGTTATGTTGCATCACATAAGCAATTAAATGCTTAATGAAATCTTCTGCTAAATTCATGTTGTCTTCTAAATCATTAAAGGCCACCTCGGGTTCAATCATCCAAAATTCTGCTAAGTGTCTTGTAGTATTGGAGTTCTCTGCGCGGAAGGTTGGACCAAATGTATAGATGTCCGAAAAGGCCATGGCGCCTAGCTCTCCTTCCAATTGACCACTCACGGTTAAGTTGGTACTCTTACCAAAAAAATCCTGTGTAAAGTCAATTTCTCCTGCTTCGTTTTTTGGAGCACCTTCTAAAGGAAGGGTAGTTACGCGAAACATTTCGCCTGCACCCTCGGCATCACTACTTGTAATAATGGGTGTATGTAAATATAAAAATCCACGCTCATTAAAAAACTGGTGTACCGCAAATGCTAAAGAGTGACGAATACGAAACACCGATCCAAAAGTGTTGGTTCTAAAACGCAAATGTGCTTTCTCTCTTAAAAATTCTAGAGAATGTTTTTTGGGTTGCAATGGATATTTTTCTGCATCACTGTCACCTAAAATTTCAATACTTGTTGCTTTTACTTCTACTGTTTGTCCTTTGCCTTGACTCTCTACTACAATTCCTTTTACCTTTAAAGATGCACCGGTAGTTACGCGCTTTAATAAAGCGTCGTCAAATTCACCCAAGGCCGCTACTACCTGTACATTATTATTGGTGCTGCCATCGTTCAAGGCTATAAATTGGTTATTACGAAAAGTACGTACCCACCCCATTACTACCACTTCGGACCCAACCGAGCTTGCTTTGTCGGTTCCGCTTAATAATTGCTTAATTTTTACTCTTTGGTTGAACATATAACTTGATTGAACGATTTGTTGCGCAAAGATAACCCATAAAAAATTGTTTTTTTATTCAAAAAGGTCTTATAATTGCACTAGAAAGCGGCGATTCCCTGTTTCATTATTTTCGCCTTTATACCAATCGGCCCTACCATCTGGACCAAAAATTCAAAAAAGATTCTCAAAAGCCCCTCGAACTCATTCGATTTTTAAATAAATTATAAGATTTACAGTGCAAGAAAAAGACGACAAACCAAAAAGGGGACGCAAGCCCGTTGCTGCACCCGCTACCAAGTCCACTAAGTCAGAAAAAGCCACACCAGCCAAAGAAGAAGCTGCTCCAGCAAGAGCGCGTAAGCCAATTGCTAAAAAAGCCGTTGCTTCAGAGGTTGAAAACCAGGGTCAAAGTATCGACGACAAGGCTTCTCAAATAGCGGCAAAACTATTTGGTGACGAAAGTGCTGCAAGCACCCCCGCACCAACAGCACCCGCAGAGGGTCAAACCAATCCGACAGAAGGTACCGACCCACAAACGGGTCAACCTACTGGTCAAAATAGTGGTCAACAAGGTGGCGAGTTTCGCGGACAAAGGGGTCCTGGTCAGGGTCAACACCCTCACCAAAACAGACATCAACCTAAAAAAGAAACTTCTTTTAATATCGAATTTGATGGCGCCATTCCTTCGGAAGGCGTTTTAGAGATGATGCCCGACGGATATGGCTTTTTAAGAAGTTCCGACTATAATTATTTGTCTTCGCCCGATGACGTATATGTATCTCCTTCCCAAATAAAACTATTTGGTTTAAAAACGGGCGACACGGTTCAAGGTTTTGTGCGCCCTCCAAAAGAAGGGGAGAAATATTTTGCATTAACGAAAGTGGATACCGTGAATGGCAAAAAGCCAGATGAAATTCGGGATCGTATTCCTTTTGATTACTTAACGCCCTTATTCCCTTTTGAAAAATTAAATTTGTATACCACGGCTAATAATTATAGCACACGTATTATGGATTTGTTCACACCAATTGGTAAAGGTCAAAGAGGTTTATTGGTAGCGCAACCAAAAGTGGGTAAAACCATGTTATTGAAAGAAGTGGCTAATGCCATTGCCGCTAACCATCCCGAGTGTTATTTAATGGTGGTGTTGGTAGACGAACGTCCCGAGGAAGTTACCGACGTAGAGCGCTCTGTAAAAGCAGAGGTTATTGCATCTACTTTTGATGAGCCTGCCGAAAAACATGTGAAGGTTTCTACCATGGCATTACAAAAAGCAAAGCGTTTAGTAGAGTGCGGACATGATGTTGTTATTTTATTAGATTCTATCACACGTTTAGCGCGTGCTCACAATACGGTTGCTCCAAGTTCGGGTAAAGTATTATCAGGTGGTGTGGAAGCAAACGCAATGCAAAAACCAAAACAATTTTTTGGTGCGGCACGTAAAATTGAAAACGGTGGATCACTTACCATAATCGCTACAGCCCTTGTAGATACTGGTTCTAAGATGGATGAGGTAATTTTTGAAGAGTTTAAGGGAACGGGTAATATGGAATTGGTATTAGATCGCCGATTAGCCAACAAGCGTATTTTCCCTGCTATTGATTTAACGGGTTCAAGTACGCGTCGTGATGATTTATTATTATCTGCCGATGTGTTACAAAGAATGAATATTTTACGTTTATTCTTAAATGATATGAACACCGACGAAGCAATGAATGAATTATTAAAACGCATGCGCGGTACCAAAGACAATGAAGAATTTTTGGCCAGCATGAATAGGTAGTACAAATCATAAAAGGAAAAATAAAAAGGCGCTTATATTTTTATAAAAGGATTCAATGTAAATCAATGCCACCGTTTATGGGTGGCATTGAAAAAATCATAAAAGGAAAAATAAAAAGGCGCTTATATTTTTATAAAGCGCCTTTTTATTTTAGTCCTTAAAATAATTATTATTCTCAATTTCCTCGCGAACCCTATCTGGCACCAAATAACGAATAGTGATTCCTTCTTTACGATTGTTGCGGATAAGTGTTGCAGATAATTCCAGCATGGGTGCTTCTAAATAAGTAATATTTGCACCATGGTTTTCTGTGATTTCGAAACCGGGTCGACGATAAACAATGAAGCTATAATTTTTTATAAGCGTTTCGAAATTTTTCCACTTTGGCAAATTTTGAAAACTATCGCCACCCATAATTACCGAAAACTCATGTTGCGGATATTGTTCCATTAAATAAGCGAGGGTGTCGATAGTATAAGAGGGCTTGGGTAATTTAAATTCTATATCAGAAACGCGCAATTGTGGGTCGTCTTCAATGGCAATATTCGCTAAATGCAATCGATCATATTCGTTTAACAAGCTGCTCTGTGTTTTGTGTGGATTTTGGGGTGAGACCACCAACCAGATTTGCTTTAGGTCAGAATGGTTTGCAATATAACTTGCCACCATTAAGTGCCCATTGTGAATGGGGTTAAAACTACCAAAAAACAAACCTATTTTCATACTAACTAATTGATTGTCAAATATTTATATTTATGGCGGGTGTAATTAAAATGCTTTCTGCCTCATCCATTCTTAAGCTTAATTGATATCCAGCAACCGAAATGCTTATGGGATCACCCAGTGGTGCAATTTGTTCAACCGTAATATATTCTCCAGGAATACAACCCATCTCCATTAATTTTAAAAAGATCTCGTCGTTTTCAAAAGAATGGATGGTACCCGATTCCCCGATATGTAGCTCAGATAATTTCTTCATGATTGACTACAAAGATAGTTTCATTTCTAACACAAATACTTACGAGATTTGGAGCAATATTTTTGCCTAAAAAACGTATAAATAACTGAAAGACATTCAACTATGTACAATACCATTTTCTTTAATAAGGCCGACAAATCCATAGCGCTGGGGAACCGAATTGTATTGAAAGCCTTCCTAGTAAAGCAAATGAAAAAGGAAGGTATCAAGATTGAGTGTTTACAATATGTTTTTTGTTCGGACAAATACCTTTTGGACATTAATAAGCAGTTTTTAAACCATGATTATTATACCGACATTATCAGCTTTGACTTATCTGAAATACCAGGACAATTAATAGGTGATATATATATTAGTGCGGATCGTGTGAAAGAGAATGCAAAAACGCATAAAACCACCCAAGGTAACGAGTTGTTGAGGGTTATATTTCATGGGGCGCTACATTTTTGTGGGTATAAGGACAAGAAACCGGCCGATGCGAAGTTAATGAGGTCGATGGAAGAAAAGTGGTTAAGGGCGTATTTAAAGAGTGTTACAAGAACTCGCGAAGCGAGTGATGATTAAGAAAAAATACTAAACAATGTTCCACGTGGAACATTGTTTAGTACGAACTAGTAGTTTAGAATTAAAATATTTATTATTTAAGAAAACGTTCCACATGGAACGTTTTAATATAGATTACCATCTTATCTTTGCAA
>CANGFA010000046.1 GCA_947453145.1 Bacteroidota bacterium
TACTTTAATCTATATTCCGTATTCTTACCCAAACCTCCCTGTTTTATTAAAATTCCCTTTAGCAGTAAATCGGTTATATCTCTTAATGCCGTATCGCGCGCGCAATTCGTTAATTTAGCATAAACAGTAGTGGTAAGTTTTTCATTAAACCCTGCTAATAACTTATTTAAGATTGCTTGTTGTCTTTTATTAAAGGTGTTGTGTTTTTGTGTATTCCAAAAATGGGCTCTTTCTATAATGGGTGCGCTTATTATTTCAGAACTGTCATAGGCTCGTTCCAAACAGCTTAAAAACCATTGCAACCATATGGTAATATCCAAGGAGCCCTGAAGCGCTTGTTGGACAATGAATTCATATTCACTTTTTTCCTTAGCAATCTGGTCGCTCATACTATAATACCTTAAAGGAGTTCCATCTGCCTTGGCTAGTTGAATATTTGTAATAATCCTTGCTATGATACCCGAATCCTCACCAAAAGGACTAATGCTCAAAGACCACAAATGCGCAATACCTGCTTTTAATAACCTATCTAAACCTGGCTTATTAAACCAAACTAAAAAGCGCGCAAGTTCATTATTTGTTTCATTTCCAGTTAGATCCAGGTGATCTTCGATCCGAAAATGGCCAAAAGCGTCTAATTTGATCATTTCTTCTTGGACCTGTTCCTTAAATTCCGGCTGCAAGGTCTCCATCCTCCCCAACAGTTTTCCCTGCTTTAATCTTAAGCTCATAAGGATAGGATTAAGTACATCCTGACTCCAAGTAAAGGCCGGGAAATGGGGTAATTGTGATAAATTAGCCTTCATTAGACTAAAATAAGGCAAATAATTTATATTTTCAATAATTTTACAGTATTTGCCTTATTTATTAAGGCAAATTGAATTGAAATATTATTAGATATTAATTAGCCAGCTGAACCACAAATATGCCAGTTGGCGAAATATCCCCAGGATGCAAGTTGGATAAATCTATAAATACGTCTTTGCCGCTTTGTTTGATATTGGGCTTTATATTAGAACCCAAGATGGTGGCCTTGGCACCAGGAACTAATTTTAAGTCCTTAATACTTATACTTGTTTTATATGTAGGTAAGATGCAATACAGATTGCTTCCCTTTTGAGTAAAAAAGGCTTCAATATAAGCACTATCTTTTTTGGGCACCACCAATTCAGCTACCCTATAATCGGACATATAACTTGCTCCCTTTTTGTTGGGCTTGATTCCGCTACTCCATTGTGCCGGTTGACGCCAAGCAGTGGTTCCATAAATAGCTTCGCCATTTATTTTTAACCAATCACCTATATCTGTTAGCCTTTGTTGCATGATAACTGGGATGGTTCCATCCGCGTCAGGTCCAATGTCTAATAAAAAATTACCGCCTCTTGAAACCAGGTCGTTTAACATGAGTATTAATTCATAACTGGATTTATAATCCTTTAATTGCTCACTTTTATTGTAACCATACGAAAGTCCCACACCCTGACTTTCCTCCCAAATGATACTCGCGTCCATACCACTCCCGTATTCCGAAGTGGTATACATAGCTCCGTGATTTTTTTCTCTTGTATTATTACCCCATCTATCATTAACCACAACACTATCCTTAACGGGCGACTCGTTAAATAACCATGCTAATAATTTTGGACTCTGCCAAGCCGTATCCGATAAATCCCATTCTCCATCCGAAAAAATAATGGAAGGCTTATACTTAGTAACTAAGTCTTTAAACTGTGGCGTCATGTGTTTTTCTACGTATGCTTTTTTATCGTGCAACCACATTGGATTAAACCATTCATACAATGAATAATAATAGCCCATTTTTAAACCTGCACTTCTTACCGAATTAGTTAAGTCGCCCAATAAATCACGATGTGGTGTTCCTGTAACTGCATTCCAGGGACGGTTCCAATCTCTATCCGCTTCTTCGCTATTCCATAATGTATAACCTTCATGATGCTTAGAAGTTAAGACCACATATTTAGCGCCCGACTTTTTAAATAAATCGGCCCACTGATCTGGTTCAAATCTTTCTGCTTTAAACATGGGCTCAAACTGCGTGTAGGCAAAGCTTTTACCGTAATTTTTTTCATGAAAGGCCATAAAGTCTTTTTGTTTTTCAAAAAGTCTATGCCAATACCATTCGGCATAACTATATCCATTATTTTTTACAGGTGGGGCATACGCCGGAACAGAGTACACACCCCAATGAATAAAAATGCCAAACTTATCCTGATTAAACCAAGCGGGTATTTTTCTTTTATTTAAAGATTCCCAATTCGCATCAAATTTTTGTGCGAAGCTACTATTAGCAGCCACAAGACTTAGTAATAATAACAGGACAAATGATTTTTTCATAATCAAAAATTATATTCATTAAATTTACTGAACACTTTAGTATGAAAACAATTTTTGCTTTACTATTTTTAATAAGCACTACCCACACATTTAGTCAATCCATGAAAATAAATTTATGGCCCGAAGGAAATATTCCTTTGAGTATCAAAAATAATTTACAAGAACAAGCCATTAGCACGGATATTGTTAGAATAGGTAAAGTGCAGGTTCCGCAAATTGAAGTGTATTTGCCTAATAAAAGAAGTGTGACAGGACAGGCTGTAATTATTTGTCCGGGTGGTGGCTATTCTATTTTGGCCTACGATTGGGAAGGTACCGATGTTGCAAAGCTTTTAAATGCGCGCGGCATTGCAGCTATTGTTTTAAAATATCGTTTACCCGATTCGCTTTCAAGCACCGCACCAGACCAAGTGCCTTTAATGGATGCAAAACAAGCCATGCGCATCGTTCGTGAAAGAGCAGCAAGCTGGAATATTAATCCAAACAAAGTTGGCATCATGGGTTTTTCTGCGGGAGGACATTTGGCATCCACGCTTTCCACGCATTTTGAGGAAGAGACAAAACCTAATTTTAGCATTTTAATTTATCCGGTTATTTCTATGGATAAAAGTATTGCGCATATGGGATCCCGAAATAATTTAATTGGCAAGCAGCCCACAGAAGAAATGACAAAATTATATTCCAATGAATTACAGGTTAACGCAAATACGCCTCCCACTTTTTTAATTCATGCAACCGACGACCAATCTGTTCCTGTTGAAAATAGTTTGTTGTATTATCAAGCACTCAAAAAAAATAAAGTGCCTACGGAGATGCACATTTATCCGGCAGGAGGTCATGGATTTGGACTTGCCAATGGAAACCGATCCCTTGAAAGCTGGCCCTTATTGTTAATAGAATGGATGAGGGGGTTAAAATAATATGTATTAACTTTGTAGTACAAAAAACAAAATTATGTTACAGAATATATTAGTAACCATCTGGATATTAAGTGCTATTTATTGTTTATATAAATTATACAAGCGATCTAAAATGTCATCTCATGACGGCGTTATTGGCTATTCACCAGGTCTTGAAATGATCATGGTAATCATGATTGGGCCGGTTTTAGCCATCATTGACATTTCACTTACCTGGATAAGAATTTACAAAGAGGCGGAAGAAGCAAGAAGAAGAGCCGAGAACAAAAACATATAATTATAGCTGTAAACGCATTAAAGGACCCGAAATATTTCGGGTCCTTTTTTTTAGGCCGTTTATATATCACGCAGGTAACAGATAAATGATAATAATAACAACTAATTCGCTGTTGATGAAACAATTCGTAAATTTATAGCCTATGAAATCAACCACATTTAAATTTTTCTTTTGCTTAGTCTTGGTTTTCTTTTTTGTAAAAGGACAGGCTCAGGTATATGACTCTACCTTAACTATTTATGACGAACAATACCCGCATGAAAAAATACACATGCAACTAGATAGAACTATGTACAATGTAGGCGAGACCCTGTTTTATAAATTGTATGTTTTATTAGGCACAGAGTGGACCAACATAAGCAAAAATGTATATGTAGATTTTTATGACCACAATGGAAATTTTTTAAAAGAAACAGTCGCGCCTTTATTTCAGTCTTCTGCAAAGGGAAGTTACGAAGTACCCAAAGACTATAAAGGAAGCTTTATACATGTGAAGGCTTATACGCGTTGGATGTTAAATGATGATAGTGTTTTTTTATATGAAAGAAATATCCCCATAAATGTAGCCATTGAGGGTAACCTCAAAATGACAAAAAGCCAATTAACGAGGGTTGAAATATTTCCAGAGGGTGGGGTTTTGGTAAATGATTTAAAAAGTAAAGTGGCTTTTAAGGCAACCAATTCGGCAGGGTCACCCGTTTTTATAAAAGGCTTTTTAGTAAACAATAAAAATAAAGTACTTGATACTTTAAAAGTAGCCCACGACGGCATGGGGACTTTTAAATTAAAACCCATTACAGGCGAAAACTACTCAATAAACTGGACCGACGAGAGTGGTCAAAAAGGAACAACGCCCATTGTGCAGGCCCTTGCTTCGGGGGTGGTGATGAACGTGACCATGGATAATGAAAAAGCCTATGTAACTGTAGAAAGATCTTTTGATGTGCCCGATAATTTTAAAAAAATGAAAATGCTTGTTCATCAAAACCAGCATATCATTTATAAAGTAGATTTTAAGGGGGAAGAGAGAATAGCACAAAAAGCAGCCTTGCCTATCGATGAACTACCCACCGGTATTGTTCAAATTTCTTTGTTCACCAATGACTGGCTACCCATTGCAGAAAGAATTATTTTAGTAAACAACCGGCTGCACGAGTTTAATGCACAGGTTTCCATACAAATTGCAAACCTAAATAAGCGAGGAAAAAATGTATTGGATTTATATGTAAAAGATACGACCACCGCTAATATGTCTATGTCCATTACAGACGCCTCCGTGGTAACACCCGAGCAACAATCTATTTACTCTGATTTTTTATTAAGCAACGATATTAAAGGAAGAGTATATAATCCTGCATATTATTTTTCAAGTGATGCAGACAGTATTGCTGCTCATTTAGATTTAGTAATGCTTACCAACGGGTGGCGAAAATTTGATTGGGAGAAAATTAAAAATGGCGTTTTGCCTAAACAGCTTTATCCCGTAGAAACAGATTTAATGAAAGTGACTGGTAAGGTTTACGCAAGTGCAGGCGCAAGGGTAAATGATGACCTACTATTAAATTTAATTATTTTGAGAAAAGATAGCAGTAAAAAATTATTGTTTTTACCGGTTGATAAAAACGGAATTTTTGAAGATAAGACAGCCTATTTTTATGATACATCTAAAATTTATTATTCTGTAAATGGAAAATCAAAAAACAACTCTTACGTTATTCATTTTGACAATGGATTAATCAATCAAAGTTTGAAAAAAATAAACCTAGGTCCAGATTCCTTTTTAAACAACTGGAGCGATAGCATTGCTAGGACAAGATTAAATTCAATTTTATTAGAGCAAGAAAGGCAAAGAAAATTATTAGAGACAATGACCCTTAGCGAAGTGGTCGTTAAATCAAAAACAAAATCTCCCACACAAATATTGGATGAAAAATATGCCACCGGGTTTTTTTCTGGAGGTGATGGTATTTCTTTTGATTTATCTTCGGATGCCAACATGATTGCATCCATTGATATCTTAACTTATTTACAAGCCAAGGTACCCGGATTAAGTATTACGCTTGGCGGTTCGCAACCCACGGCTACCTGGAGAGGATCCAATACCGATTTCTTCTTAGACGAAATAAATACAAGTATAGATCAAGTTCAATCCATACCCATTAACAACATCTCGTATATTAAAGCCATGCGACCTCCATTTTTTGGAGCGATGGGTGGGGGAAGTGGAGGTGCCATTGCGATATACACAAAACGTGGCACAAATAATAGAGGAGGAAATGTAAACAGCAAGGGGATGGAATATTCGGTGCTGGGTGGCTACTCCGTATTTAAAGAATTTTATAATCCCAATTATGATAGACCTGCCGAAAACTTTGAAGTAGACAACCGTCCCACATTGTATTGGAACCCTTATTTATTAACGAATAAAAAAAGTTCCAGGGTGCGTATAGAATTTTTCAACAACGATATCAGTAAAAAATTACAAATTGTTTTAGAGGGCATCAACGCCAATGGCAGATTGGCGAGGGTGGTTAAGTATATAGAATA
>CANGFA010000047.1 GCA_947453145.1 Bacteroidota bacterium
AGAAATGAGGTAAAAGAATTTCCAATAGCTAATAAAATTTCAGATCAAATTGATGCTGAAAAATTTATGCTATCACATCAAACTCAGCCTTCATTATTTATTAGGATACGTCCTTGGCAAAAGGAAAAAGTCATACAAAAATTAACAGCAGCCAACATTGGATATAAGGAAGTAGCAGAAAATACTCTTGCATTTACAAATACGACTTCCTTACAAAGTATACTGGAACTTAATAAGGAAGTGGTTATACAGGATTTAAATTCTCAAGCTTTATCCGAACTTTTGTTAATGGTGCCAACCAGTGTAGAGCATCCAATTCAAGTTTGGGATGCTTGTGCTGCGAGTGGTGGTAAAACCATTTTAATGTTTGATACGATGTCAAATATTCGAATGCATGTATCGGATGTAAGAGAAAGTATTTTATACAATGCCGATAAGCGATTGCAGGAAGCAGGCATAAGGCCAGCTAGTGTTCAAGAAATTGATTTGACCCAGTCTTTTGATATTAAGAAACCATTTGATTTTGTCTTTGCCGATGTGCCTTGTTCTGGAAGTGGTACCTGGGGGAGAACACCTGAGCAGTTAGCTTATTTTACCGAGGCACAACTGAATAAGTACACCAAATTGCAATCGCAAATTTTACAAAATATTATTCCTACTGTAAAATTGAATGGTCATTTATTATTTGCTACTTGTTCTGTGTACAAAGAAGAGAACGAAAAAAATGTAGAAGCATTGTTAGCTACTGGTAAATTCAAAGTGGTGAAGCAGCAATATTATAAAGGATACACCCAACAAGCCGATACGTTATTTGGTGCCTTATTAGAAAAAATTGCGGAGTAGAATGCTAACTAAATAATGAAATCGATACCTGCTTATTTTTAGTAAAATCTAAAAGTTAATAAAAACTAATTAGAGCAATTTCGGTAACAAAGCACCACTTTGTATAATGCCACCGGCAACCACATCTTCCCCTTCATAAAATACAGCACTTTGTCCTGGCGCAATACTTTTTACATTTTCGTAAAACCTTGCTTGAACGCCATTATCCGTATGGGATAGGGTACACAATGCACCACTGTCATGGTATCTAATTTTAGCCATTAAATCCGTTAGGCCATTTAAATGATCGTACTTAATCCAATTAATTTTTGACACCAACATATCATTAGAGTCTAAATCTTTTTCTTCGCCAATGACTACAATATTTTTTTCAGGATCAATAGAAGTAACATATGCTGGTTTGCCTAACGCAATTTCTAAACCCTTTCTTTGACCAATCGTATAAAATGGGTAGCCCTTGTGTTTGCCTAATCTTTTTCCATTTGTATCCACAAACCAACCTCCATTTACTTTTTCTTCCAAGCCTTCTACACGACGCTTTAAAAATCCACGGTAATCATTATCGGGAACAAAACAAATTTCATAGCTCTCACTTTTTTTGGCAAGTTCTGGATAACCCATATCAATGGCCATTTGACGAATGTCTGTTTTATGCATGCCACCTAAAGGCAAGATAGTTCTGCTTAATAAATCCTGATCCACACCCCATAAAACATAACTCTGATCCTTGGTTTCATCCAAACCTTTTGAAATTACATAACGCCCGTTATCGTGTTGACGCACTTTTGCATAATGTCCTGTGGCGATGAATTCACAACCTAAGGCATCTGCTCTTTTCAATAAGGCACGCCACTTAATATGGGTATTACACATTACACAGGGGTTAGGGGTCCGTCCTGCTAAATATTCTTCTACAAAGTTTTCAATTACAAAATCACCAAACTCATCTCTAATATCTAAAATATAATGGGGAAAACCATTGTTAACGGCAGCTAAACGTGCATCGTTAAAGGAGTCAATATTACAACATCCTGTTTCTTTTCCATTGGTATTGCTGGTGGAGTAATCCCAGGTTTTCATGGTGATACCCACCACTTCGTAACCTTCATTATGCAGCATAAGGGCTGCGACTGTACTGTCAATTCCGCCGCTCATAGCGACTAAAACCTTACCTTTTTTACTCATAGTCTTTGGCCAGTTAAAAGTTGGCTTAGCACAAAACTAACTTATTTTCTTAAGTTTTTCATTTTGGGGGTAACTGTCAAGCCCATTTTTATTGTTGAAAAACGAAAAATACTATCTTCACTGTCATATAACGACAAAATTTAAGAAAATGATCAAGTTACAAGTAATCGGAAATCTGGGCAAAGATGCTCAAGTAAACAATGTGAATGGTAAGTCTGTAATCAACTTTAATGTTGCGCATACAGAACGATACAAGGATGCTCAAGGCAATCAAAAAGACAGAACTACCTGGGTTGATTGCTCTTATTGGACAGATCGAACTGCGGTTGCTCCTTATTTAAAAAAAGGAACACAAGTGTATGTCGAAGGTACACCTGATGTAAGAACTTACACAACAGCGGATGGTCGCAATGGCGCTTCCTTAACCTTAAGAATTTTATCAGTGCAATTATTGGGAAGTAGAGGAAATGGCGGAGATTCTCCTGCTCCTGATCAAAGTGCAGGTGCTACTTACACTCCAAATGCTGCATCCAGCAGTGATGATAACATGGCAGATGATTTACCGTTTTAGTTTTTATAACTAATTTTTATAAAGGTGTACTTCGGTACACCTTTTTTTATGTGTAAATTTGTATTAACTGTTTTATGAAATGTTTGTACTAAAATCTTTTACCAATATTTTTTAAAAAATTCTTTTATCGAAAAATAATTTATGCGCGTTTCCATTTATTCTTATCAGCAATTATATTCATTTGCCTTGAATGTTTTTTTAAAGATGGGGTGTTCTAATGAGGATGCAACCTTAGCAACCAGTGTTTTATTGTCTGCCGATTTGCGTGGGATAGACAGTCATGGCATTGCGCGTTTAGTAGGGTATGTTCGATTATGGGAAGCCGGAAGAATTAATGCAACACCTAATATTAAAATGATTCATGAAACACCATCTACTGCCGTTGTGGACGGAGATAAAGGTTTAGGTTTAGTGGTGGCTCCAAAGGCCATGCAAATAGCTATTGAAAAAGCAAAACTAGTAGGTACAGGTTGGGTGAGTGTAAAAAATAGTAATCATTTTGGTATTGCAGGTTATCACGCCATGATGGCACTCTCACAGGATATGATTGGAATAGCAATGACCAATGCAAGCGCATTAGTAGCGCCTACCTATGCAGCGGAAAAAATGTTAGGTACCAATCCAATTGCAGTGGCGGTACCAGCTGGAAATGAAGCACCCTTTGTTGCAGATTTTGCAACGACCACGGCTGCGAATGGAAAATTAGAAATTGCACAAAGAAATAATCAATCCATTCCAACAGGTTGGGCGCAGGACGCAAAAGGCAATCCTACGAATGATGCGCATATATTAAAAAAGGGAGGTGCATTATTACCATTAGGTTCGGAAAAAGAATTAGGAAGCCATAAAGGTTATGCACTTGGAAGTATTGTGGACATATTTAGTGGTGTACTAAGTGGTGCTAGTTTTGGTCCTTGGGCACCACCTTTTCCTTCTTATGTTCCCATGCCTGATAATATGCCAGGTGAAGGTCTTGGACATTTTTTAGGTGCCATGCGTATTGATGCATTTAGACCTGCTCAAGATTTTAAATCTAATATGGATATTTGGTTAAACAGATTCCGCAATGCAAAACCAGTTCAAAGACAGGAGCAAGTATTTGTGGCAGGAGATATAGAGCGGAAATTAGAAGCAGAAAGAATGAAAGAGGGTATTCCAATTGTTGCAGATGTGCAATCGGATTTAGATGCATTGTCTACTAAATTTGACCTGCCATTTTAGGGTTCTTTAAAGCTTGTATTTTAAGGAAGACTAACGTGTGTTTTGAGATTTACTTTTTACCTTTGAGGCTATTTAAAAATTTGAATAATATACAATTATGAAGATAATGAAGTTTGGAGGCACCAGTGTTGGTAAGCCAGAACGAATGCACCAAGTATCTCAATTAATAACAAAGGATCAAGAATCTACTATTGTTGTTTTAAGTGCGTTGAGTGGAACAACCAATGCATTAGTTGGAATTAGTGATTTTTTAGCTAAGTCTGATAAAGCAGGAGCAACCCAACAAGTAGAAACATTAGAAAAACATTACCGTGCTTTTATTTTAGATTTATTAAAATCAGATGTATTAAGAGAAAAAGCTAATTCCATTATTGACGAACATTTTGAATTCTTAAAAATCACACAACGCATTTCATTGAGTGATGCTTTAAATAGAGATATATTAGCACAAGGTGAATTAATGAGTACTAAATTATTTTCTTTGTATTTAGAGCAAGAAAATATCGATCATGCATTAATACCTGCATTGGAGTTTATGCGTTTAGATGCAAATGAAGAACCGGATTTGGCAGCCATCAGAGAAAAATTAGAAACCGTATTGTCTACACATCCAACAAAAAAATTATTTATTACACAAGGTTATATTTGTCGCAATGCAAAAGGAGAGGTAGACAATTTAAAAAGAGGGGGTAGTGATTACACCGCTTCTCTGATTGCAGCAGCAGTAAAAGCGTCGGTTTGTGAAATTTGGACCGACATTGATGGAATGCACAATAATGATCCTCGTGTAGTTGACAAGACCGTTGCCATTGAACAATTGAGCTTTGATGAGGCTGCCGAGTTAGCTTATTTTGGCGCCAAGATTTTACACCCAACTTGCATTTGGCCAGCACAACAAGAAAATGTGCCTGTTAAATTATTAAATACCATGGAGCCTTCTGCGGCTGGGACAGTGATTAAAAAAGAAGCAGGTACGGTAGGTGTGAAAGCAGTAGCTGCTAAAGATGGTATAATTGCAGTGAAAATTAAGAGTACAAGAATGTTGTTGGCATATGGTTTCTTAAGAAAGATATTTGAAGTATTTGAGAAATACAAGACACCTATTGATATGATTACTACTTCGGAAGTAGCCGTGTCTGTCACTATTGATACCGATGTTCATTTACCTGAAATTATCGCAGAGCTTGGTAATTTTGCATCAATCGAAATTGAAAAGGATCAAACTATTGTTTCTATTGTAGGAAATGAAATTGCAAAGACCGATGCTATTTTAAAGAAATTATTTGACGCCATCAATGAAGTGCCCGTAACCATGGTAAGCTATGGTGGAAGCCCACACAATATTTCATTGTTATTGCCAAGTACTTATAAAACAAAGACATTGCAATTGGTGAACAAAGGACTTTTCAATTTATAGTTATTTTTTAAATTTCTTTCCATCGCTCTCAGCAGTGAATGACGCTAAAAATGACTCCGTTCACAAATGTTCGCGATTAGAAAGTATTTAAAAAATAAGCGAATCACATTTTCATTTACGCCAATAAAAAAAAAGAGCCAAATATAGCATTTGGCTCTTTTTAGTAGGATTGTAGTAAAATCAAATAAAGTATTAATTATCTAACTTTATTTTCACAGAAAATGTTAGATAAATACAAAAAAATGCTTCTTAATAAAATATAAGAAGCATTTTTCATAAAATCATAATTGTATTATTTATCTAACTTTATTTTCACAGAAAATGTTAGATAAATACAAAAAAATGCTTCTTAATAAAATATAAGAAGCATTTTTCATAAAATCATAATTGTATTATTTATCTAACTTTATTTTCACAGAAAATGTTA
>CANGFA010000048.1 GCA_947453145.1 Bacteroidota bacterium
AAATCATCTCTGACTACTGAACCAAATAAACCCAATGCACTTAAATTATATTTTTCAAAAAGTGCCGGCTTTAATTGCTTTAATTTATTTATTATGTCTTGTGGATTTTTCACAATACAAAGCTAGATGATTAAAATGGAAAACCTGAATTTTCAATATTGAACGTTTTCTAAATAAAAGGCTAAACTTAAATTAATTGCCTATTAAATTCGGATAATCCGTAATAATCCCATCCACCCCTAATGCCATTAAAGCATCCATCTCTGATTTTGTATTCACTGTCCAAGGGATTATTTTCATATTGTTAGCATGACAAAAATCCACTACCTTTTTTGTTACGTATTGATATTCGGGACTATAAATAAAAGGGGTGAAACCTAGTTGTGCAATATTTAATTCCACATTTACCGTTTCCTTGCCCTCCACTAAATAAGCAAGTTGAATATTCGGATATTTTTGATGTAACACTTTTAAAGGTCGTAGATCAAAACTTTGTATGGTGGTTCGATCAAGGATATTTTTTTGCTTTATTAAATTTACCACCAAGTCTACAAATTCCTCTGGTGCAGGATGCTCTATGCCATCTTTTCCATCCACCGATTTAATTTCAATATTGTACCTCATTGTGCGTCCAACACGCTTGCCTTTTTGTTCTACACTATCTATTAAATCGCTCAATGTTGGAATCGAAACGGCTAATTTTTTTTGTTGAGAAAATCTTGGATGGGGTTTTAAACCCACATCAAATTTTTGAAGCTCCCTATAATCCATTTGATAAATAGTAAATTCGTTCGCCTTTATATAAGTGCCATCCGCTTTAGTAGTAATAATGGGATTTAAGGTTGGATCATGTGAAACGACCACTTGCTTATCCATTGTAATAGCTAAATCCATTTCAAGGGTAGTGACTTTATCATTATCCATCACTGCTAACATTGCAGGAATTGTGTTTTCAGGCATCAAACCACGACCGCCTCGGTGGGCCTGAAAGTCGAAATTGTTAGTTGATGATTTCATATGAGACACGGCAATGCAGCCTGTAAGTAAACAAACTACACTTATCAAGGTTGCATATGTAATTTTAAAATTCATTTGCTTTAATTAATATAAAGCTATGTATTTATTGTAAATTTAATTATTAAATAATCATTATGACTTTCCCCATTCTGTTTGGCATCTTCGCAATTATTATAATAATGTTACGCAGACATTACAAAAGCAAAAACAACGATTAATCAAAATTTTCTCCGTATTCCTTTAGAATTGCACTATCTAGTTTTAATCCGTTTGCTTTTTCTTTTGCTAAATTATTGTTTAGATAACGATTACTATTGAGTCCAAAAGTGACAAGATTTAATAATTCTTTTACCGCCGACTTGTTTTTTTCTAAAATAGCATCTGCTTTTTGGGGTCTGTTAAAGCGCATAGTACCCTGTCCTTGATTTACTAGCATTTCATAGGATATAGTGGGTTCAAAAACGGCCGCCATTTTAAAGCGCGCTTGCTCTAATGTGCGTTCACGAACATTTTCTAATTTCTCGAGTGCATCTAATGCACGTTCATATTCTTGAATACCAGATATGATTTCTGGATTTTTAATCATTCGCAAACCGCCTGCCGATTTAATTTGATCTAAACCTACATGTGAACTTTCAAAAGTAGCCCTTAATGCAAGATTGCGAATATAATAGTATACGTCTTCGTTGGAAATGGTATTATTATTTATTGCTTGGAATAAGGTGTCCATGGCTTGTAACCTTACCGTATTTTGACTTATTACATTTTCAATATTTTTAATATCCAATTGTAAATCCTCATGTACATTTTTTAGATAAGAAATTTCACGATGCTTTTCAATTTGATGTTCTCTTACATTTTCAGCAAAAAAGCCCAATGTTACAGCCAAGAACAACATTAAAAACTCAGTGATATACTCTTTCCATTTTTTAGGATGATGTGAGTGATGATGTACTTCCATTATTTAATTTATTATACTTAAATATAAAGAAATTATATACTATCGAAAAATTATCCTGCATTTTTTCGTAGTGAATATTTGTATTTAATGCAACACTTCCTGTAAAATAGCCAATGATTTAATTTCTTTAAACCCTTTATAGTGCCAGCTTAAAGAGAGCTGAAATAGCTCTAATATTTTTTTTCTTTGACCGCCATTCAAAACAATGTTTTCTAAATCGTTGTAAAACTGAACTTGTAAAAAAGTGGAGGCGGTTAGTGCTTCTTGTCCTTCTAAAAAATAAGGATGTAATGGTTTTTCTTTAATGAACTGCCCTTCTTTCACATCTAAATAAGGGGTAGCATCTGAATAATTTCCTTGTAATCCAAAACCCAGGGTTTCACTTAAATGAATTAGAAAATAAATAGGCAAATTACTTGCAAGTGGCGCGGCACCTTTATCTAATTGCTTGAAAGTATCTTCAATTAAATAAAATAATTCGGGTTGCGGTTCTGGTTGGAGGGTTTGTTGCAAAATCTCTACAATATAAGTAGCTATTGCATTTCGGACTACATCAGAATAAATATTTTGATAAATGGTATCCCAGTTTACTTCCTTTACCATTTGCAATCCTTTCATGGGACTATGGTACACTTCCATTTGCAAAATGGCAGCCGGCTGATAATACACTGCTTTGTTTGCTCCTTTTTTGCTAGTGATTCTAACGCCTTTAATAATATATTGTTGTAAACCAAAAAGCTCTGTATACGCCGTCATAATTAAACTCGTATCTCCATACTTAGTTACGCGTAGTACAATTCCTTTTGTGTTGTGTAGCATCTTGAATAAAAATAAACCTTGTTTTTTAGAAAATCTTCAAATCTTTTTATTTTATTTACCAATAAGAAAGAATGACATTTACAATATGATTAAATCTTTCAAACATAAGGGACTAAAATTGTTTTGGGAGTCAGGTAATACCAAGCAGCTACCGCAGGATCAAATTGATAAAATAAGACGCATATTAGACACACTTAATGACATTAAACAAGTACCTCAGGACTTAATTCCCTTTAAAAATTGGGGTATTCATAAGTTAAAAGGAAACTATGTTGACTATTGGAGTTTAATTGTCAAAGAAAATTGGAGAATTATTTTTAAATTTGAAGACGAAATGGTTTACGAAATTAACTTGGTTGATTATCATTAAAATTACTAATGAACAGAAAAATTAAACATAATACTCATCCAGGGGAAATACTAAAAGAAGACGTAATTCTTGCAAACGCCCTTACTATAACAGATGCGTCTAGCTTACTAGGCATTTCACGTCCTTCACTTTCTAATGTATTAAATAGAAAATCACCCATTACACCACAACTTGCTACAAGAATTGCAAAAGTTTTTGGAGGTACTGCTGATATATGGATAAGACTTCAACTTTCTTTTGACATGAGAGAAGCCGAACAATTAAGTAAAAGTTTGAAATTAAAACCATTCAAAGCAAAAAAGCAACAAATAGCTTAACTAAACGCTCTTAAACTGTTCTAAAAAGCGCAGGTCGTTTTGTGAGTATAAACGTAAATCGTTTACCTGGTATTTTAATTGAGCAATTCTTTCTACACCCATACCAAATGCAAAGCCAGTATACTTTTCAGGATCAATGCCAAAATTCTCTAACACTTTAGGATGCACCATTCCACTTCCTAAAATCTCTACCCATCCTGTGTGTTTACAAATATTACATCCTTTGCCTGCACATATTTGACAACTAATATCCATCTCTGCACTAGGCTCAGTGAAAGGGAAATAACTTGGACGGAATCTTACTTTCACATCCTTACCAAACATTTCTTGCACAAAGAAATAAAGTGTTTGTTTCAAGTCTGCGAAGCTTACGTTTTCATCTATATATAAACCTTCTACTTGATGGAAAAAGCAATGTGCTCTTGCGGAAATGGTTTCATTACGATACACGCGACCTGGACATATTACACGAATAGGTGGCTTTTGCGTTTCCATCACACGTGCTTGCACACTTGATGTATGAGTTCTTAATAACCAAGCAGCATTATTTTCACTTGCTTCTTGTACATAAAAAGTATCCTGCATATCACGCGCTGGGTGATCGGCTGGTAAATTCATGGCACCAAAATTATGCCAGTCATCTTCTACCTCTGGTCCTTCTGCTACAGCAAAACCTAAACGCTTAAATATAGAAACCATTTGATTGCGCACTAAATTTAGAGGATGTCTTGTTCCAACAGCAACCGGGTCACCAGGTAAAGTGAAATCAAATTTCGCCCCTTCTTCGCCAATTTCCCCTAATGCATCTTGCAATTGTTGCATTTTTTCTTCGGCCACTATTTTAAATGCATTCAATATTTGACCAAATTCTTTCTTTTGCTCATTAGGCACATTTTTCATTTCCCCCATGATTTGTTTTACCAAACCCTTGGTTCCTAAGTATTTGATACGATATTGCTCCACGGCGTCCGGGGTTGTTGCCACCGTAGCTGTGATTTCCGCCTTTATGGCTTCTATTTGTTGTAACAATTGCTCCATAGCACGAATATACGCAAAAGTGGTTTTTCATCTGACGAAAATTACCCATAAAAACCCTACATTTGTTATTCGGAAGATTTAATACATGGAGTACAATACAGCAAGAAGCATAATGGGGATGAGAGAGTATGGCCGTCACGTTCAAAGGATGGTGGACCATCTTATGACCATTGAGGACAGGGCCAAGCGTCAAGAACAAGCACAAGTAGTGATTGAATTGATGGGATTTTTAAACCCATCCCTAAAAAATATAGAGGACTACAAACATAAATTATGGGATCACCTATTTTTTATGAGCAACTTTAAATTGGATGTGGAAAGCCCTTATCCCATTCCAACCAAGGAAACCTATAAGCAAAAGCCAGATCCTTTACCATATCCTAAACGCAAAATAAAATATGCGCATCTGGGTAAAAATTTAGAATTGGTAATTGACAAAGCTATGGCAGAAACCGACGAAGAAAAGAAAGCAGGTTTCGCAAATAGCATTGCACATTACATGAAGTTGGCTTATAGCAACTGGCATAAAGAATTAGTGCAAGATGATGCAATACGAAGTGAATTAAATTCCATTACGGGAGGAGGTCTTGAATTTAGCAACACTCCTTATATTAAACATCGCAATCAAAACTTTAGTGATGATTACCGACCAGCAGGTGGCAGATGGCAAAATAATAACCGCAATAATCGTGGCGGACAAGGTGGTGGCCGCGGACCTGGTGGAGGAAGCAATGGCGGTGGTGGCGGAAGAAACAACAATAACCGCAACTTTAAAAAGCGCTACTAACTAAATATATTTTATATAAAAAA
>CANGFA010000049.1 GCA_947453145.1 Bacteroidota bacterium
AAGTTGAAATGGTGTTGGCTCCAAGTGCACCACATTATGTAGGTGATGGATTTAGAGTACATAATTTTATTCCTAGTGCATATGGCTTAACCATGCAGCGCATGGATCCATTTATCATGTTAGATTATGGCGCAAAGTTTTATTTTCCACCCAGTCCAAGTAAAGCAAAAGGGGTAGGTGTTCATCCACACCGAGGTTTTGAAACGGTAACAGTTGCTTATAAAGGCAGTGTAGCACATCACGATAGCAGTGGCGGCGGCGGCGTCATTTCGGAAGGAGATGTTCAATGGATGACTGCAGCAAGTGGCGTATTACACAAGGAATACCATAGTGATGAATTTAGTAAAACAGGTGGCGATTTTCAGATGGTTCAATTATGGGTGAATCTGCCAGCAAAGGATAAAATGAGTACCCCAAAATATCAGGCAATTGCCAATACTCAAATCCCCAAAATTCCTGTTCCCAATGATGGTGGTTTTATTGAACTGATAGCAGGAAATTATGGAGGGAATGCAGGAGCCGCTACCACATTTTCACCTGTACATATGTATAATGCAAAATTGAATGCTGGAGGGGAAGCCCATTTTACTTTACCAGCTCATTATAATACGGGTCTATTAGTAATTGAGGGTTCCGTTATGGTAAACGAAACTGAAGATGTTCCTTTGGATCATTTTGCTTTATTCTCAAACATCGGAGAAACTTTCACAATTAAAGCAACAAAAGATTGTGTGGTTTTAATATTGTCTGGGGAGCCCTTAAAGGAACCAATTGCTGCACATGGTCCTTTTGTAATGAATACACGTCAAGAAATTATGCTTGCTTTTGAAGATTATGAACAAGGTAAATTTGGAGAGCTAGCAGATTAATAGAATTATTTCTATAATATTAAATCCAAATTTAAATCCATTAGTTCCATTTGCAGTTTAATTTTGCTTGCTATGAATGTAAGAAGCTTTTCATTTTTTCTATTTGTTGTAATATTTTCATTTAAAACAGCAAATGCTCAGTTTGAACTTAAGGTTAGTTCAAAAAACACCTATGATAGCATTGCTTTTTTAAGAGGTGTTGTATTTGACGACAAAAATTATATACCAAAAGACACCCTTGAATTATATAAAGGATCGAATGTCGTAAAAAATAGCAAATCCATCGTAGGGGGTATCTATTTTCTTTATTTTCCTAAAAGCAAACAAAAGATTTATTTAACCATTGAGAATAATGACAAAATAAATTTATCCATTGGTGATTCTAATTATTTAAATTCTGTTAAAGTAAGTAGTGCAATAAACGATAGTTTTTTTGCATATCAAAGAATAGAAACTGCCTTGTCTAATATTGATAGTGCTTATGATACTCAAATTAAACAGGGGAGGAAGTTCAATTTGGCACAAAAAGCTTCATTCTTTGAACCAAAGAACAAGCAATTGATGAATGCTCGAAATGGAATAATGAAAACCATTAAGCCAACATCAGCATTGTATTTATATTTTGATGCATTGAATAAATTGGATGGATCTATTCCAAATAAAAGAAAATATGAAGAGCGTCAACAATTCATAAAAAGTATTGATATTAACGCCCCAAAATTATTATTTACCCCAATTATTAAACAAGTACTTATCGAATACTTGTCATATTATCCACTGCAAGCCGATTCCATTATAACTGGTGTGGATAGCATTATGAAAAAAATGGACTGTAAAGGGAAAGCATATCCTTATGTATTTGATCAAATTTCTAAAATTTTAAAAAATAGAGAAATGCAAAACAATACGGTAGCCTATACTTATTTTATAAATAAATATGTAAAAGAAAGCAAATGCAAGTTTTTAGATAGTAAAACAGAAAAATTAATTTTAGATGATTTGGATAAATTAAAAGCACTTACTGCTCAAGATACAAGTGTAAATATTATTTTAAAAGATACCGCAGGGGTGGAACAAAATTTACATGAATACGCTAAATTACATGACCTTACATTAATTACTTTTTTTGATCCAACTTGTGAACATTGTAAAGTTGAATTACCTAAAATGGATAGCACCCTTAAAGTACTTGAAAGACAGTATGTTCAAAATATTGGAAAATTTACTATTTGTAATGATATGGGTACACAACCCGAAGTTTGGAAAGCCTTTATTAAAGAATACAAATTGGACAATAATTATGTTCATGTTAGTTTAGGAACTAATAATGAAATTAGAAAGGCTTATGATGCTTATTCCAATCCACTTTTTTATCTAATTAATAGAGACGGTAAGTTTGTGAGTAAGAAGTTAAGCGTGAATACACTTAGAAAAATTCTTGTTAGTTATATTCAAACGGGGAAATAGTGATGGTGTTTCAAAATTTTTTGTTTAAATTTGTACCTATAAATAATTACATATGAAATCCTTTTTTGTAGCTGCCTTTTTAGTTTTAGGTTTTATGAGTTGTAAAGCGCAAACACAAGCTCCAGCAGCTGATATTACTAAAGTTTTAAAATTTACGAATGATAACTTTGACATGGGAAAAATCACAACTGGAAAACCAACTGAATTTGCAGTAGATATCCAAAATATTAGTGCTGCACCAGTTACAATAGATAATGTAATGGTTGGTTGTGGTTGTACAACCCCAAAATATACAAAAGGACAAGTGATTGCTCCTGGAGATCATGCTTCCATAATACTTGGATTTAATGGAAGTGCTGTAGGTGCTTTTACAAAACAAGCAACTTTATTCTTTTCTGGGAACTTAACCAAGCAGGTTAGTTTTCATGGAGAAGGGGTTCAACAATAGTATTCTACTACTTAATATATTCAAGGTCATCCAATTGGGTGGCCTTTTTTAATTAATACGGCTTCATCTGAGATTAAATTTTTAATAGAAAGATGTTCGTCAATTAGAGGCCAATGTATTCCATATTTTGATGGCGAAACTACATAGCTGTTTCGTTGTTCTTCCGAAGCATTTAACAATCTAGTTGATACTTGCCTTAAATTTATAGAGTATAGATTATTGTCAACTTGGATAATCATTTCCTCGTTTATAAATCGAATGGATTGTATATTATGAACTAGCTCCATTATTGGGTTTTAAGAAATGAGTAATCCATGCATCAATGATAATATCAAAATGCTGATAAATTATCTTTTTAACTTCTCTTTTATTTGCTACAGTAAAATTATAGGAAAAAGCTTCGATTACTTCTATTTCGTCTATTAATAACCAAAATTTAGCTTCTGCATCACCTTTTTGAACATGAATGTGGATTGGTTCTAGTGATTCATTTGAATAGAAGTAGAATTTCCACCCGTAAATAAATAAGATAGTAGGCATGTTTTGATTTAAACATACATTATCTAAATAGGCTATTTATTTCGGGAATTACTGAATTTAGATGTTTATTGCAGTCGCTTTGCTCAGGCATCCTTGGGTGGGGGGCTTCAACCCCTTCAAAAACAAGTGGCTTCGCCACTTGTTTTGTTTCCAAAAGGGCTTCGCCCTTTTAACACTTTTCTTCAAAATTTTGCATTAAAGCAAGCTTTATGCCTCATTTTTCGAAATGTGTATTCACTTCGTGACTTTTTTAAAACTAAAAAACCACGATTTATCGTGGTTTTTGAAGGGGTTGGCGGAGAGAGAGGGATTCGAACCCCCGGACCTGTAACAGTCAACGGTTTTCAAGACCGCCGCATTCGACCGCTCTGCCATCTCTCCGCGGCAAATGTAGGATAGGAAACCGAATTATGCAAAAATTATTGCCTTTTTATTATCAGTTTTAAATCCTCTAATTAATTGACTACTAACTATCTTTACAAAAATGAACTAAGTGAAAGAACTATCGGCTTTAAATGTCTTTTTTTGGAAATATCGCTTTAGATTTTTCACCGGAATCCTTTTGGTTATAGCAACCAATTATTTGGCGGTTTTAGCACCCCAAATCACTGGATATGTTGTTAGCTTGGTTCAAGCAAAGCTACCAGGTGGAAAAGCACCATCATCGGTTAATCAAGACATAATTATTTCTTTTATTTCAAAATTGAGTGACCATAATAAATTTAATTTTGCTTCCATAATCACTTTTTGTAGCATTACAATTCTTGCATTGGCTATTATAAGAAGTGTATTTATGTTTTTTATGCGCCAAACCATTATTGTCATGAGCCGACATATTGAGTTTGATCAAAAAAATCAAGTGTATGCGCATTATCAAAAGTTAGATACAGAGTTTTATAAAACACATAGTACGGGAGATTTAATGAATAGAATGTCCGAAGATGTAAGTAGGGTGAGGATGTATACAGGCCCTTCGTTAATGTACTTAATTAATTTAGTTTCCTTAATTGGATTTTGTTTATTTAATATGTTTAGTAAAGACGTGCGACTAAGTTTGTTGGTACTAGCTCCGTTGCCAATTTTGGCTATTACTATTTATGTTGTTAATAGCATTATCAATAAAAAAAGTGAAGAGATTCAAGGGCAGCTTTCAGATTTAACAACCAATGCTCAGGAATCTTACTCTGGAATTAGAGTCATCAAATCTTTTGTACAGGAGTCTGCGATGTTGGGATTTTTTAAAAAGAATAGTGAGCTGTATCGTAAGAATGCAGTGAGCTTGGCAAGGGTAGAAGCATTTTACACTCCTACTATGTCTTTGATGATTGGATTGAGTACCTTATTGACCATTTATTTGGGTGGTATGCAAGCATATCAGGATCCAAGTAAAGTGGGTACCATTATTGAATTTGTTATTTATATTAATATGCTAACCTTTCCAGTAAGTGCTATTGGTTGGACTGCTAGTATGATTCAAAGAGCAGCTGCTTCACAAAAAAGATTAAATGAATTTTTAGCCATTCAACCCTCTATTAATACAAAAGAAAATCTAACTGAATTAGAAAATGTGAAAGGTGACATTGTTTTTAATAATGTAGATTTCACCTATGTGCATTCAGGTGTAAAAGCACTATCTAATTTTAATTTATCAATTAAAGCAGGTCAAAAAGTATTGATCCTTGGAAAAACTGGTTCTGGAAAATC
>CANGFA010000050.1 GCA_947453145.1 Bacteroidota bacterium
TATCACCACAATTTGGCAAAAATTTAGTTAAATACTGACATCAAACACTATTATTACAGGCTTACAAGTTCTTGATTTTGGCATCCAAAATCGCCCTAACATCCTCAGTAAATTCTTCCAAAGTCGCTCCTGTTGAGGCTACAAAGCCTCTCATGCAAATGAGAGGCTTTTTTAATGCGAAGCCTCGAAACAAGCTCGCTTGATTGAGCGGATGAGCGTTAAAAAAGGCAAACGAACACGCAGTGTTTGTTTGAAAGGCTTTGGGTAAGGAGCACATTTGGGAAGACGTTCGAGCGAAGCGAGAACGTCAGTCCCGAGGAAGACAATGCGAAGCATTGGCAGTCCCGAGGCTTTGGGTAAGGATCGCCACAGAGAGAAGTCAACGAACGAAGTGAGTTGACAGTCCAATTACAAAAAAAGTACAAAAAAAGAAAATCCTTTGTATTTTACAGATATGGTAGGAATATTTTATATCGGTAGTATCTTTTGCGCTTTTGTAACTATTTATCTTTTATTGTATAATGAAAATGCAATAAAGACATTCGCCAACTATTTACTGGCAAGTTATTTTGTTTTTCAAATTTCATGCTTATTTGTGTATGTTTTAATTATTTATGGTTTAATTATTGATTTACCCTATTTATACAAAGCATCAGCACCTATCAACTTTCTACTGCCCCCGATCACCTATTTATATGTTCGTGTAATTCTATTTAACAAACAAAAATTAAATACTTTAGACTTCTTACATATAATTCCATTCATTTTAGTTTTAATAAATTATTTACCATTTTATTTTTTACCAATAAGCAATAAACAAAATATTGTACTAGACTTATTAAAGGATATCAACACCTCCTATAAAATACAAGTGGGTTATTTATCTGAATACATAATTAATGTTTCCCGGATATTGCAGAGTTTAATTTATCTACTATTTCAATGGAAATTAATTATAACATTCAATAAACAGAATAAAAACATTGAGGTAGAAAAGCAAATAAATAATGTAATCAAATGGCTTAAAATTTTTACATCTCTTTCAACTATATCCTTGATTGCATTTATTTTATTAGCATCAATTGCAGTTATTTTTCAAGATATTTATGCAGAAGGATTTATTTTTCACTTGCCAGATTATATTTTCGCAAGTTGTTTTTTTATTATTAGTACTTATCTTCTTACACATCCATCTATATTTGCAGGACTTCCATTTATAAAATACAAAGAAACGGCTTCTACATTAATCCTTAATAAAACCGACTACATACCTTATATAGAACAAGATTATTCAACTGAAATAGGAATAATTACAAATTATTTTGAAACAAAGAAACCCTACTTGACAAAGGGCTTAAATATAAGTCAAGTGGCAGTTGAAATAAATATTTCAACTAAGTTGATTTCATTTATCATTAATCAATATTTTGAAATGAGATTCAATGAATTTATAAATAAATACCGGGTTGAATATATTAAAGAAAAGATTAATGAGAACTACCTTGACTCTTTTACTTTGAATAGCTTAGCCTCAGAAGCTGGATTCTCGAATCTAACTACATTTATAGATGCATTTAAAAAGATTGAAAACTGCACGCCAACAGCATATTTATTGAAACTGAAAGTGTAAATAAGGTCGGTGTGCTATAATTAAAGGAAATAACCTATTAGTCTTTTAAATTTTCCGATTTCTTAAAGCCCGATAAGCCATTAACCCACATATAATCCTTGTTTTTCTATTTCTTTAAGGCATGAATTTTCTACAACACAGAAAATATTGGCCTATTCTTGTCTTCATTTCTTGTATTAATCCATTTCAGCTTAAAGCACAATCAATTACCCCCTATACTTTAAATAATGGCGGTGGCTCATCAACATATTTGGAATGGAGCATAAACGAATCAGTATCAGTAGCTTCTTTTATATCCCCAGGTTTTTCCTTAAATACAGGGGTCTTGCAACCAATGACCAGTATTGTTACAGCTATTAATGAATATGGACCTGCGGTCTTTGGTAGCCAAATTACCATGGGCCCTATTCCTACCAGCCATATACTTCATATGAAAACACGGTTTACCGAAGCAGGCAAGTTATCAATTCAATTGATGGATGCAAAATCTACCATTGTTTTAACGCATGAAGCTGGTACCATTTTTAGTACTTATGAAAAAGATATTTCATTGGATGATTATCCTTCTGGAGTTTTTTATATGAGAGTATATTTTAAACCCATTGTTGGAAATATAAAAACAGGAATTTATAAAATTATAAAACTATAGAATTTATAAAATGCAAAGACAAAATATTTTTCATAAATCGCTATTCTTTTTTTTACTATTACTAGTAACGATAAATATGCAAGCCCAAACAGGATTAAATTTTCAGGGAGTAGCGCGAAGCAGCAATAATGTGATCATTGCATCTCAACAAATTAGTTTGCGCTTAAGTATTTTACAAGGATCAGCAACGGGTAATGTGGAATATAGTGAAACAAGAAAAGTAACCACCAATGCGCAAGGATTATTTGCAGTAGTGATAGGTGACGCCGATGCAACAAGTAATATGGGTAGTTTTAATACGATTAATTGGAAAAACACCCCTAAGTTTTTAAAAATTGAAATGGATGCAAATGCTGGTAATAATTACACCACCATTGGCACCACGCAGTTTCAATATGTAGCGTATGCGCAATTTGCTAGTAGTGTGGATGCGGAAAATATAGCAGGAATTGTTCCAGTGAACAAAGGTGGAACAGGTGTATCAACAATAGCAGCTTTAAAAACAGCATTATCATTAGATAAAATAAATAACACATCGGATGCGGATAAACCAATAAGTACAAAAACACAAACTGCACTTGATCTTAAATTAAATGCTGCTGATACAAGTAAGTATACCAAACAATCTTATACCGATGCAGCATTATTAACAAAGTTTAATTTGGCTGATACAGGTAAATATACCAAACAACTTTATACTGATTCGTCACTTGTAACAAAATTAAAGTTATCTGACACTGCGAGTATGTTAAGCAATCGCATAGGTAAGGATACGCTTAATTTATCAGCAAGAATAAACGCAAAAGCGAATACATCTGATGTAAATACAGTTTTAGCACTTAAAGCAAACACTATAGATATAAATACAAGTTTGGGACTTAAAGCGAATGCTTCGGATGTAACAACGACCTTGTTAAGTAAACTTAACAAAACAGATACTTCTTATTTATTGCAAAAAGCTGATACAGCAACTTTATCAAATAGGATTAATTTAAAAGCAAATGCTTCAGATGTAAATACAAGTTTGGGACTTAAAGCTAACTCTTCAGATGTTGCCACAAGTTTGACCAACAAACTAAACAAAACAGATACTTCTTATTTATTGCAAAAAGCAGATACAGCCACTTTATCTAATAGAATTAATTTGAAAGCGAATACGTCGGATGTAACAACAAGCTTAGCTTTAAAGGAAAATATCTCTAATAAATCTAGTGCAGCTGATTTAGGAGGCTTATCGCCTAGTGATGTATTATATCCAACTCAAAAAGCGGTAAAAGATTACGTTACAGCAAATGCAAGTAGTGGTGGTGTGACTGATGGAAGTATTAGCTCAATAAAATTAGCAGACCTCGCTGTAACGGATGCTAAAGTAGCATCTGGAATTAACAAATCGAAAGTAGGACTTAGCAATGTAGAAAATACTGCATTAAGTACATGGGCTGGTAGCAATAATTTAACTACAATTGGAACAATTTCAATCGGCACTTGGAGCGGAACTGCTATATCTTTAAATAATGGAGGAACAGGCGCAACAAACGCTGCTGCTGCAAGAACTAATTTGGGATTAGTTATTGGTACAAATGTTCAAGCACCACTAATTGCTGGTACAGATTACCAAACACCATTAACAGCAGGGAGTAGCTATATAGTTCCTAATAGCACAATTACAGGTGCAACAAAAACCAAGATCACTTATGATACTAAAGGATTAATAACTAATGGGGCAGATGCTACGACAGCAGATATTGCACCAAGCACTAATAGAAACTATTTAACAGATGCACAAGCGGGAGTAATATCAAATACTTCTGGCACCAATACGGGAGATCAAACAATTAGTTTAACAGGAGATTTAACGGGAACAGGAACTGGGACAATTACTACAACATTAACAACTAGTGGAGTGACAGCAGGCAGCTATGGAAATGCTTCAAGTATTCCAACTTTTACCGTGGATGCAAAAGGAAGATTAACTGCTGCAGGAACTGTTAGTGTAACTTCAACCGGTGTTCCTTATACCGGCGCAACGGGTGCTGTAAATTTAGGGGCATATGATTTAACTGTAAATGGATTAAGAGTAGGTTTAGGTGGAGGGGCAGTATCTGGAAATACAGTATTAGGGGGATCTGCTTTAAATGTAAACACTACTGGAAATTATAACACTGCGGTTGGTGCATCTTCATTGATTAATAGTACCGGTTCGTCCAATACTGCTGTTGGTACAGATGCTTTAAAAACCAACATTTCTGGAACTGGTAACACCGCATTAGGCTTTGGGGCGGATGTCTCTGTAAATAATTTAACATATGCAACAGCAATTGGATACAATGCAAAGGTTCAGAATAGTAATACCATTCAATTGGGAAGTACAAGTGTTACAAATGTAAAAACCAGCGGCACATTAACTGCTGGTACAGTTACTTATCCAAACACCCTTGGAACAGCCAACCAAGTGTTAAGCAACACAGGAAGTGGAACACTAACTTGGACTACCATAGATGCTGGCACATTATCAGGTACTACTTTAAAATCAACAATAACAGGTTCTAGTTTAACAAGTGTTGGAACTTTAGCAAACTTAACGGTAACAAATCCAATAGTTGGAAGTATAACTGGAA
>CANGFA010000051.1 GCA_947453145.1 Bacteroidota bacterium
TGCAATAATGGTTATATAACTATGCAAATCAATTAACTGAAAACCCAAGGATGTAAAAACACCCACACCAATCATATTAGCCACCACTATCGAATACGCAGTGTTAAATCCGACCTTAATTTTCTCCATTTCTTATTTGTTATTTTTTTGCGGGGGCTATAGCAAAATTAATTCATTTGTAAAGAAATGAACAAATATTAAGTGGGTCAACGCTCACCATTTTATCAACTGCTATATATCTAATCTGAAATTCTAAGACACTCCAATTTACAGAATAGATAAAAATATTATTGGGACTACTTTATTCCCACCAAGTGATATTCAAATCCATTTAAGGATTGGGTATTGATTCTTTGAGAACCCTCGTTTTTAGTTAATGTATTATTAAGTGATTCCCTCGGTTTTCCAAGTGGGTTTAATACCAATCTATATTTTGAAAAACCTTGATTGCCTGGTTTTACATTCAAAGAGGTAACAATATTGTTATTAACTGAGTTTATATAAAAAGAAACGAAGTCAAAAAGAGTGTCATTTTGCTTTTTTATTTGCCAATCTTGTGCCTTACTTTCAAAACTAGCCTTAAAATTTCCAAATACTGCATCTGGACCAAGTGAAGTAGATCTAATTTGAATTGTTGGTCGTATGTCTACAATTGATTTTGGTTTAGATACCGAATCTATAGTTGTCGGTGCTGGCGGCGGTGTGATTGGTGGTTTGTGGAAAATTAAGAATACTAGTAAGCCAACACCAAGAATCAACAGAAATAAATTTTTTAAAAATTTATTTCTGTTTTCACCATCTATATCTCTTGAAAAATTATCTTTTATTTTTGAAGACCTCGTACTTGCTCTTTTAAAATTATTCATGGCATTAAATGTTTTTTAAAAAAATATTAATTGTTGCTGTATCCATTTCGTTTTCTAATCCCTTTTTTGTTATTTTAGTTTTTATTGTTTCTTTTTTATTGGCATTTTTTTCAGCTTCTAATTGAATTATCAAGTTCACAAAATCAACTAACTCTTTCTTTTTCTCCCACTTTTGCATTACATCCAGGGTGTTATTTATGGTAATGTTTTGCATTATATTTGGTGTTTCTTCGGATTCGCTTTTAGGCTGATTAACGTGAACTTCTTTTTTATTTTGGTCAGATTTGAAATGATTATATGTTAAGTATCCCATGATTATAGTTGTTAAAAGGAATACTGCAATAATGACTTTTAAAATAATTTTTGTATTTTGATTCGAAGCAAGGGCTTTGTTTAATTTTTGATCAGCAATAATAAACTGTTTTTCTATGTCCTGAATTTTTAATTTTAACATTACTTTTTCGGAATCGTTATTATTTGCAACCGGTTTCCCATTTTCTTGTCGTCCAATATTGCTTTCGGATTGAGTATCTTTTAAAGCGGATATTTGTTGAATTGGCCGATACTCCATAAATGAGTTATTTACTTTTTGTAAAATTTTAATGGATTTTTCACCCCATTTCTTTTGTGCTCTTAATAATCTATCAATATCTTCAGTTATATAAATTCTATTTGAAAAATTACTTATATCAATATCAAAATTTAATAAATCATCTACATAAATTGCATTCGTTGTATTAGAGTTAAGACTATCAAATTGTTTAGTAGACTCAATTTTTGAAAAGCCATTTTGATTTTTAAAACTTAAAAATATTTTTGTTGCTTCATCTTTAAAATCCGTATTTAAAAATTTGATGCCGGACAAAACAATAGAACCAAATGCTTTTTGAATTGCATGCAGGATTTGTGTATTACCTTTGGATATTTTCAAGTTTGACTTTGATAAAAAGGCAACACCATAGATACAACCCTCTATTCTAAAACCTTGACTTGGTTGAGCTGGAGAATATATTTTAATTAAAGAGTAGGGGTCAGGGCCTCCTTTTGCAAAAATATATTTTCCAACGATATCTTTATTATCTTCCCTATCTACATTTAAAAGTTGAGATTCTAATAAATCCAGATCAGGAATAATCTTATTAAAATTTGCTACAATTCCATTTTCATCAAATGCATAAAAAATGAATGACTGCGCTTTGCCAAAAAAAATTAAGTACATATTAGTTTATTTTAAAAAACTAAATAATTTTTGCCAAAAAGTTTTTTGATCTAAGTCCTCACCAGTACATACTCGATACAGGGTCTTCCAAAAGTTTTCGGGATATTCTTCGTTTCTTGTAATTAATTTTTGATAGGATTTCCCTGCTTCATCTGCCTGAACAAGTAGTTTACCTACAGAATAAGATCCCCAAACTACATTTAGGTTTTTCACAAATGCATATAGTGCAGGTCTATATTTTTGGATATAGTCTTCAATTGTTAGTTTATCATTTTTATTTTTATCCCACTGCGAAACAATTATAAAAATTTTAGAGCTTTTAAAAATAGAAGGTTGTTCCTTTTCTAAAAATGATAAAAAATCAAAATGTAATGTGTCTTCCCTATTATGTGCTTCACTATTTGATCCGAAATTGTTAGAACCAGCTGGCTCAAATGGAGTAATTAAAGCAAAAATAGTTGGAGCATCATTTACCTGTAATCCATTTAAAACAGCTTTTATTTTACCTGTAAACTCCGCATTATTGCTCACTTTAATTTTTTCAATATCATCACCTGCTAAATCTAAAAAAGAAATTTTTAGTGTGTTCAGTTTTTCATTTGTAGGAATAATATCAAGTCCAATTAAATCAATTGATCCCTTTGCGGTTGCAGCATACAAATCACCCTTATGAAAATAATCCACCATTTCATCAAATGCAATTCTACCCTTATCAAATGGAAAATTAGACTCTAATAATATTCTAAATAACTTTTCTGATGTTGAACTTTTAGCATAATGAAGAAGAGAAGACAAGAACAAGGATTTCCCGGCAGCTGGAAACCCAATTGGAATCACAGTTACCCTTCCTTCTTCCTCAGATCCAAAATGTGCAAATACTTCTGCAATTTCTTGCAGGGGTATATCGGCTAAAAATTCTTCGTTTTTATTTATCGTTCTCATATAAGTTTATTTTTTTGAGTTAAAGTCAACAGCCTTTGATTTAAATGGTTTTTTAGTATCATCATTCCCATTTTTAAGCATTAAAAACATGCCCAATGGAACAATAAAGTCAATGAACAAACACAAAATAATGATACCCCAGGTATCAATTTTGTCTATATGTTGAAATATGGCACTTATTGTATGTGAAAAAAGGCCAAGTTGTTGTGTATACGGTATAGAAACTTGATTTTTTTCATTGTCTGTAAATATTGGCAAAATATTTTGTTTTTTTGCAGTATTTACTTTCCTTGCAATTTGGTCAAACTCCCCTGCAATTTTAACCATCATCATTACATCTTGTCCTTTTCTTGCTATTTCCGGGGATATTATTGAGCTTGTATCTTGAGTGATTTTAATTAAACTGTCACTATATTTTTTAGACAATGCGTCCATAGCAAAAGCAGCCTCAGCTACCTCTATTGCCGATTTGTCACCAGGTGATTGTTTTGCAACAAAATTTAATATTGCAGAATCAAGCTGTGCATTAAGCAGGTTTACGGTTTTCGTTTTTGTAGCAGGATCAAAATTGGAATTAGTAATTGATCCAAGGCTTAATGAATTTGCTCCTGATATGGATTTGAACTTATCAAAATAACCTCTTACAAAAGGTCCAACAATCATTACGTGATTGGGATCTGTAAGCTCGGTATAAATTTGTTTTTGAAGTGTTTTTAGTTCTGCTACTGTTTCATAAGTTCTTGATTTATCTTTTCCGCCAGATAGATCTTTAAGGTTGGTGGCGTATTTGCTTAATGAATCTTTCAACATTGAAGCATCTTCTTTAATTAACTGCTTTCCTTTAAAATTTGGATAAAAAGAATTCAAGTTAAAAACAAACATGAATATTGCACACAATAGATAAATCAATATTGCATACTTTACGCCAGCAATCGCTCTGTTATAGGCTACTATTAAAACCATTAATACTAATCCAGAAACTACCAAGCTTCCATATTCCCAGCTAAGAGGTTTGAACTCTTTTAAGCCAAGATGAGTATGCCAGAATCCAATTGCAAAAGCAGATAAACTAATTAACCAAGCCAAAATTTTAATATATCCAGGCATGGTTATTACTTTTTCTTTTTCCATTTTATTTATTTAATTTATTAAATATATAATAAATGGATAATAAATTCAAAATTTCACTGAAATATTAAAAATAAAAGTGTTATTTATAAATTATTTGTTGTCTACTTTAATCTATATTCCGTATTCTTACCCAAACCTCCCTGTTTTATTAAAATTCCCTTTAGCAGTAAATCGGTTATATCTCTTAATGCCGTATCGCGCGCGCAATTCGTTAATTTAGCATAAACAGTAGTGGTAAGTTTTTCATTAAA
>CANGFA010000052.1 GCA_947453145.1 Bacteroidota bacterium
CAGGCCGATTTAGGCAATGTTTCTTTATTGGAAGTGTTGGAAAAAGAAGGGAAGAATGATTATGTATTTTCATTGTTTCAAAAAAGTTTAAAGGCTTTAGCAAAATTACAAGTGCAAGGTGGGGAGGGATTAAACTATGCGCATTGTTTAACTTCCAAGGAATTTGGGAAGCATTCTATTTTAACGGACTTACTTTATTATAAATATTATTTTTTAGACACTTTACAATATCCATATGATAAGCAGGCCTTAATTAATGAATTTGAATTGCTTAGTGATCGTTTGGCAAGTAAGGAATTAAATCATTTTTTATTTCGTGATTTTCAAAGTAGAAATATCATTGTAAATGAGGACGAAGTTTATTTTATCGATTTTCAAGGAGGGATGCAAGGGGGACTTTCTTATGATGTAGCTTCCTTATTATGGCAAGCAAAAGCAGAATTGTCCAATGAATGGAAAGAAAAACTTGTAAACTATTATATTAGTGAAGTACAGCAATTATTGCCTACGCCCATGGACGAAGTAAAGTTTAAAAATCAATACAATGGTTTTGTATTACTTCGTTTATTACAAGTGTTAGGCGCCTATGGATTTAGAGGATTGTTTGAACGTAAAGCACACTTTTTAACGAGCATTCCCTTGGGCTTAAAAAACTTAAAAAACTTTTTAGCCATTTCTCCGATGGGTGCTGAAACCCCCGTGTTTGCGGGTATCTTAAACTGGATGGTTTCGGATGAAGTAGTTCAAAGATTTACGCCTCCAGTTGCTACTGAAAAAACACCGTTGGTGATTACCATTAATAGTTTTAGTTATAAAAAAGGGTTGCCTAATGATGAAACCGAAAATGGAGGTGGATTTATTTTTGACATGCGTGGTATATTAAATCCAGGAAGATTCGATGAGTATAAAAAATTATCTGGGCAGGATAAACCCGTTCAGGATTTTTTAGAGCAAAGAACCAAGATGAATACTTTTTTAAATAGTGTTTGGGATTTAATTGATATCACTGTTGAAAATTATTTAGAAAGAGGGTTCGAGTCTCTGCAAATTAATTTTGGATGTACAGGTGGACAACACCGAAGTGTATTTGCTGCGGAGCAAACAGCAAGGCATTTAAGAAATAAATATAAAGTAAAAGTGAACCTAGAACATACCAATAAAAATAATTGGGTTAAATAGTATTTTATGCGTGCAATGATACTAGCAGCAGGTTTAGGTACAAGGTTAAAACCCTTTACAGATAAGCATCCCAAGGCCTTGGCCATGGTGAATGGAAAATCCTTGTTGCAAAGGAATGTGGAATATTTAATGTCTTATGGTATTACAGAAATCATTGTGAACGTACATCATTTTGCAGATCAAATTATTCAAACGGTACAAGATCATAATGGTTGGGGTGCACATATAACTATTTCCGATGAAACGGATGAAGTGTTGGAAACAGGTGGTGGATTACTGCGCGCTGCAAATTATTTCGAAACCGAAGAAAAATGGTTAGTGATGAATGCCGATATCTTAACCAATTTGGATTTACATAAAATGATGGCAGCCGATGAAAAATATGCGCAAAAAGCCGAAGGGGAATTGGTGGCCACTTTGGCGGTAACAGATAGAATTTCTAGCAGAAATTTAATATTTAATGCAGCGGGTACTTTATGTGGATGGAAAAACAATTCAACTGGGGAAGAAAAATGGGCTAATCCGCTAAGAGATCCCAATACTGCAGTAAAAAAGGCGTTTAGCGGCATACAAATAGTACATGCTTGTTTTTTAAACGAAGTGCAACTACGCGGAAAGTTTTCCTTAATTGATGCCTATTTACAATTAGCCCAACATTATGCCATACACTATTACGATCACAGTAATGGTATTTTATTAGACGTGGGTAAGCCAGAAAGCTTAGAAAAAGCGGCTTTTATTTTTAAGTAGCCACAGATTACAGCGTTTCAAATTACATATGCATAGGGTGCATTATACTGTACCTATTCCGAGTATATTAAATTTATACCTTAATGTATATCTTTTTCTTGTCTAGGATATAAGCCAGCAAAAACATAAAGCTAATAAAGCATAGGGCATATAAAAATGAACCTACTCTTAAATCGTTATTTATATTTTTACAAACATGTTCATAAAACCAAGGGAGTGCGTTGGTATATACAGGCTTTCCTTTTTCATCTATATGATCCACCCATCTTAATAGTGCTAATACTCTTGGTAAAAATCCGCTTAATACAAATATGAATAGTGGGTTCTTCCCAAATACATCAAAAAAATGACTCCATTTTCCTTTGGCTTCTTTGAATTCTAATAAATAAATAAACATCCCTAATGCAATCATAGCAAGTCCTGAGGTATACAATACATAACTGCTGGTCCATATTTTTTTATTAATGGGGAAACTAAAATCCCAAATCCAGCCAACAAATACCAATACCACGCCAGTTAATAAAACATGCGACAGCATTTCAAAATTCTTTCCTTTTGCTTGAATATATTCACCCACCAAAAATCCTAAAATCACTTGTACAATAGCAGGGAACATGCTTACTAAACCTTCTGGATCAAAGGGTACGCCTTCGCCTTTATAAATATGACTCACGCCTAAAATGGCTTGATCAATTGCGTTTCCAAAATATCCAGATAAACTATAAGGATGTCCTGTTGCACCTAATAAAATATTCAAAATCCAATAGGCTACTAAAATAAGCATGCCTATAAATAAGGCCATGCGTGATTTCCCATAATACACAATTACGGATGCGAAAAAATAGCAAAGTGCAATTCTTTGCAACACCCCAAGAATACGGATGTTTTCCCAGGTTTTAAAAACCAATTGACCATCGGACCACTTTACAAATGGGCTCCAGTTTAGGAAAAGGCCAATGGCGAATATTAAAAAGGTTCGTTTAATTACTTTTTTCCAAAAATCACCATCAGTTCCTAAAGCTAATTTTGGCATCACAAAACTCATGGCATTTCCTACTGCAAATAAAAAGAAAGGGAAAACTAAATCGGTAGGTGTGCAACCATGCCAACTTGCATGTTCCAAGGGACTAAAAATATGCCCCCAGCTTCCAGGATTATTCACTAAAATCATAAGGGCCACCGTGGCACCCCTAAATACGTCTAAGGAATAGTATCTTTCTTGCTTCATGGTGTAAATATTAATGTTAATATTATAAATTACTTTCTTATATATATGTCCAAAATAATATCTTTGTAAGATACAAATTCAGATGCAAAAAAATATATTAATTACCGGCGGAGCAGGATTTATTGGATCGCATGTAGTGCGTTTAATGGTGACCAAATACCCTGGTTATCAAATCTTTAATTTGGATGCCTTGACCTATGCTGGCAATCTTGAAAATTTAAAGGACATCGAGATTTTGCCTAACTATCATTTTGTGAAGGCAAATATTTTAGACGCAGATGCGTTAAAAGAAATTTTCCAAAAACATAGTATTACAGATGTGATTCATTTGGCTGCAGAGTCTCATGTGGATCGTTCTATTATTTCACCTTTGGACTTTGTGTATACCAATGTAATTGGCACCGTAAATTTATTAAATACGGCCAAGGATTTTTGGAAAGGAGATTTAAGTTATGAAAATGCACATGATGGTACCTGGGATAAAAAAAGAGATCATTTATTTTATCATATCTCTACCGACGAAGTGTATGGAAGTTTAGGAAAAGATGGTTTGTTTAAAGAAATAACGCCTTATGATCCCAACTCTCCATACTCTGCAAGTAAAGCAGCGAGTGATCATTTTGTAAGAGCCTATGGAGAAACTTACCATTTACCCATTGTAGTTTCTAACTGCTCTAATAACTATGGCCCAAATCATTTTCCTGAAAAGTTAATTCCATTATTCATTCACAATATCATCAATAAAAAAGCATTGCCCGTATATGGTGATGGTTTGTACACCCGTGATTGGTTATATGTAATTGACCATGCGCGCGCGATTGATTTAATATTTCATGAAGGAAAAAAAGGAGACACTTATAATATTGGAGGCTTTAATGAATGGACCAATATTGATTTAGTGAAATTATTGTGCACGCAAATGGACGAAAAACTAGGACGTGCAAAAGGAGAGAGCGAAGGCTTAATCACTTATGTAAAAGACCGCCCAGGTCATGATCGTAGATATGCGATTGACGCAACTAAATTAAATAAGGAATTAGGATGGACACCATCTGTTACTTTTGAACAAGGCTTGGCTGCTACCATTGATTGGTATTTGCAAAACAATGCTTGGTTAGAAAATGTAACCAGTGG
>CANGFA010000053.1 GCA_947453145.1 Bacteroidota bacterium
AATAGTAATTGGTATTTGATAGGATCAATATTGGTAATACCAATACAAAAAGCAACTACACTGCCTGCAGCTGATCCTCTTCCCGGACCAACAAACACATTCATCTCTCTACCTGCTTTAATAAAGTCACTTACAATTAAAAAGTAACCGGCAAAACCCATGGTTTGGATGGTGAACAATTCAAAGTCTATTCTCTCCTGAATTTCAGACGTAATTTCAGGATATCTTTTATGTGCCCCTTCCCAAGTAATATGTTTTAAAAACTCCCATTGATTCATGTTTGCATCCTTATGAATCTTAAATTCTTTTGGGATAGGGAAGGCAGGAAGTAAAATATCTTTCTTTAAATTAAGAACCTCTACTTTGTCAACTATTGCATTGGTGTTGTCAATGGCTTCGGGAATGTCGCTGAACAATTCAATCATTTGGTCTTGAGTTTTAAAATAAAACTCATTGTTTGGAAATTTGAATCGTCGGTTTTTTATTTGTAATTCATCATTTACAAAATCATCAAAACCTGGGGTAGATTGTTTCTCACCCGTATTCACACACAATAAAATATCATGCGCATTCGCATCATCTTCATTCACATAATGGCTATCATTGGTTGCAATGACAGGTACTTTAAATTTTTTTGCAAACTTTTGTAAGGTTGTATTAATGGTTTCCTGCTCAGGTATTTGGTGTCTTTGTAATTCTATATAATAATCTTCACCAAAAATGTCTAACCACCATTTAAATTCTTTCTCCGCTGCTTCCACTCCATGTCTTAAAATATATTGAGGCACATGGGCGCCAATACAGCAGGTTGTTGCAATAATACCTTCATGGTATTGTAATATCAATTCTTTGTCAATTCTTGGATACTTGCTATACATGCCCTCTATATAACCAAGGGAGGTTAGTTTAATTAAATTCTGGTATCCAATTGCGTTTTTTGCAAGTAATACTTGGTGAAAACGGTCGTCTTTATTTTCTTTGGTAAAGGTTTTTTGATGCCTGTCTTTTACCATGTAAAATTCACAGCCTACAATTGGTTTTACAGCCGGTTCTAAAATGTCATTTCCATTTTTATCTTTTCCAACAACTTTAGTTTTTTTCCAAGCTTGATTTACGAAATTAAAAGCACCAAACATGTTTCCGTGATCGGTAATAGCCAAAGCGGGCATATTATCGTTTATTGCTTTTTGATATAATTTGTCAATAGAAGCTGCCCCGTCTAATAGAGAATATTGCGTATGAACGTGTAAATGTGAAAAAGTTGTCATAATTGGATAGGGACTAAGTATGCAAATATCGATAAAAAGAAGCTTTAAAAGGGGGCTAATTTTCCACAAAAAATGGTTAAAAAATATCGTTTTTAAGATTATTTCAGGCTTCTTGACTTAACTTGCATACAATGCAAATAAAAACTTTATTATATAACCTTATTTTTTTAACAGTAGTACTCGTATTTGGCAGTTGTACAACCCTTCAAAAAATGTCTAATAAAGGGATGCCTGTTACTTCAGTTATTGGTAGTTCACAAAAAACAGTTGTTAATAAGGATAGTATTGAGTTTTTAGAAAATTTATCAGTAACCCCAGGTAAAGTATATGTTAAAAATGCTTCCATAGGAATAGAAGAAATAGAACCTATTGAAAGTAAACCTTTGGATAAAATGCCCGAGAATTTATCGGAAGTGGAAAAAGCCAATTGGTTACAATTAAAATATTCCATTTTAATGGATGTGCCTGTTGAATCCATATCCAATATTGCCCTATTGAAAAAGATTGACGAATGGATTGGAACACCCTATGTTTATGGAGGAGGTTCAAAAAATGGGGTAGACTGTTCTTATTTTGCATTGGATGTAATGGAAGGAACTTTTAATATTAAATTAAACAGAACCGCAGCAGAACAATATTTACAAAGTAAAAGAGTAGATTGGAATGAGTTAAAAGAAGGTGATTTAATCTTTTTTAAAACTGAAGGCCCCAATAAAGTTTCTCATGTTGGTATTTATTTGACCAACAATAAATTTGTACATGCTTCCTCAAAAAGAGGGGTAACCATAAGTGATTTATCTGAGCCTTACTATAAAAAAACCTTATTTAGTATGGGTCGTGTAGAAGGACTTGTGAAATAATTTATTATTCAACAATTATCCCAACGTAATATTGTTTTTTAATTTCTTCGGCAAAAGCTTTTATATCAAATAGTTCCAATTTTATAAGTCTTTTTTGAGGTTGATAGTCTAAGGGTAAAAATTCAAAATGCTTTCCTTGATAATTAAAGTGTAGAGGCATATCAAATCCGGTAACACAATTCTTCCATTGGTAGGTAAGGATTTTTTCTTTTTCGTCATAACTAAATGCAAGAGTTGGTATTTGAATGGTTCTTAAATATTGATCAAATACTTTGCTAAAATCAATACCCGATTTATTGGAGATATAAGTTTCAATTTGTTGAGTGGTTACGGTTTGATGATAAAAATCTTTATTTAAACCTATTAAAATGGATCTAAATAAACTATCATTATTCATGGCATGTCTTATGTTATGAATCATACTACCCGCTTTGGCATACATATCACCACTGCCTTCTTCATTCACACCATAATGTCCAATTATAGGTTTATCGTTTCTAATGGTTCTTCTACTACCCACACTATATTCATTTGCTGCTTCTTTGCCATAATAAAATTCAGTAAATAAAGTTTCTGAATAATTGGTAAACCCTTCATGCACCCACATATCCGCTATATCCTTTGAAGTGATATTATTAGCGAACCATTCATGACCACTTTCATGTACAATTATAAAATCCCACTTTAAACCCCAACCTGAACCTGATAAATCTCGACCCAAATAGCCATTCGCAAATTTATTTCCATAGGCAATGGCAGATTGATGCTCCATGCCTAAATGGGGGCTTTGTACCATTTGGAATCCATCCTCGTAAAAAGGATAGGGGCCAAACCAATATTCAAAGGCTTTTATCATTTGAGGCACTTGCGTAAATTGTTTTCTTGCTTTTGCGGAGTCTTCTCTAAGAGCCCAGTAATTGATATATAAGTCTCCTTTTAAACCTTTGTATTTTTCGCTCCAATGTATATAGTCGCCAATATAGGGGACTACATTATAGTTATTAATTGGACTATTAACTATCCATTCGCCCATTCTGTTGGCACCTTCTCCTTCCAAAACTGAACGTCCATTACTAATAGATTCTAGTCCTTCAAATGTTTTTAAAAATATCCGAACTCCGTCATCAGGTTCATCGGATTGTATGTCTTTACAAGGATACCATACCGAAGCTCCTAATCCCTGACATGCAACAGAAACCCATGGTTTTCCATTACTATCTTTTTTCCATATCCATCCACCATCCCAAGGTGGGCGAACAGCTTCACGAGGTTTGCCATGATAACCAATGGAAATACTAAAATAATCGCCCTTCTTTAATAATGTATCAATGTTGGCAATAGCTATATTTCCTTCTCTTATAAAGTTTATTTTTTTTGAAATTACCTTATTCGAATAATAACCATTCATTTTAGTTACAACGCTGAAATATATTGATTCAATAATAAGTGGCTGTTGTAAATCAATTTGAATTTTTTGGTGTGGTTTTAAAACCTGGCAATCCCAGGAAACGGATGAATTGTCTAAACTATGCGCTTCTAAATTTGGATTTATGTGCAGCGTATAATGTTTCACATCAAACCAATCTCTGTTTTCATTTAAACTTCCTCGTAAAGTATCTGCTTTTGTGAAAACAGTTTGAGAATAGGCTGTTAATCCCAATAATATTAAGGAAAGAAGTATAGTAAGTTGTTTCATAGAGACAGATTGATATATCTTATAAAAATAAGAAATAATTCAATCTGTTTTAAAGTCAATAAAGTGTTAGTCCTTTTTTAACTTGGCTTTAAATACTTTTTCAAACTTCTCTACTTTTGGCCCAATAACGTATCTACAATATCCTTGATTGGTATTGTCGTTATAATAATTTTGATGATAGCTTTCGGCTGAATAAAACTTCGTAAA
>CANGFA010000054.1 GCA_947453145.1 Bacteroidota bacterium
TCAAAAAGTGGTTTTATATTTTTATCCAAAAGACGATACACCGGGTTGTACAGCACAGGCTTGTAACCTGAGAGACAATTATAAGAAATTGATGAAGAAAGGCTTACAAGTGTTAGGTGTTAGCGTGGACTCTGTTGCCTCCCATGTAAAATTCATTGATAAGTATGAATTGCCGTTTTCATTAATTGCCGATGAGGACAAGAAAATCGTAGACAAGTACAATTTATGGGGCCAGAAGAAATTCATGGGTCGTACTTATATGGGCACCACCAGAACTACTTTTTTGATAGATGAAGCGGGCATGGTGCAACACATTATAGAAAAGCCTGATACAAAAGATCATACAAAAGAGATATTAGAAATTAGTGGTTGGTAATTAGCCCCTTTCGCAGCCTGTTTATAGAATTAAGTCGTAATTTGTAGAGTTCAATAATTAATGACCTCCCCCTCGAATTATGTTTTTAATAAACCAATTGTATTTTTCTTCTTTTGTCTTTGCGCTCATCACCTTTATTGATTTATTGTGGAAGTTTAAACGACCCATTGTTTTAAAATTGGTTTTATTGCTATTGGTAGCATGTGTTGGATCGGCTTCCTATATTCAAGCACAAGTAGCTGATACCACTAGTTATGTTTTTTTGTTCATTTTATTTAAGGCAATGATTGCAAGTGCCTTTATGCAAATATTTTCAATATTGTATTTTCCAAAGTTAAAACTATGGGTAAATATTAATTCAGCTATTCTTATTTGTTTTACCATTTTCTCTTATTGGTACAGTGTTAACTATGTCCCTAACTATTTAAGTAAGTTAAAGCCTCAAACCATTGTTATAGTTGTGAATGAAGGGTTGGAATTGCCTTTGTTCTTTAAGGTAATCAAACCAATTCTGATTGGTAGCTTCTTCGTTACCTTTATTTATTTTTTGTATAATATCACTATTAAATTCAATATTAGTAATATTTATTTTGACAGAATAAAAAAGTGGACCATCTCTATTTTCTTTTTAATTATTAATTTATTGGTTTTATATCTCCCTTTCCCTTTTTATAAAACATACCCAGCATTAGGACATTATATTACTTTCTATTTATACATATACATGTTATTGCTCATTTTTTATAGGCCCACATTCCTAAATAAATCGGCATTAACTATTGCACTTGGGGAGAGCTTTGCAAGAGAACCAAAATTCGAAGTGAGTGAATTAGATTTCATTAATGCCTTTTATACAAAATTATATTTTACAAATAAAGAGGCAAATATGGAAGGACTTGCTCAGTGTTTAAATGTAAGTTCAAGTGAGTTATATCGTTTTATATATAGCAGATATGACATGAGCTTTAATGATATGGTCAATAAAAATCGCATCTCCTATTTTATTGATATTGTAAATAATCCTAAATACAAAAATTACACCATTGATGCACTCGCTAAAGAGGTAGGTTTTTCCTCGCGCCAGCATTTATATAAACCATTTAAGAAATTTCATGGAGGTAATCCATCCGATATTATTGATTCCGTAAATGGTTAATGCTATTGTAAAACAATGGTAATCAACGCTTCATAATAGACAACGCCATTATTAGATAAGTTTCTCCTATTAATTGGCGACTATTTTCTATAAAATGATATTTGGGTACATATACCTAAATAATGAAGGCATTAAAATTACAATGGAGGCAGCTATTTATACTATTAATGATAGCCATTACTCCCCAATTTTTAGCAGCTCAAAGCTTTTTCACTAAGTCTAAAACATTTTTACAATCAAAGGCAAATGGTATTTACCTATTTGCTGGAATGGATTTGGCCAAGCAAAATATAGCAACCGGGAATTACAGTTCCGCCTTTAATTATAATTTATCTAATTATAATAACAATGCGTTTAAGCCTGGTTTCTTTGCTGGATTAAGCGCTCAAACTGGAAATAAAAAGAACCATTCCTATTCATTTGACTTTGGTGTTCATAGAATGTCTACGGGAACCAATTATAAAGAATCGGTTGCCTTACAACCTTTCTTAGGTAGCTATTCAAACTTCAAAGCGGATAATGTTTTTTGGATGTTAAATACGGCAGTTCATTACAAAACAGTTTTAAATATTTCAGATACTAGTAAATTTAAATTTAGACTTGTACTGGGCCCTAGTATAGATACCCGTTTATCTAAATCTTCGGAGGATAATATGGCACATAGCAATTATCATCGCTTTGTATTAAGAGGCGATATCGGTCTTGAATTTACAAATAGAAACTACTACACTTTTTTCCTTCATTATAAGCAAGGGATTTCCTCTTTCACAGCAGCACCTATCAACACAACGCTAAATAGTTTTGATTTTGGCATGCTTGTTAAAGCAAGTGATTTCTTTTAATACAAACAAAATAAAATGAAAATAAAGAATAACTATTTCACCATTGCCTTCCTGTTTATTACAGGCTTATCTGCATGTAGTAAGAATGAGACTGCTGCTGAGTTAAATGTTACCAAAGGTATGCTTTCGGACAAGACTTGGTATTTGGACTATAGCGTAACTAATAATGTGACTAAAAGCTATGTAGGGCAAACCACTTACTTTATAAATTTTTTAAAGAACGGACAAACCAAAGACTCTGATGGCATTATTGGTTATTATGCAATTCAAAAGCCTACTAATATTTTACAATTATATGTAAATGCAAGTACCATTTCTGGAGCCCCTGCTAATTATACTTACGCTATAGAATCGGTTGGTGTTCAAAATTTGATTTTATCCTATACAAAAAATGGGGCTAAAACACAATTATATTATAGTACAAAATGAGTAAGTACAAACAAATATTTGTAGTTGGCATTTCAATGTTCTTGTGCTTGCTTTTAAGCAAAAATAGTTTAGCGCAATTGAGTCCTGCATTTACTATGAGTAGTGTAGGTATTATTGGGAATACCAATAGTAATGCTACTGCCATTAGTTTTAAAAGTGTTGCCAATTGTTTAGATGTTCAAACTGGTATAGCGGTTTTAAACGGATCAAGAGCCAATGGACAGTTTGTTACAAATTGTGATGTGAATGTAAAATTTAACACGCTAGGCATAAAACTTTATCCCAATCCTGTTTTAAGTACTACTAAGATTAAGTTTATTAATACCCCACCTTTAACTGAAAATTTTAACATAAGTGTTTGGACTATGGAGGGCGGCATTCTTTTTTCTAGAAAAGAAACTGGTTATAATATTTTTCAAGGCGTGATGGTAGATATGGGAATGCTTATTGCAGGTTCTTATATCCTAAAAATAGAATCTGCAAATTATGCAGATGCAATCAAATTTATAAAAGCTAATTAATACCCAATATGAACAAAAATTTATCCAATGTTTTAAAAGGATTCATGTTATTGATTTCTTTTTCTTTTTTTCAAAAAGAAATCCAAGCACAGTCATTTGATAATGGTATCTTTTTTCAAGCGCTTGCAAGAGATAATTATGCTAACCCAGCTAAAGACAGAAAAATCTATGTGCAAGCAACCATTATTCAGTCATCCATAACTGGAACAAAAGTGTTGGTGGAAGAATTTCAAACTTCAACCGATGCTTCTGGTGTGTTTGGAATAAGTATTGGAAAGGGTAATAGAACTGGTGGTAGTTTTTCCAATTTGAATAGTATAGATTGGTCTGCGGGTCCTTATTTTTTAAACTTGCAAATTTCAATTACGCCAGTTGCTCCCCTTGAATCTTGGAACTATGCAAAAGATTGGATCGATTTGGGTACTACCTCTTTTGGAACGGTTCCTTATGCCTTACATGCAAAAACGGTAGCAGGATTTGATACCAAATTAAATGTGAATGATACGGCTAAAATGCTTTTGCCTTATGCAAAATCACAGGCACTAACCCTTGTTCAAAATACGGTGAATACAAAATTAAATACTGCAGATAGTGTGGTAAAATATGTTACACCAACACAGTTGGCAAATAGTAAGTTTGATACAACTTCTTTATCAAACAGAATTGATTTAAAAGCGAATGCTTTGGA
>CANGFA010000055.1 GCA_947453145.1 Bacteroidota bacterium
AAAGTGCCAAGTTCAATGATGTTTATGGAGATACCTCATTAAATACTTTACAAGTAAGGGTATCGGTAATTGCGCAAGATTATATTGAGCCAGTGGGTCCATTTGAGACCATCATCATTATTGTACCTAAAATTAGGTCCTATATATTGCATGATTTGCAATGGATTATTTTAGGAGCGGTATTATTTATTTTTATTGTATTAGCAGCGTTTTTTATTACAGTAAAATCCCTGGTCACACAAAAAAAATTAAATGAAATTAAGCGGGACTTCATTAATAATATGACGCATGAATTAAAAACGCCACTAGCTACTATTTCCTTGGCAGTGGATGCTTTGAAAAGTCCCAAGGTCCAAAGTGAAAACAAGTCGGTAGATTATTTTAGCACTATCATTAAAGAGGAAAATGAGCGAATGAATAAACATGTAGAAGTGATTTTACAAGCCGCTCAATTAGAAAAGAAAGAGTATGAATTAAATAAACAGCCTGTTGATGTACATGATTTAATTTTTGGTGTCTTAGATAGTTTTAAACTTCAATTGGATGCAAAGCCTTCCCAAATACATACCCACTTTGAAGCCGATCCATCGGTCATAGAAGCAGATGAAGAGTATTTATTGCATGTATTTTCAAATTTAGTGGATAATGCAATTAAGTATTCCAAAGATTTTATAGATATTACTATTTCCACTATTTCCTTGCCTGCGGAAATCCAAATTGTAATTGAAGACAAAGGGATTGGCATGGATGCCGTGACCGCAAAAAATATTTTTGAAAAATTTTATCGTGCACATACGGGGAATATACACAATGTGAAAGGATTTGGACTAGGAATGAGTTATGTAAAATGGGTAATTGATATTCACAAAGGAAAAATTAAAGTACAGAGTGAATTAGAAAAGGGCACCAAAATGGTTATAACCTTACCTGTGGTGAGTCCAAAATAAACATCCATCTCCATAACTTAAGAAACGGTATTGATTTGCTAATGCATGGCTGTACACATTTTTCCAATCCTCCCCAGTAATGGCTGCAATAATTAATAACAAGGTGGACTTTGGCTGATGAAAATTAGTAATTAAAGCATCGCATATTTTAAATTCATATCCGGGTGTTACCATTAATTGCGTTTTAGCAATGAGTTTAGTTTGCTTATGGTCATCCATCCATTTAAGGAGTACATTCATAGATTCCTTCACACTCAAGGATTGCTCCACTAATTCATAAGCATCCCATTGGTGTAGGTTTAAATCTGCCGATGAAATAATATTCAATTGCATAAGTTTATGTTGATGCAATTTCACACCCATCCAATAGATAGATTCAATCGTGCGCAAGCTAGTAGTGCCTACTGCGATGATTGGCTTACTTGTACTCGCTTCATTTTCACTTAAGTATTGAATTAAACTACGATCTACTTCAATAAATTCTGCATGCATGGTATGCTGGTCAATGGTTTCTGTTTTAACCGGCATAAATGTTCCAGCACCAACATGTAATGTTAAATATCTTTGATGAATATTTTTCTCGTTTAAATTTTCAAATAGCTCTTGGTTAAAATGCAAGCCTGCAGTAGGGGCTGCTACGGAGCCTTCCTCAACTGCATAAGTTGTTTGATATCTATCTTTGTCTTGCTCGTTTACAGCCCTTTGTATATAAGGTGGCAGTGGAATATGGCCAATTGTAGTAAGTATTTCAGAGAAGGTATAGGATGGATGATCCCAGGAAAACTCAATAATAAATTTTCCTGCATCTTGTTTTATTTTTCGAGCTTGAATAATAAGCGAAGTATTATTCACATTTATTTTTTTACTCAATACTTCGTGTTTCCATTTTTTAGCACCACCCACTAAACAATTCCATTCTACTTTTTGTGTAGCCTGCATAGCCAATAATACAGGTGTATATTTTTCGGTTGGTTCTAAACAAAATATTTCAATGATACTATTTTGCTTTTCTACATTTTCATTTTCTTCGTTTGAATTAAGAGCGAAATTATTTAATGATGATGCATTATTTTTTTCAAATAAAATTCTTGCTGCAATTACCTTACTATTGTTAAAAATAAGTGTTGCATTTTCTGGTATAAATTCAGCTATATGCGCATAATTACTTTCCGCGATTATGGATTGATCCCAAACCAGTAGTTTACTATCGGATCTATTCGCCGTGGGTGTGTAGGCTATTTGTTCCTCAGGAAGGGTATAATCAAAGTCCTGAATGGCTATTTTGGGCTTATTGAACATGGCACAAAGGTACATTTGTCCAATTTTATGACCTAATTCACCAGTTATAAACCTTAAAATGGGGGTTTTCCACAGTTCTTAACATCCCAATTTCTTGAAAATAGACCAAATCAAGTTCAAATCCTTTACTAGTATAGCTTTTAGGCCGGTTCATTTCTTGTGGAAAACTAGAAAGGTCTATTTTGCCATTAAAAGTGGTAAAAAGTGTTATTTTGTGTGAACAAGTGGTAAAAATCACACTAATTATTAACAATGACAGGTTTTCACGGAGAATATCAATCAACTATCGACGCTAAAGGGCGTTTCCTGGTTCCCGGCAGTTTGAAAAAACAGCTGGTGGAAGGGGAGACGCGCTTTATTGTTAGTAGGGGTTTTGAGAAGTGCTTGACACTTTATCCAATTGGAAGCTGGCAAAAGATATTAGATAAGATTAGCCAGTTGAATGATTTTGATCCTAAAGTGCGTCAGTTTAGACGTCAATTTTTAGGCGGAGCAACCGAGGTGGAAATGGACAGCGCAGGCCGTTTATTATTGCCTCCTACTTTAAGAGAGTTTGCTTTACCTGGAAAAGAGATTGTTTTAGCTGCTGCATTAGATCGCTTTGAGATCTGGGATGCAAGTTCTTATAAAAAGCTCTTTGAGGATTTCTCTGCAGATGAATTTAGTAATCTGGCGCAAGAAGTAATGTCAGGTAATCATAATAAAGATTAAGGAAAAGCGATGACCAACCCTACATCCAACATTCCACAATCTGATTATCATGTACCTGTATTATTTCACGAAACAATGGACCATCTTAATATCATAGCCAATGGTATTTATGTTGATGTAACATTTGGTGGAGGAGGACATAGTCGTGGCATTTTATCAAAGCTAGGACCCAAGGGTCGCTTAATTGCATTTGATCAGGATGCGGACGCAAAAAACAATTTACCAAATGATGACCGTGTATTATTTGTTCCAGAAAATTTCAGGTACCTACAAAGGTTTTTACGATTGCACAAAATTGACCAAGTAGACGGTGTGCTTGCCGACTTAGGTGTTAGCAGTCATCAGTTTGATGAAGGTTCAAGAGGTTTTTCTACGCGTTTTGATGGACCATTTGATATGAGAATGGATCAACGCCAAGATATTACCGCAGCGCAAGTAATAGAAACTTTTAGTGAAACACAGTTGCACAAGATGTTTGAACAGTATGGTGAAGTGACGAACTCGAAAACTTTAGCAAAGCATATTGTTGATAATCGCAAACATGTAAAACTAAACACAGTACAAGATTTTAAAACGCTAATTGCACCTGTAGTAAAAGGAAATCCCAATAAATATTGGGCGCAAGTTTTTCAAGCCATTCGAATTGTGGTCAATGAAGAGATGGAAGTGTTAAATGAATTTCTTGCACAGTTACCATTGGTAATCAAACCAGGTGGACGTGCAGTGATTATTACATTTCATTCTATTGAAGACAGAATGGTAAAGAATGCTTTTAAAGTAGCACCCGAAGAAGAAAACAAAACAAATCCATTTCTCTCTAACCCTAGAGAAGTGATTTGGAAGATCATTACCAAAAAACCGGTAGTGGCTTCAGAGCAAGAGATGAAAGAAAACAATCGAAGCAGAAGCGCAAAATTGCGTGCTGCCGAAAGATTATAAACCGTATGTCCGTACCCGAAAAACAAGCCCCTAAGAATGCACTTAAAAGCATTCTTAACTATCAGTGGATTGTCATGAACATTCCATTCTTCCT
>CANGFA010000056.1 GCA_947453145.1 Bacteroidota bacterium
GAAAAATAAACATTCAAAAATTTAGCGACGGTGAGTTTCAGCCCGTTTTCCTAGAAAGTGTGCGTGGAGACTATGTTTTCCTTGTACAAAGTACCTATGCACCAACCGACAATTTGTTTGAATTATTATTAATGATAGACGCTGCAAAACGTGCAAGTGCCTATAAAATTATCGTAGTGATTCCTTATTATGGTTTTGCTCGTCAAGACAGAAAGGATAAACCAAGGGTAGCCATAGGAGCAAAATTAATAGCCTCTTTATTAGAGGCAGCAGGCGCGAACAGGGTTATCACCATGGACTTACACGCTGCACAAATTCAAGGATTTTTTGATGTACCAGTGGATCACTTGGACAGCTCGGCTATTTTTATTCCTTATATAGAATCTTTAAAATTAGAGAAGCTTTGCTTTGCGGCACCAGACGTAGGAAGTACGAATCGTGTTCGTGAAGTGGCTAACTACTTTAATGCCGAAATGGTAATATGTGATAAGCACCGAAAGCGTGCTAACGAAATTGCGAGTATGGTGGTTATTGGAGAAGTGGCTGGTAAAGACATTGTTTTGGTAGATGATATTTGTGATACAGGCGGTACCTTGGTAAAAGCGGCAGCTTTATTAAAAGAGAAAGGTGCTAGAACCGTTCGTGCTTTAATTACCCATCCCGTATTAAGTGGAAAGGCTTATGAAAACATCGAAAATTCTATTTTAGAAGAGTTGGTGGTTTGTGATACCATTCCATTGCAACATAGCTCTCCTAAGATTAAGGTGGTAACCGTAGCAGACTTATTCGCTATTGCCATTAGAAATGCCTATGAAAATAAGAGTATTACAAGCTTATTTATACACTCCCAATTAAAGTCAAGGGGTTAAAAACCAATTAGTTAGATAATATTAAGTAGCAGCCTTGGTTGCTACTTTTTTATTTCCTATCTTCGCGCTCCATTATTGAGAAAGAATAATGGACGGGGTTTTGTGAAAACGAAGCTCCAATTTTTAAAAAAACAAATAGATCTCAAATGAAGACAGTTACAATCGAAGGCCACTTGAGGACCGAAGCTGGCAAAAAAGCCGCCCGCCAACTACGCTCTCAGGAAAATGTGCTAGGTGTAATTTACGGGGGTGCTACGGAAGTTAATTTTTATGCTTCTGCAAAGGCGTTTAAGCCATTGGTGTACACAAGTGAATTCCAAATAGCAGAAGTTACAGTAGAAGGTAAAACTTACAAGTGTATCTTGAAAGATTTACAATTTCATAAAGTATCAGATGCATTATTGCATGTTGACTTATTAGAATTAGTAGATAACAAAAAAGTAATCGCTACTTTGCCTTTAAAATTAGTAGGATCAGCTGCCGGTGTTAAAGCGGGTGGTAAATTAGTTTCTAAAGTAAAGGCAGTAAAAGTAAAAGCATTACCAAAAGACTTGAAGGAGTTTATTGAGCTTGACATTACCAACTTAGAATTGAATGAAAATATACGTATTCAAGATATTCAAGTTGCAAACATGGAAATCTTAAACCCTCCTCGTATCCCAGTTGCTTCTATTGTTATGACTCGTCAGTTAAAACAAGAAGAGTCTGAGGCAGCAAAGACAGCTAAAAAATAATTCAATCCAATTGAATATAAAAAACCCCTTGAGCAATCAGGGGGTTTTGTTTTTTACAGCGTTTTTAAAGAAAATAAAACCCTGTAAAAAACCTCTAAATGATTTTAAATCCCTGTCGGGATTTTTGTTTTAGATGCTTGGCAATTTTACTTAAATTTGAAGCTGAACAGATAAACCACCATGTCTAAATTTTTATTAGTAGGATTGGGAAATGTAGGTGCGGAATACGCGCATACTCGACACAACATCGGGTTTGATGTGTTGGACGCATTTGTCATTAAGCATGGAGGCTTTTTTAAATTAGACAGGCTAGCTGAAGTAGCAGAAGTAAAATGGAAGGGTAAGTCTTTTATATGTGTAAAACCAACTACATTCATGAACCTAAGCGGTAAAGCGTTTAAATATTGGATGGATAAAGAAAAAGTAGATGTAGAAAATACCTTGACCATTGTGGATGACTTGGCATTGCCAACTTCAAAAATACGATTACGCGCGACTGGTTCTGATGCGGGACATAATGGATTAAAAGACATTCAATTAACTTTAGGAACAGATGCTTATCCAAAACTGCGTTTTGGAATTGGAAATAATTTTGCCAAAGGACAACAGGTAGATTTTGTATTGGGCAAGTGGGCGCAGGATGAAAGAAAATTAATTGATTTAAAAATACAGAAATGTGTTGAAGTGATAGAGTCCTTTGCCTCGATTGGGTTATCTCGTACCATGACCATGGCAAATGCGTTGGATATTAAAGTTGAGTAGGTGATTGTACATTATCAAAAAAAAATATTTTTATGAGTATATTTTGTATTGGAAGAAATTATGTTGCACATGCACATGAATTAGGAAATGAAGTGCCAACCACTGCTATTATTTTCATGAAGCCAGATAATGCATTATTACCCACTGGCGAGAACTTTTCGATTCCTAGTTTTACGAATGATTTACATTTTGAAGGAGAGTTAGTATTGCGTGTAAGTAAGAAAGGAAAAAATTTAACCAATTTACATCCCGAAGGAATTCCGGTGATTGAATATTGCGATGCGATAAGCGTGGGAATAGATTTTACGGCGCGTGATTTACAAAATACATTAAAAGAAAAAGGGCTTCCTTGGGAAAAAGCAAAAGCATTTGACAATGCAGCAATATTAGGTACTTGGCATACATTAACCCCTGAAATTTTATCCGGCCCCATTCATTATACATTGTCAAAAAATGGAAACACAGTTCAAACTGGCGACTCTAGTTTGATGATTTACCCATTAGATAAAATTTTAGCTGCCATTACTGAGTATTTTACTATTCACCCAGGAGACTTAATATATACCGGAACACCTGCCGGCGTTGGTCCTACTGCCAAAGGAGATGTATTTGAAGGATTTTTTGAGGGCCAGTCTGTTTTTAGTCTTAAAGTGAACCTATAAATTCAAAAAAATTAAGTAGTTTTGCCACCCTTTAAAGGTTATAACCAAAAGGTTCTGGCGAGGTAGCTCAGTTGGTTAGAGCACAGGATTCATAACCCTGAGGTCCCGGGTTCAAATCCCGGTCTCGCTACAAAGCCTGTCACGATTTATCGAGACAGGCTTTTTTAATGCGAAGCCGCGAAACAAGCTCGATTGATTGAGCGGATGAGCGTTAAAAAAGGCAACCTATTTGCGAAGCGAATAGGTTGAAAGGCTTTGGGTAAGGCGAACTGTTTGGGATGACAGCGTAGTGAAACGAAGCTGGCAATCCCGGTC
>CANGFA010000057.1 GCA_947453145.1 Bacteroidota bacterium
AGCATAAACCCTTGATAATGTTGCCTTTCGGCTGTGGGCCCACCAGGGCATGATCCTGGGACCCCCTGATTATGAGTCAGGTGCTCTAACCAACTGAGCTATAGGCCCGCATCTTTCGATGTAGGCGGCAAAAATAGTAAAAATTGACTATCTATTCAGCCATACTTGACTAATTTTTAACCTTTTTTAAGACTATCTACCCTTTTTTTCAGCTATTTTTGCGGGATGAAGAAAGTAATATTATCTACCATTTCCTTTTTGTGCTTTGGATTATTCGCACAAGCGCAAACAACTAGTAATACCGATACTAAAATTGACCTTACAGGACGTCCTGCGGATCACTTAATGATACAATTCGGTTCAGACCAGTTAGGCAGCAGACCGGATAGCGTTAAAACAAGTGGATTTAGCAGACACTTTAATGTTTACTTCATGTACGATAAGCCATTTAAGAAAAATCCTAAATATAGTGTTGCATATGGCGTAGGTATTGGAACAAGTAATATCTTTTTTGATCCACACACTTATGTTAATATTAAATCTAGCGGAACTACTTTGCCTTTTCAGCATTTAGATTCAAATGCGAATCATTTTGCAAAACAAAAAATCACAACTATTTATTTGCAAGCGCCTGTGGAGATAAGATATTTTAGTGATCCTGCTCACCCAGGTAAGTCTTGGAAGGCAGCAGCAGGAATCAAAATTGGCCAATTGTTATCGGCTTATACTAAGTCTAAAAATTATGAATCTTCAACTGGTTACTCTATTTATGGTAAAACATATATCGAGAAGCAACAAGACACTCGTTTTTTTAATGGAACAGACATTACTTTAACTGGACGTTTTGGTTATGGTATCCTTTCCTTTGACATGGGTTATTGCCCAACTGGTTATTTACGTGATGGCTATGGCGCCACAATGAACAAATTATCCTTTGGATTAACCATAAGTGGATTATAATAAACGTGAACAATATTATAAAAGCCCTCTGTCATAGGAGGGTTTTTTATTTACCCCCAACATTAGATTATCTTTGTAAAAACATTGCATTTTGATAGAGAAGAAAAGTATTATTAAAAAGGAAGAGAAGGCAGTATTGGTAGGACTTATACAAAAGGATCAAACTGAGGAGCAAGTTAATGAATACTTAGCGGAGCTTGCTTTTTTAGCAGAGACAGCGGGTGCGATGACTATTAAATTATTTAAACAAAGATTACAACATCCTGATTCAAGAACATTTGTGGGTAAAGGAAAATTAGAGGAGATAAAACAATATGTGGCAGCCAAAGATATTGACATGGTTATTTTTGATGATGAACTTACAGGATCGCAAATTTCCAATATTGAAAAGGAAGTAAAGTGTAGAGTCATTGATAGGTCAGATCTTATTCTTGATATTTTTGCCTCTAGAGCCAGAACAGCATCTGCAAAAGTACAGGTAGAGCTAGCGCAATATCAATATATTTTACCTCGCTTAAAAGGAATGTGGACCCACTTGGAACGTCAGGGTGCGGGTATTGGTTCAAGAGGTCCTGGTGAAACAGAAATTGAAACAGACCGTCGTATCGTAAAAGATAAAATCTCGTTATTAAGAAAAAGATTAGAGGAAATTGATAAGCAATCTTTTACGCAGCGCAAGGAGCGAGGTGAGTTTATTCGAGTTGCCCTAGTGGGTTATACCAATGTGGGTAAAAGTACCATCATGAATTTAATGAGTAAGAGTGATGTGTTTGCAGAGAATAAATTATTTGCAACTTTGGATACAACAACGCGTAAAGTTGTTTTTGAAAACACGCCTTTTTTATTAAGTGATACTGTTGGATTTATTCGCAAACTTCCGCATCACTTGGTAGAAAGCTTTAAAAGTACGTTGGATGAAGTGAGAGAAGCGGATGTGCTATTGCATGTAGTAGATATTTCACATGCTCAATATGAGGATCAGATTGCCGTTGTGAACAAAACTTTGCAGGAGCTAAAGGCCTTTGATAAACCCGTAGTGACTATTTTTAATAAGATGGATTTGTACAAACAAAAATATTTTGACGAGTGGTTAGAGGATGAAGTAAAGGAAGATATTTTAAGAGAATTAAAAGAGCGTTGGAATGGCATTACCAATAACCAATGTGTTTTTGTATCGGCCATCGAAAAATTAAATATCGAAGAATTAAGAACGGTTATCTTACATAAGGTGCGTGATATGTACCAGATAAAGTATCCTTACAAAACGGTTTTCTTTACTTAATTACTTAATGATAATAATTATTGTTGCATGAATTGGGTATTAGTAACCGAATTTCCTTTAAGCCTTGATTTTAGCGAAAATGGCATGCTCGAAATGGAGCTAGCAGGGCGTAAAATTACCCTTGCTAAATGGTCTGAGGGGTATTATGCTTTTGCCCAAAAGTGCCCTCATGCAAGTGGTCGCATGGCTTCTGGTTATATTAACTCCCAATGTCAGGTGGTTTGTCCATTGCATAGATATGCTTTTGACATGAAAAATGGCCGAAATACCACGGGTGAAGGCTATTTTTTAAAGACTTATCCGGTAGAACAGCGTCCCGAAGGAATATTTATTGGATTTAAGCCCAATTCTTTCTTTTAAACTTTTGTTCTTTGCTATTTTTTATTATTTTTGCCACCCTATTAAAAGGAACACTCCTCCTTAGCTCAGTTGGTTAGAGCATCTGACTGTTAATCAGAGGGTCTCAGGTTCAAGTCCTGAAGGGGGAGCGAAACTAGACAAGCCATCAGCAATGATGGCTTTTTCTTTGTCTATCAGTGACTTAGGGGTATTTCAATTAATGCCTAGGGTTGAATTAACCCATATTAATGTGTATTTATACGTTCACCCGTATTTGTATGTTTTTCTTTGTAAATTTGGGTATGAAAGTTCAAGAAGTTAAATATGTATCTGACTATATCATTAGCATCAAATTTGATGATGGTGTTTATGGCACTATTGAATTAAACGATTTGGTTCAAAAGGGAATTTTCAAAGTACTTCAAGATAAAAATGAATTCGCTAAGGTTTATACAAATGGGTATTCAATTGCTTGGTCAAACGAACTTGAAATTGATGCTACTACTATTTATGCTGAATTGACTGGTAAAAATTTTGGAGAAATTCTCAGTCCAAAATTATCTCATGCCACAAATTAGTTATTTTCTTGGGGTCATCATTCGTATGTTTTACAGGGATCATAATCCTCCTCATTTTCATGCAGTGTATGCC